>NZ_FUZV01000002.1:1200000-1500000 GCF_900167565.1 Pseudoxanthomonas indica
CGAGGATGCCCATCGGCATGTCGCGTTGCGGATTCTTGGCCTCGCCGGCGGCGGTGGAGACCGCATCGAAGCCGATGTAGGCGAAGAACACCGTGGCCGCGCCGCGGACCACGCCTTCCCAGCCGTAGTGGCCCAGGCCGTTGGCATCGACCACGCGTTCCGGGATGAACGGCACCCAGTTCTGCGCGTTGACGTACTTGGCGGCGAAGGCCACGAACAACACGATGACGGTGACCTTGATGGCCACGATGATCGAGTTGACGAAGGCCGACTGGGTGATGCCGACGTAGCACAGGCCGCTGATGGCCGCGATGATGGCCACCGCCGGCAGGTTGATCAGTCCGCCGGTGTAGACCACCGCGCCATTGACCACGTTCAGCGGCGCCGCCGCCAGCGATTCGGGCAGGCCCATGCCGAAGGTGGCGAGGAAACTGTTGAGATAGCCCGACCAGCCCACTGCGACAGTGGACGAGGCGAACAGATATTCGAGCACCAGGTTCCAGCCAATGAACCAGGCGACGAACTCGCCGAGGGTGGCATAGGAATAGGAGTAGGCGCTGCCCGAGACCGGCAGCATCGCCGAGAACTCGGCGTAGCACAGGCCCGCCAGGGCGCAGGCGAAGCCGGCGATGATGAAGCTCAGGACCACGGCCGGGCCGGCGTGTTCGGCGGCAGCGTGGCCGGAGAGAACGAAAATACCCGCGCCGATGACGGCGCCGATGCCCAGCAGGATCAATTGCCTGCCGGTCAACGTCCGTTTCAGGGTGGCTTCGCCTTCCAGGCTGCCTTCGACCGGTTCACCAGCATCCACGTGGCCGGCCGGCTCCACCGGCTTGACCCTGAAAAGAGATTTGAGCATTCGCGATGTCCCCAGGTTGTGTGTCCGGTCTTGGCCGGCGCATTTCGTCATGAAGCGGTCACGGACCCGTGGGCGGTCCGTGCATTGCAGCGCCGTACCTTGCCAAACAGAGCCCATCAGCACAAGCGCAAACGCAGCATCGGCCCGATAATGTGAGCAACAAAGGCAGGATGGACAACTGAACAGGCATGAGCCCGCGCGAATCCCCATTGTTGGAACAATTGCAGGCCTATCGGCAGCGCTGGCCGGAGGAGGCGGCGACGGTCGATGAGTTCGAAACCCTGCTGGGGGATCCGCACGACCCGTTCGTCCGCGATCGGCTGGCTGGCCATTTCACCGGCGGAGTCTGGCTGGTGAGCGCCGACGGCGCACGCATCCTGATGACCCACCACCGCAAACTGCAGCGCTGGCTGCAACTGGGCGGGCATGCCGATGGCGATACCGACATGGCGCAGGTGGCGTTGAAGGAAGCCGAAGAGGAATCCGGCCTGACCGATTTACGGGTGGAGGCGGACGCGATATTCGACCTGGACCGCCACTGGATTCCCGAACGCAAGGACGTTCCCGGCCACTGGCATTACGACGTGCGCTATGTGGTGCGGGCCCAAGGCAGCGAAGCGTTCGTGGTCAGCGAGGAATCGCTGGACCTGGCCTGGCGCGAGATCGCGCCGATGGCGCAGGATCCGGATGAGTCGATGAGCCGGATGGCCAGGAAGTGGTTGGCGCGCAGAGAGAGAGTCGGCACTGAAGTGCCTCCCCCTCACGGCGGAACGCGCTGACTCAACTACGCGCCACGACCTCGTCGATATGGCGCAGCAGGTCGGCGGGATCCTCATAGACCCGGAATGCACCGCTGCGCTCCAGTTCTTCCTGCCCGTAACCACCGGACAGCAGGCCCACCCCCAAGGCACGCGCGCGCTGGGCGGCGAGCATGTCCCAGATGCTGTCGCCGAGCACCAGCGACTGGTGGATATCCACGCCCAGCGCGTCGGCCGCCGCCAGGAACAGATCCGGATCCGGCTTGGCATGGCGCACGAGGTCGCGGGTGATCACCGGCACCTTGGCCGGATCGACGCCAAGCACTTCCAGATTGTGCGCAGCGGTCTCCATGCGGCCGCTGGTGGCGATCGCCCAGGGGATGCCGCTGTCGGTCAGGAAATCGAGCAGTTCGCGCGCGCCGGGCAGCGGCTTGATCGGCTGCAGCGCCGAATTGCGTTTGTACGCCTCGGCATGCCACTGGCGCAGTCGCGCCAGCCGTTCCTCGGTGATGTCGATGCCGGTTTCGCGCAGCAGGATGTGGGTGAACAAGCCCCCGCTCATGCCGATCTTGCGGTGGATGCGCCAGACCGACAAGTCCACGCCTTCGCGATCCAGCGCTTCCTTCCAGGCCAACACATGCTGGTAGACGCTGTCGACCAGGGTGCCATCGAGATCAAACAGGAACGCCGTCTGGGCGCGGGGCATGGCAGGCTCCTAATCGGAAAACGCCGCCGGCCCCGGGCGCGGCGGCGTCGAAATCAAAACAGGATGCGGGTGCGCAGCGTGCCCGGGATGTTGGACAAGGCTTCGCGCAGCTCGGCGCCCTGTTCTTCCGAAGCGGTCACGTCAATCACCACATAGCCGACCTTGGCATCCGTGCGCAGGAACTGGCCGTCGATGTTCAATCCCAGGCGGCTGAAGATTTCATTGATCTGCGACAGCACGCCCGGCACATTGCGATGGATGTGCAGGATGCGGCGGCTGCCGTCGTGGCCGGGCAGGGTGACCTCGGGGAAGTTGACCGCCGACAGGGTCGAGCCATTGTCGCTGTAGCGCACCAGCTTGGCCGCCACTTCCACGCCGATGTTGTCCTGCGCTTCCAGCGTGCTGCCGCCCACGTGCGGGGTGAGGATCACGTTGTCGATGCCGCGCAGCGGCGACTCGAAGGGATCGGCGTTGCCCTTGGGCTCGACCGGGAACACGTCGACCGCCGCGCCGCCGACCTGGCCCGAGCGCAGCGCACCGGCCAGCGCGTCGATATCGACCACGGTGCCGCGCGAGGCGTTGATCAGGTGGCCGCCGCGCTTCATGGCGTGGATCTGCTCGCTGCCGAACATGCCCTGGGTGGAGGCGGTTTCCGGCACGTGCAGGGTCACCACGTCGCTGCGTTCCAGCAGGTCCTGCAGGCTGGTGGCCGAACGCGCATTGCCCAGCGAGAGCTTGGTTTCGATGTCGTGGAAGATCACCTGCATGCCGATCGCTTCGGCCAATACGCCCACCTGGGTGCCGATATGGCCGTAACCGATGATGCCCAGGGTCTTGCCGCGCGCCTCATGGCTGCCGGCGGCCGACTTGGACCAGCCGCCGCGATGGCATTCGGCATTCTTCTGCGGAATGCCGCGCATCAGCATGATCGCCTGGGCGATGACCAGTTCGGCCACGCTGCGGGTGTTGGAATAGGGGGCGTTGAAGACCGGGATGCCGGCCAGTTCGGCCGCGTCCAGATCCACCTGGTTGGTGCCGATGCAGAAGCAACCCACCGCAATCAGGCGGCGCGCCTGCGCCAGCACGTCGGCGCTGAGGTGGCTGCGCGAACGGATGCCGATGATGTGGGCTTCGGCGATGCGCCTTTTCAGCTCTTCTTCCGGCAGCGACTTCTCATGGAATTCGATCTGCGAGTAACCCGCCGCGCGGAAGGTGTCCACAGCCGTCTGGCTGACCCCTTCGAGCAACAGTACGCGGATGTCCTGCTTGGGGTACGAGGTCTTCTTGGTCGACATGGAGGAAGAGCAAGGCAAGCGGCAATGGGGCTTTGCACTATGCCAGAAGCAGGCCGCCGATGCTGCATTGCCGCACACCCGGCCGCCCGGTCCGCAAATGGTTGCAGACGCAACGTCAGCAGCGGCGCCTCAGTGCTGGACGGCCTCCGGCATCGCTGGCACGCTGGCGCTCCCCTCTTGATGCCCTGACTGATCGTGTCGAGCAACGACCCGCGCCTGCTGGCGCTGCAGCAAGCCCTGCCCGAACTGCGCCTGACCACCGAAGCCAGCGAACTGGAACACTACGGCCGCGACTGGACGCGCCGCTGGACGCCGGCGCCGCTGGCCATCGCCTTGCCCACCCGCATCGAGGAAGTGCAGGCGATCGTGCGCTGGGCCAACGAGCAGGGCGTGGCCGTGGTGCCTTCCGGTGGCCGCACCGGTTTGTCCGGTGGCGCCGTCGCCGCCCACGGCGAACTGGTGCTGAGCCTGGAACGGATGAACAAGGTGCTGGCGTTCGACGCCGTGGATCGCATCCTCACCGTGCAGCCGGGCATCGCCCTGGAGGCCGTGCACAACGCCGCGCGCGAACACGGCCTGGTGTATCCGGTCGACTTCGCCGCCCGCGGTTCGTGTTCGATTGGCGGCAACATCGCCACCAATGCCGGCGGCATCCGGGTGATCCGCTATGGCAACACGCGCGAATGGATCGCCGGCCTGAAGGTCGTTACCGGCAGCGGCGAGCTGCTCGACCTCAATCGCGGCCTGATCAAGAACTCCAGCGGCTACGACCTGCGGCAACTGCTGATTGCCTCGGAAGGCACCCTCGGCATCGTGGTCGAGGCCAGCCTGCGCCTGGCCGATCCGCCGCCGCCGACCAACGTGATGCTGCTGGCGCTGCCTTCCTTCGAAGTGCTGATGCAGGTGTTTGCCGAATTCCGCAGCCGTCTGCAGCTGGAGGCGTTCGAATTCTTCACCGACCGCGCCTTGCAGCATGTGCTGGCGCATGGCGCGCAGAAGCCGTTCGAGGAGCTGCATCCGTACTACGTGGTCACCGAGTTCGCCATCGGCAACGAGGCGCAGGAAGCGGCGGCCATGGCCGCCTTCGAAGCCTGCATGGAGCAGGGCTGGGTCAGCGACGGGGTGATCAGCCAGAGCGATGCACAGGCTGCGCAGCTATGGCGCCTGCGCGAAGGCATCACCGAGGCGCTGGCGCCGTACAAGCCCTACAAGAACGACGTGTCGGTGCGGATCTCGGCGATGCCGGCGTTCCTGGCCGAAACCCAGACCCTGCTGGGCCAGGCCTATCCGGAGTTCGAAGTGGTGTGGTTTGGCCACATCGGCGACGGCAACCTGCACATCAACGTGCTCAAGCCCGACGGCCTGGACAACGACGAATTCGTGCGCCAGTGCGAGCAGGTCACCAAGCTGCTGGCGCAATCGCTGCGCCAGCACGCCGGCAGCATCTCGGCCGAACACGGCATCGGCCTGGTCAAGAAGGGCTACCTGGACAGCACGCGCAGCGCGGCGGAAATCGCGGTGATGCGCGGCATCAAGCAGGTACTGGACCCCAACGGACTCATGAATCCGGGCAAGCTGTTCGACCCGTGAGCCGCGCCGGCAGCGCTTGATTCAGGCGTTTGCCGGCGAATGCAGGTAGGCTTGCCGCCTGTCTCAATGTCATCCAACTCCTAATGTCCCGTTCGCTGCTCCTGGCCGCCCTGTTGGCCGTGTCGATTCCCGCCTTTGCCGGCAGCTTTGCCGGTTCTTCCGCCGGTGCGTCCTCGGCCGGTTCGTCCGCCTCCTCGGGCAGCAGCTCGGACGACGACAAGGTCGTACTTCAGGCGCGCGACGACGCCGCCAGCTTCATCGCCAGCGAAGGCCGCATCCGCGGCGCGCAGCTGGAAGCCGCGCTGCGCTACCTGCGCGAGCACGATGCCGAAGCCCGCCAGGCCAGTGATCTGGCGCTGGCGCAGGCCATCCTGGCGCGCTGATCCCGATGCCGCGCCGCCTGCGCCGATGGCGCGGTGGCGCCACTGCCCGGGATCATTCGGTCCCGCGCTGCGGTCGGTGGCTGCTGTTGTTGTTGCTGCTTGGCAGCCTGCCGGCCACGGCGCAAACACGGCTGCAGATCAGCGTCGAAGGCGTGGACGCGCACACGCGCCAGTCCAGCCAGGCGCTTATCGACACCGTCGAACCCCTGTTGCCCGAGCGCCTGCTCGCCGCGCTGCCTGCGCGCACCGAACTGGGATGGCGCGCCTTGCCGGCCGATGTGCATGGGCGCAGCACGGGCCGACGCATCTGGCTGGACGAATCGCTGTTGCCGGGCTGGTTGCAGATCAGCGGAAGCCGGTCTGACTTCGACGGGCCCCTCGACGCCGACACCGGCAGCGAGTCCGACACCGACTCCGCGACCCGCATCGCCATCGGTGACGACGCCCGTTTCCAAGACCCAGCGCCGGTCGAGCAACTGCGCGCTTCGCCCGCCGTGCGCGCGCTAATCCACGAACTGGCCCACCGCTTCGACCGTTCCGCCGCCGGCGGCGTTTCTCGCGAACCGCGTTTTCTGGACCTGGCAGGCTGGCCGCGCAAACCCCTGCCCTGGGGTGGGCGAGGGCATCGCAATGGCATGACCGATCGCAGCCCGGATGCCTACGAACTGCAGCGGCCGAGTGAGTACTTTGCGGTCAACCTGGAGTGGTACCTGCTCGATCCCGGTTATGCCTGCCGCCGTCCGGCGATGGCGCGCTACCTGGCCGAGCACCTGGGTGCGCCGCGGATGGCGACGGATGCTTGCCCGGCCGCGCAGGCTTTCGCCATGCCAGCCAGCGGGCAGGGCGGCAGTGAATGGCTGAGCGTGGATCCGGCGCGCGTGTACGCGGTGGATTACCTGCTGGCCGAAGGCAACGAGCAGGCGATGAGTCGCTGGGGCCACAGCATGCTGCGGCTGGTGATCTGCGCGCCGGGTCGGGCGCCGGGACCGGACTGCCGGCTGGATCTGGCCCACCACCGGGTGCTGTCGTTCCGCGCGTTTGTCGGCGACGTGCAGATTTCCAGCTGGCGCGGCCTCACCGGTTCGTATCCCTCGCGACTGTTCGTGTTGCCGCTGGATCAGGTGATCGACGAATACACCCGCACCGAACTGCGCGGCCTGCAATCGATACCGCTCGACCTGTCGGCCGGGGAGATCAGCCAGCTGGTCGAACGCGCCGCGCAACTGCACTGGAGCTACGACGGCCGCTACTACTTCGTCAGCAACAACTGCGCGGTTGAAACCTGGCGCCTGCTGCAGGATGGCGTGCCACGTCTGTCGGCGCTGCACTTGCGTGGCATCACGCCCAACGGTCTGGCCAAGCGCTTGGCACGTGCGGGCGTGGCGGATCCGTCCGTACTCGATGATCGCCCACGTGCGCTGCGCCAGGGCTACTACTTCGAACCGATGAGCGCGCGTTTCGAAACCCTGTTCGCCGTCGCCAAGGCGCAGCTGGCGTTGCCGCAGAAGGACGCGCAGGCCTGGCTGGACGAGGCTCCCCTGCGCCGGACTCCCTGGTTGGAACAGGGCGACCTGCGCACCAGCGCCGCGCTGCTGGTGCTGGAAGAAGCCGCGCTGCGGCGGCAACAACTGCGCCTGCGCGATCTCTTGAAGCGGCAACTGCTTGGCGGCTCGAAGAGCGACGCCACCCAGGCCCGCAACGAGATACGCCAATGGCTGCGTGACAGCGAATTCCTCAGCCGGCCGGCGGCGTTGTCATCGAGCGGATACGGCCTGCCGCAGTGGGAGGAGCGGGAGCAGTTGCAGTTGCGCCTGGCCGAATCGGGCGCGCGCATGCAGGACGGCGACGAGGCCATGCGTCAGCTCGCCCGCAGCTGGCTGCCGGACAATGAGGCGAAGCAACTCGACACTACCCAGGCCAACCTCGCGGCCATCGGTGAACGCGTACGCACGCTCGCCGGTAGCGCGACGCTCCCCTGAGCAAAACAGGGGTCAGAGTACGTTTACCGGCGGATGGACCGCGGGGCCTGCGGACGGATTCCCGGGGGAATCCGAGACCAGGGAAAAGGGACTCTGACCCCGTTTTTTCAGTCGGCGCGACCGCCGAATTCGCCGGTGGTGGTGTTGACCAGGATGCGCTCACCGTTGGTGATGTACTCCGGCACCATGATTTCGATGCCGGTGTTCAACTTGGCCGGCTTCGGGCGCTTGGTCGCGGTGCCGCCCTTCAATTCCGGCGGCGTCTCCACCACTTCCAGCGTCACGTGCTGCGGCAACTGCAAGGCCACCGGCAACTCGTCGATCACCTGCACATAACTGCCGGTTAGGCCCTCGGTGATGTAACCGGCGTCATCGCCCACCACGTTGGCATCGAGCGTATACGGCGTGTAGTCCTCGTCATCCAGGAATACGAACGCGTCCCCGTCCATGTACGAAAACGTGGCCTGCCGACGCAGCAGCTCCACTTCCGGCAGGCTGTCGTCGGAATCAAAGCTGGCGTCCAGCTTGTTGCCGCCGGGCACGCTGTACATGATGAAACGGAAGCGCACGTTGCCACCGCGACCCTGCGGCGAACTGCGCTCGATATCGCGCACCTGGTACACGCCGCCGTTGTGTTCGACGACGTTGCCTTTCTTCACTTCGAAAGCTTTCATGGGAATGGATTGCTCGTTGGATGTCTTGAGTAAGAGAGTAGGGCGCGCGGCTTACTTCGGCGCCAACCGCACCGCGCCATCCAGGCGGATGGTCTCGCCGTTGAGATAGCGGTTGCGCAGGATGAAGGCCACGGTATCGGCGAATTCTTCCGGCTTGCCCAAGCGCGAGGGGAAGGGGATGGACGCATTGAGCGATTGCTGCACCGCTTCGGGCATGCCATCGACCATCGGCGTCCAGAAGATGCCCGGCGCCACCGTCATCACCCGGATGCCGAAACGCGACAGTTCGCGCGCCATCGGCAGGGTCATGCCGACCACGCCGCCCTTCGACGCCGCGTAGGCGGCCTGGCCAATCTGGCCTTCGTAAGCGGCCACGCTGGCGGTGTTGATGATCACGCCGCGTTCGCCGTCATCGCCGGCCTCGTTGTGCTGCATCACGTCGGCCGCGGCCTTGGCCACGTTGAAGCTGCCCACCAGGTTGACCAGCACCGTGGTCTGGAAGGTCGACAGCGCCATCGGTGCCTCCTTGCCCAGCACGCGACCGGCGCCGAGGATGCCGGCGCAGTTGATGGCGGCATTCAGGCCGCCCAGGAACTCGCGTGCGGCGGCGACATTGGCGGCCACGCCGGCTTCGTCGGTCACGTCGGTGCGGAAGTAGCGGGCATTGGCCTCGCCAAGCGCGGCGACCGCAGTGGCGCCCTTGTCGTCATTGACGTCGAACAGGGCGACCTTGCCGCCCTCGGCGATCAGGCGTTGCGCCACGGCCAGGCCCAGGCCTGAAACACCGCCGGTGATGACGGCGCGGATAGCGGGAAGCTGCATGCGGATTCTTCTTGCCGGGAAAGGCGGCATTTTAACCGCAGGCGAGGACGCGACGCGGCGGCGGGCAAGCCCTAGGCCGAAGCCCGCTCCAGCGGCAGTTCCAGGCGGCGGGCGAACTCGTCCGGTGACAGGCCGGGGGCGAACAGGAAGCCCTGGCCCACCGGCACGCCCAGCTGCAGCAGGAACTGGCGTTGTGCTTCGGACTCCACGCCTTCGGCCACCAGGCCCAGGCCCAGGCTGCGCGCAATCGCCGACACCGCCTGGCACACCGCCACATCGGAGCGGTTCGACGGCACGCCCTCGGTGAACAGCTGGCTGAGCTTGAGGCCGTGGATCGGCAAGCGGCGCAGATAGTTGAGCGCACTGTAGCCTTCGCCGAAATCGTCGATGGTCAGCACCACGCCCAGCGCCTTGAGCTCGTTGAACGTGCGCAAGGTCGCCGGCGCATCTTCGATCAACACCCGTTCGGTGAATTCCAGTTCCAGCGCCGAGCCGGGCAGGTCGAACTCGTGTAGCAGCACGCGGACTTTTTCCGCCAGGTCTTCGCCGACGAACTGGCGATACGACACGTTGACCGCCACCCGCACGATGCCCAGGCCCTGATCGCGCCACTCGGCCACCTGCCGGCAGGCTTCGCGCAGGACCCAACTGCCGATGCGGACGATGTCGCCGGTGGTCTCGGCATGGCTGATGAACAGATCCGGGCGCAGTTCGCCCAGTTGGTGGTTCTGCCAGCGGATCAGCGCTTCGGCGGCGACCACCCGGCCATGCCGCAGATCCACCTGCGGCTGGTAGACCAGGCGGAACTCTTCATTGTCCACCGCACGTCGCAGCTGGGTTTCGATCTGCAGGCGATCCTGCTGGCGCTGCGCCAGTTCCGGCGAGAACAGCTGCCAGCCGTTGCGCGAGCGGTGCTTGCTGTCGTACATCGCGATGTCGGCGTTCTGGATCAGCTGCTGCGGACGCTGGCCGTCATCGGGCGCGGTGGCGATGCCGATGCTGGCGGTGATCGAGAACTCGTCCTTGTCGAAGCGGAAGGCTTCGGAAAAGGCGTGCAGCACCGCATCGGCCAGACGGCCGGGACGGCGGTGATCGCCGCTGGCGTCGCAGACCACCAGGAATTCGTCGCCGCCGAAGCGCGCGATCATGCCGTCGTCGCCGACCGCATCGCGGATGCGACGCGCGGCCTGTACCAGCAGTTCGTCACCGGCGTTGTGGCCGAGCACATCGTTGACCATCTTGAAGCGGTCCAGATCGATGTACAGCACGGCCACCTGCGCACGTTCGGGATCGGCCAGGCGCTCGGCGATCTCGGTCAGCACGGCGTCGCGATTCATCAGCGCCGTGAGCGGATCGGTGCGCGCCTGGATGCGCAGGGTTTCTTCGGCCTGCTTGTCCTGCGAGATGTCCTGCAGGGTGCCGGTGACGCGCGAGGCGGTAGGCTCGCCGGGTTCGGATTCACCGATGACACGCACCCAGAACGGCGTGCCTTCATGGCGCCGGCCCTGCAGTTCCAGATCGAAACCGTGCCCACCCAGGGCCACGCGTTCCACCGCGCATCGCATGCGTTGGCGATCACTGTCGCGCAGGCAGGCCAGCAGGCCTTGCAGGTTCTCGGGCGGCAAGGTCGCGCCGAGGATGCGGATGGCTTCTTCGGTCAGGTACAGGCGATCGCGGGCGATGTCCCATTCCCAGCCGCCGATATGGGCCAGCGATTGCGCGCGATCAAACAGCGCGCTGTCGCGCTTGAGTTCGGTGACGTCGCTGAAGATCGAGGTGACCTGGGCCGGCGTGCTGCCACCGGGCAGGAATTGCGGCACCGAGGTGACCGTCAGCCAGATCATCTGCCGGCGCTGGCGGTGGTACATGCCCAGCAGCACGCTTTCGATCATGTGGCCGGTGTCCAGCGCACGCTGCGAGGGGTAATCCTCACGCGCCAGTTCGCGGCCATCGGCGCCGACCACGCGCCAGTGATCGGCCTGCAGTTCCTCGCTGGCGCGCTGATCCTCGCGGATGCCGAAGATCCGCATCGCCGCGCCGTTGCAGTACTGGAAGCCCATGTCGCGGTTCTGCACCACGATGCCTTTGTCGATGTTCTCCATCAGCTCGCGATAGCGCTGTTCGGCTTCGCGGCGGCTGCTGATGTCGCGGGCGACCGCGACGATGCATTTGCGGCCATCGAAATTGATGTTGGCCGAGTGCACTTCCACCGGAAAGCGGGTGCCGTCGCCACGCATGTTGGTGACTTCGATGACGTAGGTTTCGCCGCGGTTGAGCGTTTCCCAGACCGGCATCAGGTGATCGCGCGGCAGGTCCGGATTGAGCACGTTGATGTTCTGGTTGACGATTTCCTCGCGCGCGCGCCGGTACGCCTGCATGCCGGCGCGATTCAGATCCATCACCGTGCCGTCTTCGGCAATGATGCTGACCGGATCCGGCACCGCGTCGAACAGGTTGCGATAGCGCTGGCGTTCGGCGTCCGCGCGGGCGCTGGCGGCGACCAGGGCGTGGTGGGCGTCGGCCAGCAGGGTGCGGGTGGCCGCAGGTAGGCCGTGATCGTCGGCGGCGCGACGCAGCGCCTGCAGGGTGAGGGTGTCGGGCGCGACGGGCGCATCCGGATTGGCCGCGGTGGCGGCCAACGCCTGGATGCCGTCGGCGCCCGGGGCGCTCATGTCGCGGCCATCGCCTTGCCCGCCTTGCTGCCGGTTTCGCGGCCGAGCAGGGCGGCCAGCCAGCGGCCGGTTTCGCTCAACTTCTCCAGGTCCACGCCGGTGGCGATGCCCATGCCATGCAGCATGTAGACCACGTCTTCGCTGGCGACATTGCCGCTGGCGCCCTTGGCGTACGGGCAGCCGCCCGCGCCGGACACCGCCGAGTCGACCACGCGCACGCCTTCTTCCAGGCAGGACAGGATGTTGGCGAGCGCCTGGCCGTAGGTGTCATGGAAATGCACGGCCAGGGACGAGACCGGGACTTCACTGGCGACGGCCTGGAGCATCGCGCGGGCCTTGAGGGGGGTGCCGACGCCGATGGTATCGCCGAGCGAGATTTCGTAACAACCAAGATCGTGCAATTGGCGGGCGACCCGGACCACGTCGGCCACCGCCACGTCGCCCTGGTACGGGCAGCCCAGCACGGTGGACACGTAACCGCGCACCTTGACCCCGTCGGCGGCGGCCCGCGCCAGCACCGGGCGGAAGCGATCGATGGATTCGTCGATGCCGGCGTTGGTGTTCTTGCGGTTGAAGGCTTCGGAGGCAGCCGTGAACACCGCCACTTCCTGCACGCCCACCGCCAGGGCGCGGTCGTAGCCGGTCTCGTTGGGGACCAGCACCGGGTAGGCCACGCCCGCGGCGCGCTGGATGCCGGTGAACACTTCGGCGGCGTCGGCCAGTTGCGGCACCCATTTGGGGCTGACGAAACTGGTCGCCTCGATGGTGCGCAGGCCGGTCTGCGAAAGCCGATCGATCAGGGCGATCTTGTCGGCGGTGGCGATCGGCGCCTTCTCGTTCTGCAGGCCGTCGCGCGGCCCGACTTCGACCATGCGGACAAAGTCGGTCATGGGGTGGCTCCCACGCTGGCGCGACGCAGGCGGAAGTAGCGGCCGGACGAATTGCCCGGTGCGCCTTCCTGCACGGCGTCGTCGCTTTCAAACAAGTCCGGGTGATCGGCCAGCAGGCTGCGCATGGCAGCGCGATCGCCTTCGGCCAGATAGACCATGGTGTCGGCTTCGCGCACCTTGAGCTTGCCGGTCTTGGCTTGATCGACCACGTAGGTCATGTCGGCCAGGGCCAGCTCCAGCACATCGCCGACGATCCGGTACTTCACCAGCACCACCGACGTGGCGGGCAGCGTGGACGGCTTGGTCGGCGGCTTGGTGTCGTTGAACAACTCGCGCATCGCGGCCTGGTCCAGCGCCAGGTAACGCTTGCCGTCCAGGCGGAAACCCAGCGCAGTGAAGCCCGGTCGATCCTGCATGTTCTTGTCGTCGACCAGGGTGACGCGGCACTTCGCGTCCACCTGTGCGTAGTCATCGCGACCCAGCGGGTTCTGCGCAGTGTTGTTGGGCAGCGGCACCCAGCGTCCTGCCAGATCCGGATCGCAGCTCAAGTCCGCGGGCGCGCGTTCGAACATCAGGCAGCCGGTCAGCAGGGGCAGGGCCAGCAGGCAGGCAAGGCCGCGCAGCACACGCAGGGCAGGGCTCATTCCAGGGTCACCAGCACGCTGTCGGCATCGACGAAGTCGCCGCTGGCCGCACGCGTTTCCTTGACCACGCCCGCGCGCGGCGCTTTCAGCGCCAGCTCCATCTTCATGGCTTCCATCACCAGCAGTTCCTGCCCCGCGCTCACCGTGTCACCCACCTTCGCCTTGACCACCACCACGCGGCCGGGCATCGGCGCGCGTACTCGATCATCGCTCCCCGCATCGGCGCTGGCCGCTCGCCGGTAGGCCGCCACCGGCGCCAGCGACCAGCGTTGCTGGCCATCGTGCAGACAGAGGCGGTCCCCTTGCGGGCGCACTTGATAGCGTCGTGCTTGTTGATCGATACGCAAACTGAGGACGTCCCCGGTCAGCTTGGCCTGATGCACCTCATGCGTGTGACCGTCAAAGTCGATGCGGTAGTCGCCGGCATGTCCTTGCGCCTGCAGGCTCAAGGTGTGTTCGCGGAACAGGAACACCAGCGGGCGCCGGCCGGCATGCCCCAGGCGCCAGCCATCGGCCAGGGCCCAGGGGGAACCGGGATCGCTGTTGGCCTGCGCATCGGCACGCGCCTGTGCTTCCTGCATCAGCAGATGGGCGGCGGCGGCGGCCATCACCACGGCGGCATCGGGCTCGGTGACGCCGATGAATTCGTCCAGGTGCCGGTCCAGATAGCCGGTATCGATGCGTCCTTCCACCACCGCCGGATGGCGCGCCAGACGCTCCAGGAAGGCGATGTTCGACTTCGGTCCCACCACGTCGCACTGGCGCAGCGCATCGGCCAGTCGCGCCAGCGCGCGCGGACGGTCTTCGTCCCAGACGATGAGCTTGGCGATCATCGGGTCGTAGAAGATGCTGACGGTATCGCCCTGGACCACGCCGGCGTCGATGCGCACATGCGCGTCAGGCGCCGGCAAATCCAGTTGTTCCAGCTTGCCCGAGCCGGGCAGGAAGCCGGCTTCCGGGTCTTCCGCATACAGGCGCACTTCGATCGCATGGCCGCGCTGGGCAATCTGCGCCTGGCCCAGCGGCATCGGCTCGCCCGCGGCCACGCGCAATTGCCATTCCACCAGATCCAGGCCGGTGGTCATCTCGGTGACCGGATGCTCGACCTGCAGGCGGGTGTTGATTTCCATGAAGTAGAACGTGCCGTCGGGCGCGACGATGAATTCCACCGTGCCGGCATTGACGTAGTCGATCGCACGCGCGGCCTGCACCGCGGCATCGCCCATTTGCTGGCGCAGTTCCGGGGTGAGGAAAGGCGAGGGGGCCTCTTCCAGCACCTTCTGATAGCGGCGCTGCGCCGAACACTCGCGCTCGTTGAGGTGCAGGGTGTTGCCGTGGCGATCGGCGAAGACCTGGATTTCGATATGCCGTGGCGAGCCGATGTAGCGCTCCAACAGCACGCGATCCTTGCCGAAGGCGTTGGCCGCTTCGCGCTGGCAGCTTTCCAGCTGGGCGGCGAAATCGTCCAGGCGATGGACGATGCGCATGCCCTTGCCGCCGCCGCCGTGCGCGGCCTTGATCATCAGCGGGAAGCCAATCCGCGCGGCCTCGCGGCTGAGCGTGTTGAGCGACTGGTCCTGGCCGGTGTAGCCGGGCACCACCGGCACGCCGGCCGCATGCATCAGCTCCTTGGCGCCGGCCTTGCTGCCCATCTTGCGCATCGACGCCGCGCCGGGGCCGATGAAGGCCAGGCCGGCTGCTTCCACGGCGTCGGCAAAGTCGGCGTTCTCCGACAAAAAGCCGTAGCCGGGATGGATCGCCTGGGCGCCGCTGCGGATGGCCACCTCCAGGATGGCGTCACCGCGCAGATAGCTGTCGGCCGGACGCGGCCCACCGATGGGCCAGGCTTCGTCGGCCTGGCGCACATGCTGGGCGCCGGCATCGGCTTCGGAATACACCGCCACGGTGCGGATACCCAGGCGGCGGCAGCTGCGGATGATGCGGCAGGCGATTTCGCCACGGTTGGCGATCAGGATTTTTTCGAACATCGCCATTAGGAGGAACTCGCTGGGTTGGCCATCAGGTTGGGGAAATGCATGCAGGTGGAGGTGGGTCGTGTCGGTATCGGAATCACGGCTTGGGTATCCAGCTCGGCGCGCGCTTGTCGAGGAAGGCGCTCAAGCCTTCCTGGCCTTCCTCGGAGACGCGCAGGCGTGCGATCAACGCTGCGTTGTCGGCATCCAGGACGTCGCGATCCAGGCCACCTGCCACCCGTGCGACCAGTCGCTTGGCCGCTGCCGCTGCATGAGGGCCTGCCTTCAGCAGCAGGTCGATCTGGCGCGTCACCGCGGCATCGAGGTGATCGACCGGCACCACCTGATGCAGCAGGCCCATGGCGTGCGCGGTGGCGGCGTCGAAGATCTCCGCACTGGCAAACCAGCGCCGTGCCTGGCGGGCACCGAGGGCGGCGATGACATACGGGGATATGACCGCAGGCAGCAGGCCCAGCTTGCTCTCGGTCAGGCCGAACTTGGCTTCGGGTACGCCAATGGCGATATCGCAGCAGGCGACCAGGCCCACGCCGCCGCCAAAAGCAGCCCCTTGGACCCGCGCGATGGTCGGCTTGGGCAACTCGTCCAGGCTGCGCATCAGCCGGGCCAGGGCAAGGGCGTCGTCGCGGTTCTCGGCCTCGCTGGCGGCGGCCATGCCGCGCATCCAGTTCAAGTCCGCCCCGGCCGAAAACGACGCGCCGGCGCCTTCCAGCACCACCACCCGCACGCTGGCGTTGTGCCCGGCCTCCTCGATGGCCGCGGTGAGCGCGGCGATCAGGCCGGCGTCAAAGGCGTTGTGCAGCTCCGGGCGGTTGAGCCGCAAGCGCAGCACGCCGGCATTCTGTTCGCGGACAAGGGGCTGGTTCGCTGGCGATTCCGCCATCGGGCGTTTCCTCCAAAAAGGGTCCCGCGATGATAGCCGTTCAACCGGTACGGCCCTTCGTGCAGTGCGGCGATGCTACAATCGAGAACAGTTCGCATTTGAGAGTTGCCGCGTGATGCTCACCGAATTGCCCGCCCGGGCCTTGGCCATCGTCGAAACCGTCGAAGACCATGCTCCCAATGACAATATCGCCCGTCGCCTGCGCGAGCTGGGCTTCGTCGATGGCGAGCAGGTGCAGATCGTGGCGAAGGGGCCGTTCGGCGCCGAGCCGTTGCTGGTGCAGGTGGGCTTTACCCGGTTCGCCCTGCGCCGCAGCGAGGCCGCACGCATCCGCGTACGCCGGCTGGAGAAGAGCGCATGAGCGCCCAGTCCCTGCGCCTGGCCCTGGTCGGCAACCCCAATTGCGGCAAGACCGCCTTGTTCAACCAGCTCACCGGTAGCCGGCAGAAGGTGGCCAACTACGCCGGCGTAACCGTCGAGCGCAAGGAAGGCCGACTGACCGCACCGTCCGGCCGCAGCTATGCGGTGCTGGATTTGCCCGGTGCCTACAGTCTGCAGGCCGCGAGCCTGGACGAAGCCATCACCCGTGATTTCTGCCGCGGCTTCCTGCCGGGCGAGAAGGCCCCGGACGTGCTGGTCTGCGTGGTCGATGCCACCAATCTGCGCCTGCATCTTCGCTTCGCCCTGGAAGTGCGCGAACTCGGCAAGCCGATGATCCTGGCGGTCAACATGATGGATGCCGCGCAGCGTCGCGGCATCGAGATCGACCTGGACGCACTGGCGCGCGAACTGGGTGTGCCGGTGGTGCAGACCGTGGCGGTCAAGCACAACGGCGCGCAGTCGCTGGTGGCGCAGATCGAACGCACGGCCGAGGCGCCGCATGCACCGCAGGTGCAGTTGGGCGAGGGCGCCGACCTGCATGCCGAAACCCGTCGCCTGCTCTCGCTGGCGGTGAGCATGCCGCGCCGCACCGCGCATATCGATGACGCGTTGGATCGCTGGCTGCTGCATCCGGTCATCGGCCTGATGACCTTGGCCGTGGTGATGTTCCTGATTTTCCAGGCGGTCTATGCCTGGGCCACGCCATTGATGGACCTGATCGAAGCCGGCGCCGGCGCCCTCGGCGAATGGGTCGGCGGCACCTTGCCGGAAGGTCCGCTCAACAGCCTGCTGGTGGACGGCATCATCGCCGGCGTCGGCGGGGTGATTGTGTTTCTGCCACAGATCCTGATCCTGTTCGCCTTCATCCTGGCGCTGGAAGAATCCGGCTACCTGCCACGCGCCGCCTTCCTGCTGGATCGCATGATGGCGTCGGCGGGTTTGTCGGGTCGTTCGTTCATCCCGCTGCTGTCCAGTTTCGCCTGCGCCATTCCCGGCATCATGGCGACGCGTTCGATCCAGGATCCGCGGGATCGCCTGGCCACCATCCTGGTGGCGCCGCTGATGACGTGCTCGGCGCGCCTGCCGGTCTATGCGTTGTTGATCGGCGCTTTCATTCCGCAGAAGAACATTGGCATTTTCAACCAGCAGGGCCTGGTGTTGTTCGGCTTGTATGCGGCCGGCATCCTCAGTGCGTTGATGGTGTCCTGGGTGATGAAGAAGTGGCGCCGCGACAAGAGCGAGCATCCGTTGCTGCTCGAGCTGCCGTCGTACCGCATCCCGCATCCACGCGATCTGTTGATTGGCTTGTGGGAACGCGGCGCAATCTTCCTAAAGCGCGTGGGTGGCATCATCCTGGCGCTGACCGTGCTGCTGTGGGTGCTGCTGACGTTCCCGGCGCCGCCGGCGGACGCGGTGGGCCCGGCGATTGACTACAGCTTTGCCGGTCGCATTGGGCATGCCATGGCGGCGTTATTCGCCCCGCTGGGTTTCAACTGGCAGATCTGCATTGCATTGATTCCCGGCATGGCGGCGCGCGAAGTCGCGGTGGCCTCGCTGGCGACGGTATACGCCTTGTCCGCGGCCGACGACGATGCCGCCGCGCAGGCACTGGCGCCGCTGATCAGCGATGGCTGGTCGCTGGCCACCGCCTTGTCGCTGCTGGTCTGGTACATCTACGCACCGATGTGCCTGTCGACCCTGGCGACGATCAAGCGCGAAACCAATTCGTGGAAGCAGATGGGTTTCGCCACCTTCTATCTGTTCGCGCTGGCTTATCTGGCCTCGCTGGTCACCTACCAGGTGGCCAAGGCGCTGGGCGCGGGCTGAGCATGGACGCCTCGCTCGCCCTGCAGTACGCCGTCATCGCGCTCGCGGTGGTGGTCAGCGCGTGGGTGGTGGCGAAGAAGCAGTTCCCCGGCACCGTGCGCAAGTTGCGGGTGGCGCTGGCTTTGCCACTGCTGCGCGAGGGTAAGCCGGACTGGCAGCGCAAGCTGGGCCAGTGGATCGCGCCGCAACCGCGCGGCGGTGGCAACGATGGCTGTGGCAGCTGTGACGGCTGCGGACCCAGCTCAAAACCCTGAAGCGCCGACCGGATCAGCGCGATGTGCCCAGGAACCGGTACGCCAGCCAGCTGATGAAGAATGCGTACGAGGCGATGGTGGTCCAGCGATTGCCCGCCGCGTTGCGCAAGGGCACGCCGTGCTGGTGAGCGTAGTAGGCATCGAACAGGATCAACCCGATCGGCACGCAGGCCATCGCCCAGATCCATTGCGACAGGTGGCTGACCAGCTGCGGCACCATGCTCCACATCCACAATCCACCGAGCATGAAGCGCAAGGCGTCGAACGCTCGCCGCCAATGCGCCAGTGCGCCGACGCTGGCCAGAACCGCCGCCAGCAAGGTGGCGGACGTGCCCGCATCGATCAGCAGTGCCAGCAGGGCCAGCCAGAGTGGCAGGAAGGTGGACAGATGCGCGCTCCAGCCGCGCGACGGGCTTTGCTCCGTGCGCAGCCACGCCAGCAGCCAGGCGGCCAGCTCGACTACCAGCGTCCCACCAGCCGTCAGCGCACCCACCTGTAACGGGTCAAAGGGCTTGGTCGCCGCCCACGGAATCACCACCGCGGCGATCACGCCCAGCAGCAGCGGACGCAGCAGCATGGGCAGCCAACGCCAGCGGCCGGCGTAGCGCGGATCGGCCAACTGCGCGAAGAACTCGAACTGCCGCGGCTGCAACCGCACCGACAATTGTCCCTCCGCCTCGATCAGCCGATGGCCCAGCGCCGCAATGCGTACGGCCATGCCGGGCACCAGCGAGGTCAGCACCGCCTGCGGCAGGGAGAACCGGCGCTTGAGCTGGCGGACCACGCGCGGATGCGCTTCACCGAACTCGTCGGTCCTGTCATTGATCACCGCCCAGCGCACGCGCATCTTTTCGCGCAGATGAGTTTCATCGATATCGAAAAACTGGCTGAAGGCGGCCAGCCGATCATTGCGCAGCACCTGGTCACCGCTGTCCCAATGCGCAAACAGAGCGGCGCCGACATCCTGCTTCAGGCTCATTCGATACAGCGCCGGGTGTTGCTGCAACCAGCGGCTCACTTCGGCAGGCGTCTGGGTGGCGGCGCGCTGATCGGCCTCATCGCAGAATGCGTCGAAGTCGAACGCCTGTGTGGACGGCACGTCGTCGGCGTGGATGAGCAGGTTGTCCAACGCTTGCTTGACCTGCGTGGCGACCGTTGGCTCCGCCACTTCCCGCATTGGTGAGGTTGTGCCGGGCGACAACCCGATGGCGGGCGATTGCTCTGCATCGGCATGAGAATCGGCAGACGGTGCAGCTACATGCACGTTCTGCCAGCGCGCGTATTCCAACGCCGACTGATAGGCCTCGTGCAGTTGCTGGAAGCCGACCGGATCGGTGTCGGGTCGGGTGACCTTCAACAGGCGCGCGTAGGCACGCTTGATGGTCGTTTGATCGGCATCTTCCTCCAGGCCCAGCAACTCAAACGGATCCATGTACCTTCCCTCCGACGGCATGGGTCACGGACGGCCGGATCACGCGCGGGACTCGATTTGCTCGAGCATCGCGGCAAAATGGCCGCGTTGCTCGCGGATCAGCTGCGGATCCTGGGTTTCCAAGGCGCCCCGGAAGTGCGTCAGCGCTTCCTGCAGATCCGCGCGCGCCCACAGCAGTTCCTCGTACAGGCGTTCGGCGCGGGCGACCAGGCTCAGGTTTTCCTGTTGATCGCGCGGGTGGACCTTCAGCGCGGTCAGCCTGGCCAGGCGCTCACGGATATCGTTGGCGCTGAGCAGGCCCGGGTTCTGCTCGAGGATCACTTCCTGGGTCAGACCGCTGGCGACCACCGTGGCCTCCACTTGCAGCAGGCCGTTGATGTCATAAGTGAAGCGGATATCGACCGGATTCTCCGCCGCCGGCCTGGGCGGCACGGCCACGCTGATGCTGCCCAGGCGCACGTTGTTGATCACCCGCGGGCTTTCGCCCTGGAAGATCTCGAATTCCACCTGGCGTTGGAAATCCTGCATCGGCTGGTACCGTTCCACCCGACTGACCGGCACCGTGCTGTTGCGGTGGATGATGGGCGAGAACACGCCTTGCAGCACGTGCCCGTTGGCGCCTTGCTGGACGGTGCCGACCCCCAACGTATGCGGGCAGACATCGGTCAGGATGATTTCTTCCAGCGCCTCGTTGCGCGCCTTCATGCCGGCGGCCACGGCCGCCCCCACCGCGATGGCTTCGTCGGGGTTGATATGGCGCAGGGGCAGGCGACCGAACATGCGCGAAACCAGGCGCGCGGCCAGCGGCATGCGCGAGGCGCCGCCCACCAGCACGATTTCGTCCAACTGTTCCGCCGTCAGGCGGGCGTCGCGCATCGCCCGTTCCAGGGGCGTGCGCAAACGCTGCACCAGCGGTTCGCAGATCTGCGCGAAGCGGGCTTCGTCCATGCGCCACTGGCGCGGTTCGCCGGCCAGCGTCACGTCCACGCTGACCTCGCCGGCGCCCGACTGGGAAAGCTGGCGCTTGGCCCGCTCCAGGCGCCGGCGCAGTTGCGCCCGCTCACCCGCAGGCAACGCTTCGGCTTTCAGTGCCCATGCCTGCAGGCAATGGGTTTCCACCGCATCCAGGAACTCCTCGCCGCCCAGGAAGTTGTCGCCGGCACTGGCATGCACTTCCATGACGCCGTCGAACATTTCCAGGATCGACACGTCGAAGGTGCCACCGCCCAGGTCGAACACCAGGAAGCGCCCGCCGCCGTCGCGCTGCTGCAATCCATAGGACATGGCGGCGGCGGTGGGCTCGTTGATCAGGCGCTCGACACGGATGCCGGCCAGTTCGCCGGCCGCGCGCGTGGCCTTGCGTTGCGCATCGCCGAAGTAGGCCGGCACGCTGATCACGGCTTCGCTGACTTTGTCGCCAAGATGCGCCTCGGCATCGGCGATCAAGGCGCGCAGCACCAGGGCCGACAACTCTTCGGGGCGGAAGCGGTGCTCGCCCAGCGGGGTGCTCCGGTTCGTTCCCATCCACCGCTTGAAGCTGCCCACGCTCCTGTGCGGTTGGGTGATCAAGCGCTCCTGGGCGGGGCGACCGACGAGCACCGTGCCATGTTCGTCCACGCTGATCACCGACGGCGTGAGCAGCTCGCCCAGCGCGTTGGGAATCAACTGCGGACCGCTTTCCCCGTACACGGCCACCAGCGAGTGCGTGGTGCCCAGATCGATGCCGACAATCATCCAGCCTCCTGCTGGTCCCCTGTCGGCACGATTCTAAGTGGAGCGCGCGCCTCAGTGGCGGGTACGGCCAGCCGATCCCTTGCCGCGCGCAGGAGCCAATTCCACCGCCAGCACGAAGCTGCGCTCCTCGCCGGGTTGCATGGCGCCCACGCCCACCACCTGGCGGCTGACTTCCTCACCGCGGTCGTTGCGCACGCTCAGCACCACCGAATATTCCCAGGGCCCGCTGTCGGCCGGGTGGCGCACGGTGCCTTCCACCTTCAAGGGGATTTGCGTCTGGGCGGCGCGGGCCGCCACCACCGCCGCTTCGTCGAAGCGCAAGTGGTGACGACACGCCGGACAGACATTGGCGCTTTCCAGAATCGTCGCCTTGCAGTGCGGGCAGGTCCGGGTGGAACCGGCCATGCCCGGACGCGGATTGCTCATGCCTTGGCAGGCTCGCTGGTGGCCGCGGCGCTGGTGTCGGAATTCGTGTTGCTCGAACTGCCTGCGCTGCCCTTGCCGCTGCCGGTGCCGCTGGCCTTGCCATCGTCCCAACCGAATTCGGCCTGGCCGCGCATGCGTGAACCGGCCGCCACCGTCAGCGAGCCGGCCTTGACGTCGCCCACCAGCACGCCGGAGGCGAGGAGTTCGACCCGGGCGGCCGATTCGATATTGCCTTCGAGCTCGCCGGCGATGACCACCTTCTTGGCGCGCACGCCGCCACTGAGCTTGGCGCCGGTCTCGATGGTGAGGTCGCCCTGCACGTTGACGTCGCCCTTGAACTTGCCGGCGATTCGGATATGGCCGGCGCCTTCAATCTTGCCTTCGATGGTCAGGTCGGCGGCAATCAGCGATTCATTCATGGCGGGCGTCGTGGCAGTGGCGGGAGCAGGGGAGGCAGGACGCACGCCGGGGGGCGTGACCGTCGGGGAGAAGTCGGCGGTGGCGGGAGTTGCGTCGCGGGCCGGGGCGGGCGACGGATCAGTCAGCGGCGGCGGGGTGTCACGCTTGGCAGGGGCGGGATCTTTCCAGATGGACATGCGACAACAACTCCGGGGGACAAGAGCCCCGGACTATGGCCGTGCTTGCCGGCTTTTAGTGTGACATCGGTGACAGACGCGTCATGATCCGACGGACGGTTCACGACCGAGTGAAAAATGTGCAGGCAGTCATCACGCTGCTGAAGAGGTCAGCGGCCGCCGGCGACGTCGATGAAGCTGCCCGTGGTGTAGCTGGATTCGTCCGAGAGCAACCACAGGATCGCGCGCGCGACCTCTTCGGGCTGGCCACCACGCTGCATCGGCACGAACGCCTTGACCCGATCCACCCGACCCGGTTCGCCGCCGTCGGCATGCATGTCGGTGTAGATGAAGCCCGGGCGCACGGCATTGACGCGGATGCCTTCGCCGGCCAGTTCCTGCGCCAGGCCCATCGTGAGCGTATCGACCGCGCCTTTGGAGGCGGCGTAATCGACGTACTCGCCCGGCGAACCGGTTCGCGCGGCCACCGATGAGACGTTGACGATAGCGCCACCTTTGCCACCATGGCGGGTAGACATGCGCCGCGCGGCTTCGCGGCAGCAGAGCAGGGTGCCGGTGACGTTGGTGGCGAGGATGCGCTGGATGCGCGCGGCGTCCAAGGACTCCAACCGCATCTGCGTTTCCAGAATGCCGGCGTTGTTGACCAGTGCGGTCAGGGGGCCGAGGGTGCGGTCGACCTGCTCGAACAGCGCGACCACTTCGGCCTCCACCGCCACGTCGGCCGCTACCGCCACCGCTTGTCCGCCGGCCAGTCGAATCTCGGTCACCACCTGCTCGGCCGCCGCCGCATTGCGGCGGTAGTTGACTGCCACTGCGTAACCGCGGCGTGCGGCTTCCAGTGCGGTGGCCGCGCCGATGCCACGACCGCCGCCCGTGATCAGCAGGACGCTGGCCAAGCTCACATCCGGAAGATGCCGAACCGGGCCGGTTCGATCGGCGCATTGAGCGACGCCGACAGACCCAGGCCCAGCACGCGGCGCGTATCGGCCGGATCGATGATGCCGTCGTCCCACAGGCGCGCGGTGGCGTACCACGGGCTGCCCTGGGTTTCGTACTGTTCGCGGATGGGCGCCTTGAAGGCCTCTTCCTCGGCGGCCGACCATTCGCTGCCGCTGGCTTCGATGCCATCGCGCTTGACCGTGGCCAGCACGCTGGCAGCCTGCTCGCCGCCCATCACGCTGATGCGGGCGTTGGGCCACATCCACAGGAAGCGCGCGCCATAGGCGCGACCACACATGGCGTAATTGCCGGCGCCAAAGCTGCCGCCAATCACCACGGTGAACTTGGGCACCGAGGAACACGCCACCGCGGTCACCATCTTGGCGCCGTCCTTGGCGATGCCGGCGTTCTCGTACTTGCGGCCGACCATGAAGCCGGTGATGTTCTGCAGGAACACCAGCGGGATGCCGCGCTGGTTGCACAGTTCGATGAAGTGCGCGCCCTTGAGTGCGCTCTCGGCAAACAGGATGCCGTTGTTGGCGACGATGCCGACCGGATAGCCATGCAGATGGGCGAAGCCGGTAATCAAGGTCTTGCCGTAGCGCGCCTTGAACTCGTCCAGTTCACTGCCGTCGGTCAGGCGGGCAATGACTTCGCGGATGTCGAAAGGTCGACGGGTGTCCTTGGGCACGATGCCGTACAACTCGTCGGCGGGATACAACGGTTCGCGCGCATCGCGCACGGCCACCGGCAGCACCTTGCGGCGATTGAGGTTGCCGATCAGGCGGCGTGCAATCTGCAGGGCGTCGCGATCGTCTTCGGCGAAGTGGTCGGCCACGCCCGACACGCTGGTATGCACGTCGGCGCCGCCCAGCGCCTCGGCATCCACGACTTCGCCGGTGGCGGCCTTCACCAGTGGTGGGCCGCCCAGGAAGATGGTGCCTTGCTCGCGCACGATGATGGACTCGTCGCACATCGCCGGCACATAGGCGCCGCCGGCGGTGCAGCTGCCCATCACCACCGCGATTTGCGGCAGGTTCTCCGCACTCAGGCGCGCCTGGTTGTAGAAGATGCGGCCAAAGTGTTCCTTGTCCGGAAACACTTCATCCTGCAAGGGCAGGAAAGCGCCGCCCGAATCGACCAGGTAGACGCAGGGCAGCTTGTTCTCGCGGGCGATCTCCTGCGCGCGCAGATGCTTCTTGATGGTGATCGGGAAATAGGTGCCGCCCTTGACGGTGGCATCGTTGGCGACGATCACCACTTCCTGGCCCATCACGCGGCCGATTCCGCAGACCATGCCGGCGGCCGGCGCGGCGCCGCCATACATGTCCTCGGCTGCCAGCGGCGCGATTTCCAGGAAAGGCGAGCCCGGGTCGAGCAGGGCGGTGACGCGATCACGCGCCAGCAGTTTGCCGCGTTCGGTGTGCTTGCTGCGCGCCTTCTCGCCACCGCCATCCGCAGCGCGTGCCAGGCGGCGATCCAGTTCTTCCACCAGGGCGCGGTGAAAGGCAACGTTGTCGAGGAATTCCTGGGAGCGAGGGTCCAACTGCGAAGTGATGGCGGACATGCGTGGAAAGCGGTTGCCTGCGTCAATGGAAGCGGCATCAGAACACAAAGGCCGGAGCGCGCCAAACTTTCCGCGCTGCAAAAAACAAGGCCCGCTTGCGCGGGCCCTGCTCTCCAGCGCTTGCGCGTCGGGATTACTTCTTGACTTCTTCAGCCTTGGCTTCAGCCTTGTCGGCCACTTCGGCAGCCTTGTCGGCGGTGGCCTGGGCAGCGTCGGCGGTGGCGGCAGCGGCAGTGGCAGCAGCGTCGGCGGTGGCGGCGGCGGTCGCGTCAGCAGCGTCGGCGGTGGCAGCAGCAGCGTCGTTGGCGGCGGCAGCAGCGGCGTCGCCGGCAGCCGAGGCGGCGTCAGCGGTGGCGGCGGCAGCGTCGGTGGTGGCAGCGGCAGCCTGGTCGGCGGCAGCAGCAGCGTCGGTCGCTGCCTGGTCGGCGGTTTCGCTCTTGTTGCAGGCGCTCAGGGCCAGGACGGCGGCGGCCAGCACGATGGTGAACTTGGTCTTCATGAGTAATCCCCAGTTTGGATGATGGTGAGCAAAGCGGGTGAGCGTCCTTGCCGGCTAAGCCAGCGATCGGTGCGCATGCCCGGGAGTCGGTTACGACGAAAGCGGCAGCAGAAGCGATACGGCGGATACAGAAAAAGCCGCCGATGAACCGGCGGCTTTTTCAATTTTAACGCTGTGAAGCGCCAGGAAGTTATTACTTCTTGGCTTCTTCGGCCGGAGCAGCGTCCTTGGCAGCGTCGGCAGCTTCCGAAGCAGCGTCGGCAGCCTTGGCAGCCGAGTCAGCAGCAGCGTCGGCAGCGCCGGCGGTGCCAGCAGCGGCAGCGTCGGTGGCGGCGGTGGCAGCAGCGTCAGCGGCGGTGGCAGCGGCGTCAGCCGACTGCTGGGCGGCGTCGGCGGTCGCGGTGCCGGAAGCAGCGGCGGCGTCAGCGGCAGCCTGGGCTTCGGTGGCAGCGGCGTTAGCGTCGGCAGCGGCGTCAGCAGCCTGCTCCTGGTTCGAGCACGCAGCCAGGGCAGCAGCCAGGGCCAGCGCGATCAGAGCCTTGTTCATGGTCATGTTGCATTTCCTCGTCGTTAGTTAGGCAACGCGCAATTGCGCGCCTGCAACATGATGACAAGCCAGTTACGGCTGTCAAGCGGTCGTTGGGTAATTTTTGTCAATCATGCGTTAAACCCACCCGGCCGGTCCGAGCGGTCCCATGCCAAGGCATGGGAAACGCTATGGAAAAACCGCATTTGACGCGGCAGGCACACAGCCTGCCGGCGCTTAAACCAGCTCGATGGCGATGGCCGTGGCTTCGCCGCCGCCGATGCAGAGCGAGGCAATTCCGCGCTTCAGGCCGCGCGTGCGCAAAGCGTTGACCAGGGTGACCACCAGGCGTGCGCCGGAGGCGCCAATCGGGTGGCCCAGCGCGCAGGCGCCGCCGTTGACGTTGAGCTTCTCGTGCGGGATGCCCAGGTCCTTGATTGGCGCCATGGCCACCACGGCAAACGCTTCGTTGACCTCGAACAGGTCCACCTGATCCACCGTCCAGCCGACCTGCTTGAGCAACTTGTCGATGGCGCTTACCGGCGAGGTGGTGAACCATTCCGGCGCCTGCGAGAAAGTCGCGTGGCCGACGATGCGGGCCAGCGGCTGCACGCCGCGGCGGGCGGCTTCTTCGGCACTGAGCAGGACGGTGGCGGCGGCGCCGTCGGAAATGCTCGACGAGCTGGCAGCGGTGACCGTGCCGTCCTTCTTGAACGCCGGCTTGAGGGTGGGAATCTTGGCCAGGTCGGACTTGCCCGGCTGCTCGTCGGTGCTGACCTCCACGTCGCCCTTGCGGGTGGAGACGGTGACCGGGACGATTTCGTCGGCGAAGGCGCCCGACTGCTGCGCGGCCTGGGCGCGCTTGACCGATTCGATGGAGTAGGCGTCCTGCTCCTCGCGGGTGAAGCCGTACTTGGCCACCGTGGCCTCGGCAAACACACCCATGGCCTGGCCGTCGTAGGGATTGGTCAGGCCATCCCACGCCATGTGGTCGACGGCCTGGAAGCCGCCATAACGGTTGCCGGTGCGGGAGTTGGGGATCATGTGCGGGGCATTGGTCATCGATTCCATGCCACCGGCCACCACGATGCTGGCCGAACCGGCCTTGATCAGGTCATGGCCCAGCATGATGGCCTTCATGCCCGAACCGCAGACCTTGTTGATGGTGGTGCAACCGACGGCATTGGGCAGGCCGGCGGCCAGAGCCGCCTGGCGTGCGGGCGCCTGACCCAGGTTGGCCGGCAGCACGCAGCCCATGATCACTTCGGTGACCTCGTCGGCTGCCACGCCCGACTGCGCCAGGGCGGCGCTGATGGCGGCGGCGCCCAGGGTAGGGGTGGGTACGCCGGTGAACTGGCCCAGGAACGAGCCGATGGCGGTGCGCTTGGCGGCGGCAATGACGATGTCGGACATGGAGCGGACCTCTTGAGGAATGGGCCGATTATCGGCTTCGCGCTGCGGTGCAGCAACTTGTCCATGCGGCGCCTGGACAATTCCCCGAAGTTTGCGTAGCAAACCTTGGGCCCCGCGTCGCCCTTCCCATCCCCCTTCGCTGGCGCGAATCGCCCCCTTGCCAAGGGGTAGTCGCCTTTTAGGAGTCAGCCTGCGGCGTTGCGGGGGCAGGGTGCCGAGCGTGGAATCAACCGCGACCGTCGAACAGCTCGCGGCCAATCAGCATGCGGCGGATTTCGTTGGTACCGGCGCCAATGGCGTAAAGCTTGGCATCGCGCAACAGCCGGCCGGTCTCGAACTCGTTGATGTAACCGTTGCCACCCAGCGCCTGGATGGCTTCCAGGGTGACCTGCACCGCCGCCTCGGAGGCATGCAGCAGGCAGCCTGCGGCCGCGGCGCGCGAGGAATGGCCGGCGTCGTAGTCGCGGGCGACTTGATAGGCAAAGGCGCGGCTGGACTGCAACGCCGTGTACATGTCGGCCACCTTGCCCTGCATCAGGCCGAAGGTGCCGATGGGGGCGTCAAACTGCTTGCGCTCGCGCACGTAGGGCAGGGTGACGTCGACGGCCGCCTGCATCAGGCCGATGGGACCGCCGCTCAGCACCAGCCGTTCGGTGTTCAGGCCGCTCATCAGCACACGCACGCCCTGATGCACTTCGCCCAGCACGTTCGCGGTGGGAATCTCGCAGTCCTCGAACACCAGTTCGCAGGTGTTGCTTCCGCGCATGCCCAGCTTGTCCAGCTTCTGCGCGGTGGAGAAGCCCTTCATGCCGCGCTCGATCAGGAAAGCGGTCATGCAACGGCTGCCTGCGTCCTTGCCGGCGGTGCGCATGTAGACGATGAGCACGTCCGCTTCCGGCCCGTTGGTGATCCACATCTTGTTGCCGTTGGCGACCCAGACGCCATCGCGAAGTTCGGCGCGGCAGCCCATCGATCCCACCACGTCCGAGCCGGCACCCGGTTCGCTCATCGCCAGCGCGCCCTTCCATTCGCCGCTGCACAGCTTGGGCAGGTATTTGCGGCGCTGCTCGTCGTTGCCGTTGAGATACAGGTTGGACACGCAGAGGTTGGAATGCGCGCCGTAGCTCAGGCCGACCGAACCGGACGCGCGCGAAATCTCCTCCATCGCGACCAGGTGCGCCAGGTAACTCATGCCGCTGCCGCCAAACTCCTCCGGCACGGTCAGGCCGAGCAGGCCCATTTCGCCGAGCTTGGGCCACAAGTCCTGCGGGAAGGCATTGTCATGGTCGATCTGCGCGGCGCGCGGGGCGATTTCGCTATCGGCAAAGCGACGCACGGCGTCGCGCAAGGCGTCGATTTCTTCGCCGAGGGAAAAACTGCGCATGGACGACTGATCTCCGGAGGGCGACGGCGCAGGCGGCGACGTCGTGGCGGTAGTGTAGCGGTGCAGGCCGTTGCCGACGGCCTGCACTGCAACATCGCATGTGCGCGATGGAACCGCTCAGTCCTGGAAATACACCAGCGGACGATCATTCATGGGCTGGCGCTGGCGGTTGTTGTGCGGGTGCCGATCATGCAGCTCCTTGAGCTGGTTCGCGCCCAGCGACACCGGCTTGGACAGCACGTACCACTCCACGTTCTCGGTCAACGGCGGCGTGGTCAGCGAGCCCAGGTAATGGTAGTAGCTCTTGTCAGCGGGCAGCAGGCGGGCGATGTCAATCTCGGCCTGGCCGAAATGTTCCGGGCGGCGCAGTTGTTCCAGCACGGGAGCGATATCAGGGTTGTCGGCACCTTCCTGGAACATCACGCCCACCACCGCCAGCCGTCCATCCTGGGCGCGGAAAACGAAATGGCCTTCCAATGGCGCCGTCTTGCCGTCGAGCGTGTGCTCACTGGGCGAATGGAAGTGGAACTGGGTCAGGCGGAAATGGCGACCGCGGATGACCGCTTCGGCTTCGTCGGTATTGACCTGCACCGCGTGGCCGTTGTCCTCGACCACGCCGGCACTGGGGCGACTTGCAATCAGCAACGCGCCGGCATCCTTGCGATCGGCCGGCAAGGCACTGCGGGTGACGATGTCGACGGGTGACTGCGCGTGGTCCAGCACGCCCTTCCAGCTTTCCTGATGGGTGTAGTCCAGACCTTTGTGCGGCTCGCCCGCCAGGGCCGGCAGGGCTGCCGATGCAGTGACGAGCAGAAGGAATGCGCGGGTGCGCAGATTGGCAGACATGGCGAAGATTCCTGAAAAGTGGGGGATGCCGGCACCCGCGGGGATGCCTCCAGGAATCGTAGAAGCTGGCATCACGGGCGGGGAGAACCGCCCATGACTCACAGACGAATGGCGCCGCGCAAGCGGCGCATATCAGTCAGCGCTCGCCGCGCAGATGGCCCATGAAACGCGGCGCCGTGCGGCCGAGCGGCAGCTTGAGTTTGCCGATGGCGGCGATGCGCTTTTCGGCAATCTGATCGGCTGCGTACTGCGGGGCGATGTTCTCGCGTTCGGCCAGGTCGAAGATCTTGCCGACGGTGTGGTAGATGGTGCGCATCATGCGCATGGCGCGTTCGCGGTTGTAGCCGTCGATTTCCAGCGACACGTTGATCACGCCGCCGGCATTGACCGCGTAGTCGGGCGCATACAGGATCCCGCGCTTGGCCGCTTCCACGCCGGTCACGTGCGACATCTGATTGTTGGCGGTGCCGCAGATCACCTTGGCCTTCAGGCGCGGCAGCGTCTCGGCATTGATGGCGTATTCCAGCGCGCAGGGCGAGAACACATCCACCGGCAGGTCGTAGATCTCGTCTGGCTTGACCGCTTCGGCGCCGTATTCCTCCACCGCGTGTTCCACCAGCTTGGGATTGAGATCGCTGACGAACAACTTGGCGCCACGTTCCTTCAGCAGCTTCACATACTCCATGCCGATATGGCCCAGGCCCTGCACGGCAAAGCTGTACTTGCCGATTTCCTCGTTGCCGAACTTGCGGTTCAAGGTCGCCATCAGGCCTTGCAGCGCGCCGTAAGCGGTGAACGGAGCCGGATCGCCCGAACCGCCATGCACCTGGTGCACGCCCACCACATACTCGGTTTCGCGGTAGACGTTTTCCATGTCGTTGACGTCGGTGCCGACGTCTTCGGCGGTGATGTAGCGACCACCCAGCGAATCGACGTAACGACCAAAGGCACGGAACAGCACTTCCGATTTGTCCTGGCTGCTGTCGCCAATCAGCACCGCCTTGCCGCCGCCGACGTTCAATCCGGCCAGGGCGTTCTTGTAGGTCATGGTGCGGCTCAAACGCAGCGCATCGGTCAGCGCGGTCTGCGTGTCGGCGTAGGGCCGCATGCGCACGCCACCCAGGGCCGGACCCAGGACGGTGCTGTGCACGGCGATGATCGCCTTCAGGCCCGCGTCGGGGTTGTGGCAAAACACGACCTGCTCATGGCCGGACGTATCGAGGGTTTCGAAAATCATCATGGGCTCCGGTACGGCGTGGGGACCGTTGGCTGCTCGCCGGCGTGGCTGTATGTGGTTGTCGCAAAAAACAAAAAAGCGACGTTTCCGGCAGGCCGTGGTCGTCGCAGGCCGACATTTTAGTCGATCGGCGGCAAGCCGGGGGCGGGAAGGGCGCAGGCAGGCACTTGCGGATAAAAGAACGGTCGTGCTATTTCTATCCGCCATGAGCCCCACTGCCGCCACCACCAAGGGTCTGGCCACGCGCGAGATGATCGTCGAGCGCGCCTACGGCATTGCCTGCCGACAGGGCCTGGAAGGTCTGTCCATCGGCGATCTGGCCAGCGCCGCCGGCATGTCCAAGAGTGGCGTGTTCGCCCATTTCGGGTCTCGCGAAGACCTGCAGCTCACCGTATTGGAGTGGACGGCCGAACGTTTCACCCAGACCGTGATGCTGCCGGCGCTCAAGCAGCCGCGCGGCCTGCCGCGCCTGCGCGCCATCATGGAAGGCTGGTACGACTGGGTGCTGGCCAACCCCGATGGCTGCGTCATGCTGGGCGCGGCCGGCGAGTACGACGCACGCCCCGGCCTGATGCGGGATCGCATCGTCGGCTGGCTGCAGGAATGGCGCAAAGCCGTTGCCCGTTCCGTGCAGCAGTGCATCGATGCAGGCGAGTTCGCCGCCCACACTGACGCCATGCTGGTGTCGTTCCAGTTGTTCGCCCTGACCGAAGGCCTGCACAACGCACGCCTTTACGATCCCGAGCATGCCGAGTCGATGGCCCGGCGCGCGCTGGATCACTTGTTCGCTTCGCATACCCCCTCGTCCCCCTGAGCCTGTTCGGGAGTTCCGCCATGGCCGCTGTCTCTTTGCCACAAAAAAGCACGACCGTTCGTAAAAATTGGAAGTTGTCCCTGCTTCGCTCCAGCTTCGCGATTGGTGCCTGGCTGATGCCGGGCGCGACACTGCAGCGGGCTTTCCGATTGTTTGGCACGCCGATGCCCGGAGGCCGCTTCAAGGCCCACACGGCCGAACTGGCGGGGGCCAGCGTTGAAAGCCTGGCCTATGGTCACGAGCAGGTGACCTGCTATCGCTGGGGCGATGTTGATCGACAGCCGCTGGCGGTGCTGGCGCATGGCTGGTCGGGCCACGGCCTGCAGATGGCCGCCTGGGTGGCGCCGCTGCGCCGCGCGGGCTATGCGGTGGTGACGTTTGATCAGATCGCGCATGGCCGCAGCACGGGTTGTCGCGCGACCTTGCCGCTGTTTGCCGATGTACTGGCGCGGGTCACCGATCATTACGGCGGCGCCTCGGTGCTGGTGGCGCATTCACTGGGCGGCGCGGCGGCGATGATCGCGCTCTCGCGCGGCATGCGCTGCGATCACACCGTGCTGATTGCACCCGCCGGTGATCCGCTGGATGCGGCGCGGCGCTTTGGTGGTTTTGTTGGCCTGCCCGGGCACCTGTCGGCGCGCTTGTTCGAAGACTTCGAAGCCCTGACCGGCATCGATGTCGATGATCTGCAGGTCCACCGCAGCGCGTCGCGCATCGCCGGCCGTGCGCTGGTGGTACACGATCTGGAAGATCGCGAAGTGCCCTGGTGCGAAGGCGAGCGCTACGCCCGTTACTGGCCGGCGGCGACACTGCTGAGCACGCAGGGGCTGGGCCACAACCGGGTGCTCAGCGATCCGTCGGTGCTGGCGCAAAGTCTCTCTTTCCTGGGCGGCACGCCGGTCGGCGAGCGGGTCGTGTCCTCGCCCAACTTGCCGTTCGGCTTCGCCTGAACAGGGAAATCCCTGCGGTTTGTCGTCACCGCACGCCGCCGTAGGGTGCGCGTGCGTGCGCACTGCCTGCGCCCGGCAGTGACCGCGATCAAGCCAAAGTGTGCGGCGCGCTACAATCCCGCTTCTTGCAAGCAATCGTGGGTGAGGGCGCGAATGAGCAAACCGGCTTCCCAATTTCCTGCAGCACAGGCGGATGTTTCGCCGCTGCGTTTCGTCACTGCGGCCAGCCTGTTCGACGGCCATGACGCGGCGATCAACATCATGCGCCGGCTGATTCAGGGCCAGGGCGCCGAAGTGGTCCACCTGGGCCACAACCGTAGCGTCGAAGACGTCGTCCGCGCCGCGCTGCAGGAAGACGCCGATGGCATCGCGCTGTCCAGTTACCAGGGTGGCCATGTCGAGTACTTCAAGTACATGGTGGACATGCTCAAGGAACGCGGCGCCGACCACATCCGCGTGTTCGGCGGCGGCGGCGGCACCATCACCCCCGAAGAAATCGCCGAGCTGCAGGCCTATGGCGTCGAACGCATCTACCACCCCAATGACGGCATGAAGATGGGGCTGGTGGAAATGATCGAAGACGTGGTGGCGCGTGCGCAGAGCGCGCGTGCGGATTCGCACCGCCATATCGCCGCCTCGCCGGCAGGCAAGGGCGACGTCACCCACCGCGACGAAGCCGCCATCGGCCGGGTGCTCTCGGCCATCGAGGACGGCGAGTATTCCGAGCAGGAACTGGAAAAGCTGCGCAAGCAATGGGCAACGGCTGCGTCGCCGTTCCCGACGCCGTTTCCGGCGCCGCGTTCGCGCACCACGCCGGTCATCGGCATCACCGGCACCGGCGGTGCCGGCAAGTCCTCGGTCACCGACGAACTGTTGAATCGCTTTCTGGCGAACTTCCCGCGCATGCGGGTGGCGGTGATCTCGGTCGACCCGACCCGTCGCCGTACCGGCGGCGCGCTGCTGGGTGATCGCATCCGCATGAACTCCTTGCGCAGTGACCGCGTGTACATGCGCTCGATGGCGACGCGTCGGCAGAACGTGGCCACCAACGCCGTGCTCAAGGATTGCATCGGCTATCTGGCCTCGCTGGCCTTTGACCTGATCATTGTCGAGACCGCCGGCATCGGCCAGAGCGACTCGGAAATCGTCGACCTGGTCGATTTCCCCATGTACGTGATGACCAGCGACTACGGCGCGGCCAGCCAGCTGGAGAAGATCGACATGATCGACTTCGCCGAACTGGTGGTGCTGAACAAGTACGACAAGCGCGGCGCCGAAGACGCCCTGCGCGACGTGCGCAAGCAATGGAAGCGCAACCGGGTGGCGTTCCAGACCAAGGACGAAGACGTCCCGGTCTATCCGACCATCGCCAGCCAGTTCAATGATCCGGGCGTGAGCTGGATGTTCGCCAACCTGTGCCGCCTGCTGCGCGAGAAGCTGCAGCTGCCGGCCAGCAAGTGGACGCCGGACATCGACACCACGCTCAAGGAACCGCGCGCCACCGTGCTGATTCCCGGCGCGCGCGTGCGTTATCTGGCCGAGATTGCGGAGCAGGGCCGCGGCATCAATCGCCGTATCGAAAGCGAGTCGGAAGTGGCCAGCCGTGCGCAGAGCCTGTGGCAGGCGTTGAGCGAGCTGGAAGATCCGGCGCTGCCAAAGGCCCTGGATTTATACGCCGGCGAACACACCCTTCTCCCGCAGGCGGGGGAAGGGGCAGTGGCTGATCGGTCCGTGCTGATCCTGCGCCAGCGCTACAACGATGCGGTGCAATCGCTTTCCAGCGAGGCGCTCAAACTGCTGCGTGAATGGCCGGCGCGCCTGAAGGAAGTGACCGACGAGGTCAACGAGTACGAAGTGCGCGGCAAGACCATCCGCATCGAGAACTACCGCGAATCCCTCAGCCACCAGAAGATCCCCAAGATCGCCGCGCCGAAGTACCGCAGCTGGGGCGAGCTGCTGGTGTTCCTGCAGAAGGAGAACCTGCCGGGCAGCTATCCCTACACCGGCGGCGTGTATCCGTATCGTCGCACCGGCGAGGATCCGATCCGCATGTTCGCTGGCGAAGGCACGCCGGAACGCACCAACCGCCGCTTCCACTACCTGAGCGTCGGTCAACCGGCCGCGCGCCTGTCCACGGCCTTCGACAGCGTCACCCTGTACGGCGAAGACCCGGCGCCGCGCCCCGACATCTACGGCAAGATCGGCAACTCCGGCGTCAACATCCCCACGTTGGATGACATGAAGAAGCTGTACTCCGGCTTCGACCTGTGCGCGCCGACCACGTCGGTGTCGATGACCATCAATGGTCCGGCGCCGATCATCCTGGCGATGTTCATGAACACCGCCATCGACCAGCAGGTGGAAAAATACCTGAAGGCCGATGACGCCCGCTGGGCGGCGGCGCAGCAGCGCATCGACGAACTGTTCCACGGACGCGAGCGTCCGCGCTACGGCGGCGAGCTGCCGGCCACCAACAACGGGCTGGGGCTGGGCCTGCTCGGCGTGACCGGTGATCAGCTGGTCGACGAAGACACCTACTCGCGGATCAAGTCCGAGACACTGAAAACGGTGCGCGGCACCGTGCAGGCCGACATCCTCAAGGAAGACCAGGCGCAGAACACCTGCATCTTCAGCACCGAGTTCGCGCTGCGGATGATGGGCGACATCCAGCAGTACTTTGTCGATAACGGCGTACGCAATTTCTATTCGGTGTCGATTTCGGGCTACCACATCGCCGAAGCCGGCGCGAACCCGATTTCGCAGCTGGCCTTCACTCTGTCCAATGGCTTCACCATCGTCGAGTACTACCTGGCGCGCGGCATGAAGGTGGACGACTTCGCGCCCAACCTGTCGTTCTTCTTCAGCAACGGCATGGACCCGGAGTACACGGTGATTGGCCGGGTCGCCCGGCGCATCTGGGCGCGCGCCATGCGCGAGCGCTATGGCGCCAACGAACGCAGCCAGATGATGAAGTACCACATCCAGACCTCCGGCCGCTCGCTGCACGCGCAGGAAATCCAGTTCAACGACATCCGCACCACGCTGCAGGCCTTGTACGCGCTGTTCGACAACTGCAACAGCCTGCACACCAACGCCTACGACGAAGCGATCACCACGCCGACCGAAGAAAGCGTGCGCCGCGCCGTAGCCATCCAGATGATCATCAACAAGGAGCTGGGGCTCAACTTCAACGAGAATCCCTGGCAGGGCAGTTTTGCGGTGGAGCAGCTGACCGACCTGGTGGAAGAAGCGGTGTACAAGGAGTTCGAGGCGATCAGCGATCGTGGCGGCGTACTCGGCGCGATGGACACCATGTACCAGCGCGGCAAGATCCAGGAAGAGTCGCTGTACTACGAGCACAAGAAGCACGACGGCAGCCTGCCGCTGGTGGGCGTCAACACCTTCCTGCCGCGCGAGCACGGCGGCGAGATCGCCACCGAGATCGAGCTCATTCGATCCACCGAGGAAGAAAAGAGCCAGCAGATCGCCAATGTCCGCGGCTGGCAGGCCTCGCGCAACGCGCTGGCGCCGGAAGGCGAGACCGACCATGGCCATTCGGCCGCGCTGGAAGAGCATGCCGAGGAAGAAGTGCACGATGGCCACGGCCTGGCCTACCTGCAGAAGGCGGCGCGGGATCGGCGCAATGTGTTCGTGGCGCTGGTCGAAGCGGTGAAGACGCACAGCCTGGGGCAGATCAGCCACGCGCTGTATGACGTGGGCGGTGAGTACCGACGCAATATGTAAGTCGACGAGAAGCCCCGCATCCGCGGGGCTTTCTTTTTGAGGGAACCAGTTGGCGTGTCGATTTCACGCGACCTTATTCGTCGAAGGGTAAACAGACCTTTCCACGAGGAGGAACGCCATGTCCCTGGTCCAGCCCATCACCCCGCACCTGTGGTACGACAAGGAAGCCCGCGAGGCGGCGGATTTCTACTGCTCCCTGTTCCCCAACTCGGGGGTCACCTCGGTGACCACGATTAGCGGCACGCCTTCCGGCGACTGCGACGTGGTGTCGTTCACGCTGGCGGGCCATCCGTTCATGGCGATCAGCGCCGGCCCGCATTTCAAGTTCAATCCCGCGATCTCATTCATGCTGCACTTCGATCCGCGCGTGGATACCCACGCACGCGAGAACCTCGATGCCGCATGGGAGAAACTCATCGAGGGTGGCAAGGCCCTGATGGACATCGGCGAGTACCCTTTCAGCCAGCGCTATGGCTGGGTGCAGGATCGCTACGGCCTGTCCTGGCAGTTGATCCTGGCCAAACCTGACGCCCCATCGCGTCCCTTCATCACGCCCTCGTTGCTGTTCACCGGTGACGTGGTGGGCAAGGCGGAGCAGGCGGGCGAGTACTGGCGCTCGGTGTTCGACGACTCGCAGGCGGGTACGTTGGCCCGCTATCCCGAAGGTTCCTCGCCGGACAAGGCAGGTACGGTGATGTACTCGGACTTCGCGCTGGATGACGACTGGTTCGTCGCCATGGACAGCGGCCATGAGCACGGCTTTGCTTTCAACGAGGCGATTTCGTTCCTGGTGACCTGCCGTGATCAGGCGGAAATCGATCGCTATTGGCAGGCGCTGTCACACGTGCCGCAAGCCGAGCAATGCGGCTGGTGCAAGGATCAGTTCGGTGTGGCCTGGCAGATATCGCCGCTGTTGATGGAGGAGATCATGCAGTCGGGCGATCAGGCAAAAATCGATCGCGTGACCTCTGCGTTCCTGAAGATGAAGAAGTTCAACATTGCCGAGTTGCAGGCCGCCGCAGCCGAATGATGCAGGACGACACCAGGGGACCAATCGCCATGCGCGCGCGGGATCCAATGGCCAGCGCGTCACCACCGTCGGCGCTTATCCTGCGGTGACACGCAGTTCATTGTCATGGAGGAATCCGATGTCGCTTGCCCAACCGATCATTCCGCACCTCTGGTACGACAAGGAAGCCCGCGAAGCCGCGGAGTTCTATTGTTCGATACTTCCGGACTCCCGCATCACCTCGACGGGTGATTACAAGGAGTCGGATTCCGACGAGGGCTTGATCGTCTCGTTCGAACTGGCCGGCCAGCCGTTCATGGCGATCAACGCCGGCACCTACTTCAAGCTCAATCCCGCCATCTCCTTCATGCTCAACTTCGATCCGGTACGTGACAAACATGCGCGCGAGAAGCTCGACGCCACCTGGGACGCGTTGGCCCAGGGTGGCAAGGTGATGATGGAGCGCGGCGAGTATCCCTTCAGTCCGTACTACGGCTTCGTGCAGGATCGCTACGGGCTGTGCTGGCAGTTGATGCTCGGCAATCCGTCCGGACAGCCGCGGCCTTTCATCATGCCCAGCCTGATGTTCACCGGCGAGGTGGCCGGCAAGGCGGAGCAGGCGGCGCAGTTCTACCGTTCGGTCTTCGACGATTCGCGCGAAGGCTACACCGCGCCGCACCCCAAGGGTTCCTCACCCGACAAGCCCGGCACCGCGTTGTATACCGACTTCGTGATCGACGGCGACTGGTTCTCGGCGACGGACAGTGCCTATGAGCATGGCTTCGGTTTCAACGAAGCGGTGTCCTTCCTGATCAATTGCCGTGACCAGGCCGAGATTGATCGCTACTGGAAAGCCCTGTCCCACGTACCGGCGTCGGAACAGTGCGGCTGGGTCAAGGACCAGTTCGGCGTGTCCTGGCAGATTTCACCGTTGATGGTCGACGATGTGATGAAGTCGGGCGACCGGGCCCGCATCGACCGCCTCATGGAGTCGGCGCTGAAGATGAAGAAGATCGACATCGCCACCCTGGAGGAAGCAGTGCAGGAGGCCTGAATCGCCACCGCCGGGCTGGTAAAGTGCGCGTCCCGGAACCCACCAGTACGCGCACATGACGGCTCTCGAACGATTCCATCCCATCGGCACGCCCGGCCAGCCCTGGACGGACGCGGACAAGGCGCAGTGGCGGGCCAGCCAGGTCCGCCAGCGCAGCTACGCCGACGACGTGCTTGGCCTGATCGAAGGCCTGCGCAGCACCTTCGACGTACAGCAGTACGGCGAGCTCGATTACCAGGCCGACGGCAGGTTTCCGCTGTTCGCCGTGCGCACGCGTGACTGGCAGGCCGACCTGCCGGTGATGCTGGTCACCGGCGGCGTGCACGGCTACGAGACCAGCGGCGTGCATGGCGCGCTGCAGTTCCTGCGCCAGCATGGCCAGGACTACACCGGCCGCGCCAATCTGCTGGTCGCCCCCTGCATCAGTCCGTGGGCGTACGAGCGCATCCATCGCTGGAACCCGGATGCGATCGATCCCAATCGTTCCTTCCGCGCGGACAGTCGGGCGGGTGAGTCGGCAGCGCTGATGGCGCTGGTCGCGCCGGTGCGCGAGCAGGTGCTGATGCACATCGACCTGCACGAGACCACCGATACCGACGAATCCGAATTCCGTCCCGCACTGGCGGCACGTGATGGCAAGCCCTATGAGCCGGGCGAGATTCCCGATGGTTTTTACCTGGTCGATGACTCCGAGCATCCGCAGCCGGACTTCCAGCGCGCCGTCATCGCGGCGGTGGAGCAGGTCACCCACATTGCGCCGGCCGACGACAACAACGAGATCATCGGCTCGCCGGTGGTCGCACACGGCGTGATCCAGTACCCGCTGAAGAAGCTGGGTCTGTGCGCACGCGTCACCGATGCGCGCTACACCACCACCACCGAGGTCTATCCGGACAGCGCCCACGCCACGCCGGCGCAGTGCAACGATGCCCAGGTGGCAGCCGTGCGCGCCGCGATTGACTACGCCTTGACGCATCCCTGAGGACAATCCGGCAGTAGCGGCGGGAGCACACGACATGGCCACAGGCTGGGCAAAAGACGGCGCGGAGCAGGAACAGATTGACGCCACCGTCAACGACGGCATTGCGCGCGCGCGCCGTAACCTGCATCGCGGGCCCAGCCTGAGCCGTTGCGAGGAATGCGACGCGCCGATTCCGCTGGCGCGTCAGCGCGCCGTGCCCGGGGTGCGCCTGTGCATCGCCTGCCAGGAAGCCGCCGACCAGGCCGGGGAAGCCGGCGCGCTTTACAATCGCCGTGGCAGCAAGGACAGTCAGCTGCGTTGAGCGGGGGGCATCGCGCCGTCCGCGAATCGGGGTGATGACAGGGAAGGGGATGCGATGAGATCTCAGGTGATGGCCGCCTTGCTCGGCGCCACGGTGGTGTTCGGCGTGGGCGCGGCGCGGGCCGTGGATGCCGGCAAGCGGGACCCGCTCGACCAGCAAGTCGCATTCACCCGCGGCGCGGTGGACGGCGTGAGCCTGGGCCACTGGACCGAGCGCTGGTGGCGCTGGGCGGAAACGCAGCCCATCGAACCGTACCGAGATCCCGATGGCCGCTTCTGCGACCTGGGCCAGGACGGACCGGTCTGGTTTCTGGCCGGTACCGACGGCAGTTTCACCGCGTCACGCCACTGCATCGTGCCGGAGAACACCCACCTGCTGGTGCCGGTGATCAACATGATCTACCTGCAGGGACGCAACCGCACCCAGCCCTGCGGCGAACTTCAGGCCTATGCGGCCCTCAACAATGATCAGCTGGCCAGCGCGGTCGTGGTGCTGGATGGCCAGCCGCTGGGCGATCTGCGGCTGCATCGGGTGCGCAGCGAAGGTTGCTTCCGCATGCGCGAGGGCGACGAGCAGTCGCGCCTGGCGGCTGCCGATGGCTATTGGCTGATGCTCAAGCCACTGCCGCGCGGGCGGCATACGCTGGTGGTGGGGGCCAACTACGGTGAGCCGCATTCGCCGCATGGGCAGATGCAGCAGAACTTCGAGTACCGGCTGGACGTGGGCGGCCTGCAATTGATCAGCGCGCGCTGACAGACCGTCGCAGCGGTCCTGTCCGCTGGGCACTGCATCCGCCGTAAGCTCAGGCAACCACCACCACGAGATCGCCCATGCCGACTACCGCCTTCCGCCGTGCCCGGTACGGCCTGCTGATCGCCATGCCGTTGAGTCTGGCCGCCTGCGCCAGCGCCCCTGGCGCCAGCGCCAGCCTGCAGCCCGCGACCGATGTGCCGGTGCAGTTCCAGGTCGCCGATGCCGATGGCAGCCTGCGCGCGCCGCGCGCCGGCGAGGGGTGTCGCAACCCCCTGATCGATCCGCGCAGCCAGCTGCGCCTGGTATTGCAGCAATCCCGCGATGGCTGGGGCGACTACCAGCTGCCGGCCGGCGCCTACGAGGCGCGCGCGGGGCAGTGGCTGCGGGTGGACTGCGCCACCGGCAAGCCGCTGGGCCTGGTCGACGGCGGCTGAGCGGCTAGCGCCGCGGGTCCGCACCGAACAGGCGCTGGCCCTCAATCTCGCGCGATCGCAGACGCTCGAGCTTGGCCTGGTACTGCGCCTTCTGCGCGCCTTCGGTCAGGCGTTGCGCGTGCGCAAGCGCGCGGCCGGCGCGCCGCGAATCGCCCATATGCAGGTAGGCACGCGCCAATCCCTGATAGAACCGATGCTCTCCGTCATACAGGCGGATGGCGCGCTGGTAGTAAGTCACCGCCGCCGCGTACTCGCCCTTGCGTTCGGCATCCAGCGCCAGCAGGAATTGATCGAAGGGGTCGCGCGCGCGGATCTGTTCCAGCTGCTTCTGCAGGGGCTTGGCTTCGGCCAGCCGCCCGGTCCGGGTGTATAGCGAAGACAGGTTGAACAACGCCGGCGAATGCGCGCTGTCGACCGCCAGCGCGCGTTGGTAATCGCGTTCGGCTTCGGCGTTGTCACCCTGGCGCAGGTGCAGCACGCCCAGGTTGTTCCAGATCGGCGCGTAGGCCTGATCCAGCGCCAGCGCCCGCGCCATGTAGGCGCGCGCGCCCTCGATCTGGCCCTTGCCCAGCAGGGCCACGGCGCGGTTGCTGTAGAACAGCGCGAACAGATGGGTGTCGGAAATTTCCTTGGGTTGCTGGCGGGTAATCACCTCATCCCAGGCCACGTCCACGCTGAAACGCTGGCTGCGTATGCGGATGCCGGCATTGACGTGGTTGTTGCGATAGACGGTGTTGCCTTCCTGGAACCAGGTCAGCACGTCCTCGATTTCCTGCGCGTAGGCATTCAGGCCAATGTCGCGCGCCAGCGCAATCACCGTCAGGGTGAAGCTGAGACAGTTGACCCGCCGCGTGGCGTAGACCTGCTCGACCGTGTGGTTGGCGTCGTATTGATAGGTCAGGCCCAGGCCGCGTTCGTTGTCGAACAGGAAGGCCACCAGGCGTTCCAGCTTTTCTTCCGGCCGCAGCTTGGCGTCGGCCTGCGTCTGATCCAGCCAGTGCTGGAGATGCGAATGCATCGGCGGAGGAACGGCGAGGATTTCTTCCGGCGAAGGTGGGGGCGCGATGACTTCCACGGCCGCGATGGGCGGCGTTGGCGCCAGGGCCAGAGCAAGGGCAATCAACCAGGTGGCCATACGACCCTCCACGCCTGCGGCCAAGAACGGTCGCCCCGAGTCTATGCCTTTCCGCGGCCGCCGGGGTGAATCGGCACGCCGCCGGTCAGCGCTCCTGGCCCGTCGGTGCCGGCCATAATGCGCGCCATGCAGATCGAGCCCGCCCGCCCGCAAGACTACGAACGCCTGACCGCCATTTGGGAAGCCGCCGTGCGCGCGACCCACCATTTCCTCGCCGAGTCGGATATCCAGATGTTCCGTCCGCTGGTGCAGGGCGGGTATTTGCCGGCCGCGCCCTGGTTGCGGGTGGCGCGCGATGACGAAGGGCAGCTGCTGGGCTTCGTGGGTGTCGAGCACGGCAAGGTGGAGATGCTGTTCGTCGATCCTGCCCGTCACGGACGCGGTGTTGGCCGCGCGCTGCTGCAGCACGCGATGGCGCAGGCGGGCGCGCACAGCGTGGACGTCAACGAACAGAACCCGGCTGCGCTCGCTTTCTACCTGCGCATGGGCTTCGTGCAGGCAGGGCGCTCGGAGCGCGATGGCCTGGGCAAGCCGTTTCCTCTGCTGCACCTGCGTCTGGCCACCGGGCAGTCGCCCGAACCGCATCTATTCCGGACACAGGCATGACCATGGTTGGGGTGACCGGGCTGGCGCCCGGATGCCATGATCCGGCCTTCGTCCGCAGCCGGCGCACGCGCCTGGAGTTAGTCCGTCCATGAAGATGACCCGTCTGGTTCTTGCCCTTGGCCTGGCTTGCGCCGCCGTTTCGGCCCACGCCGAACAGCCGGCCCTGACCGCGATGACCGAGGACACCGGCGTGCCGCGCACGCCAGAACAGGCTGCGGTGGTCTTCGAACATGCCGACCTGGGCTTCAAGGTGCTGCCGGACAGCAAGCGGCTGGAAGGCGACGCCACCTTGACCTTCCGCGCCAGCGCAGCGCTGTCGAAGCTGGTCGTCGATCTGGATCGCAATTACCAGGTCAGCCGGGTCGAAGTGGATGGCCAGGCCGTGGCCACCGGCGGCTGGCGCAATCCCGAAGGCAAGATGAGCGTGGACCTGCCCAAGCCGGTGGCGAGCGGCCAGGTCGTCAAGCTGCGCATCGTCTATGCCGGCCAGCCGCACGTGGCCACGCGCGCGCCGTGGGATGGCGGCTTCGTCTGGGCCAAGGCACCGAGCGGCGAACCCTGGATTGCCTCGGCCGTACAGGGCGAGGGCTGCGATCTGTTCTGGCCCTGCATCGATCACCCGCAAGGCGAACCGCTGCTGGTGGACCAGCACATCACGGTGCCGGCGCCATTGGTGGCCGCCGGCAATGGCGTGGCCATGGGCATGCAGGAAAAAGACGGCTGGCGTACCTGGCACTGGCGCACGCGCGACCCCAATACCTACGCCATTGCGCTGAACATTGGTCCGTACGAGGAAATGAAGGGCGAGTACCACAGCCGTTTCGGCAACACGATCCCGCTGCGCTTCTGGCACCTGCGTGGGCGTGAGCAGCAGGCGCGCGAACTGTTTGCCGAATTTCCGCAGGTGCTGGATTTCTTCGAACGCAACATCGGGCCGTATCCGTTCGGCGACGAGAAGATGGGCGTGGTGGAAACCCCGCACCTGGGCATGGAACACCAGACCATCAACGCCTACGGCAACGACTACAAGAAGGACAAGTACGGCTACGACTGGCTGCTGCAGCACGAGTTCGCCCACGAGTGGTTCGGCAACCAGCTGACCAACACCGATTGGGACGACATGTGGCTGCACGAAGGGTTTGGCAGTTACATGCAGCCGCTGTATCTGCAGTACCTGCGCGGGGACATGGAGTACCACGCCGCGCTGCTGGATCAGCGCGCCGCGCTGGCCAACAAGTTCCCGATCGTCTCGGGCAAGTCGCAGACCGAGGAGGCGGTGTACAACCGCGAGCATGGCCCGGGCCTGGACATCTATTACAAGGGCTCGCTGATGCTGCACAGCCTGCGCAGCCTGATCGGCGATGAGGCGTTCTTCGCCAGCATCCGCCGCGCCGTCTACGGCACCGACACGCCCAAGCCGGGTCAGTTCAAGCCGCGCTATGTGTCCACGCGCGACTACATCGACATTGTCCGCCAGGTCACCGGCAAGGATTACGGCTGGTTCTTCGACGTCTACCTGTACCGCGCCGCCTTGCCGGAACTGCTGGCCGAGCGTGACGCCACCGGCCTGAGCCTGCGCTGGAAGACGCCGGACGCCTTGCCTTTCCCGCTGCCGGTGGACGTGCGCGTGGGCGGCAACGACGGCCCCATCCGTACCGTGGCGATGAGTGGCGGACAGGGTCACCTGGCGCTCGCCGCCGGCGAAACCTACACCCTGGACCCGCATTCCAAGCTGCTGCAGAGGCTGCCGCACATCGAGGCGTTCCAGCGCGATGCCGAAGCGCGCCGACAGGCCGCCGAGAGCGCCAGGAAGAAGTAACGCCCGCGGCCCCCGGGGCACGCCTGCCGCTGGACCATTCCCGTCGTCTTTGCATTACGGCGGGGGCCTCGCTAGATTGCGAGGCTTCTGGACGGCAGGACAGCAGGACGGCGCGATGGATGTGCGAGGCAGTCTGGTATGCGTGGGAACGGGGATGATGCTGGGGGCACACCTGGGTCCGCGTGCGCGTCGCCATATCGAACACGCCGACGTGGTGTTTGTCGCCGTTTCCGATCCGCTGGTCGAGCTGTGGCTGCAACAGATGCACCCGGATGTGCGCAGCCTGCAGCCGCTGTACGCCGAGGATCGCTCGCGCCGCGACACCTACGAGGCGATGGTCGACGCCCTGCTGACGGAAGTGCGCGCCGGTCGCCACGTCGTCGGCGCGTTCTACGGTCACCCGGGCGTGTTCGCGCGCGCTCCGCACGCGGCCATTGCGCAGGCCCGGGCCGAAGGCTTCGACGCGGTCATGGAGCCGGGCATCTCCGCCGAGGATTGCCTGTATGCGGACCTCGGCATCGATCCGGGCACCTTTGGCTGCCAGCACTACGAAGCCAGTCAGTTCATGCTGTTCCAGCGCCGCATCGATCCTTCCGCCTACCTGATCCTGTGGCAGGTGGGACTGGCCGGCGATCGCAGCCTGCGACGCACGCACACTTCGCCGGCCGAGCGCCAACTGCTGGTCGACCTGTTGGCCACCGATTATCCGTTGGACCATGAGGTGATCGCGTACGAAGCCGCGACCCTGCCCATCAGCCAGGTACGTCGCGAACACCTGATCCTGGCGACCCTGGCGCACGCGCGCCTGGAGCCACACACCACGCTGGTCGTACCGCCTTGCCGTCCGTTGCAGCCCAACCTGGCCTTGCGTGAAAAACTGGCCGCGCTGGATCCTGGAAACACCGCTTCCGCACACCCTGCTGTCGCCATTCCGTCCGCCCTTACCTGACGAATCGAGGCCTCACCATGTCCAATGCGATCCGGTTTCTTGAAAGTCTGGCCCAAGACCCTGCCTTTGCACGTCTGTCCGAGTCGCAGCGGCAAGAGCTGCTCGATCAACTCGATGTGGCGCCCGCCCAGCGCGATGCCTTGCGCGAGGGTGATGCCGAGTCGCTGAGCCGGCTGCTGGGGGGCAGGGCGCGGATGATGTGCCTGATCATCGCGCCTGGCGACGAGCCCGACAGCACCACGCCGCCGCCGGATACGGACGAGCCCGGCGAGGCGCCCGACGGTGAGCCGACCGGCTTGCCGGAGCCGGAGCGCGCCCCGGACTGACGCTGTCCGAACGAGGCCGCCCTTGAATCCCACCGCCCAGGCGCCACCGCGCGCCACGCATCGCTGGCTGCGCCGGTGCGTGGCGCTGTGGCTGGCGTCAGGCGTCTGGCTGGCGCTGGCCACGCAGCCGGTGGTGGATCCTTCCGCCCCGGCCACCGCGCAGCAGCGCCAGATCGACGCCGAGATCGAGCGCACCGATCAACTGCGCAGCACCGACGCCAAGGCTTTCGGCCAGGCCATCGAACAACTGCTGACCCTGCGCGCCCAGGCCAGTCCCCAGCAACAGGCCAGGATCGAATACCTGCAGGCGTACGGACTGTCGTATGAAGGCCGCTACGACGCGGCCATCACCCATGCACGCAACGTCATCGACACCAGCGACGACGTCGACACGCAGTTCCTGGCCGGACTGCTCATCGCCAACACGCATACCCTGCGCCGGCAGTTCGTCGATGCCCTGCGCCAACTCGACGCCACCGTGACCCTGCTGGACCAGGTCTCCACCCGCGAACTGCGTCACCGCGGCCTGTGGGTGGCGGCGTTCACCTACAGCGAAGTGGGCCAGCAGGCGCTGGGATTGACGTACGCCGAGCGCATCCTGGCGGACGAACCCACGCCACGCACGCGCTGCTTCACCCAGCAGGTGAAGTTTGATGCGATGCAGAGCATCAATCGCCTGCCCAGCGATGACCGGCCCTTGCAGGCGGCCATCGAGCAGTGCGAATCCCTGCATGAAATCGCCGCCGCCAACGCGGTGCGCATGACCTTGGCGAAGAAGTGGCTGGACGAAGGCAAGCACGCCGCCGCGGTGCAGATGCTGGAGAACCACCTGCAGGAAATCGAACAGACGCGATATGCGTACCTGATCGCGCAGATCAAAGCCATCCTGGCCGACCAGTTGCTCGAACGCGGGGATCTGGGCCAGGCGGAGGTGTATGCCAACGATGCCATCGCCCAGGGCAGCGCCGACAACAATGCCTACTCGCTGGCCAGTGCCTACCGCACCATGTTCCGCATCGCAGAACTGCGCGATGACAGCGGCCAGGCGCTGGCCTGGTACCGGCGTTACGCCGAAGCGGACAAGACCTATCTCAACGAGGTCAAGGCGCGCGAACTGGCCTACCAGATGGTGCGCCAGGAAACGCTGGAAAAATCGCGGGTGATCCAGAAGCTGGACAGCCAGAACCAGGTGCTGAAGCTGCAGCGCAACCTGGAGCTGCAGTCGGCCAAGACCACCCGGCTCATCGTGGTCCTGCTGGTGCTGCTGCTGGCCAGCGCCATCTACTGGACCTACAAGACCAAGCGCGTACAGATGTCGCTCAAGCATCTGGCCGAAACCGACGCGCTCACCGACGTGTGCAATCGCCACCACTTCCATCAACTGGCCACCCATCACCTGCAGCAGAGCGAAAAGGCAGGGGCCGAGTGCGCCTTGATCATGTTCGACCTGGATCACTTCAAGTCCATCAATGATCACTTCGGTCACCCGGTGGGCGACTGGGTGCTCAAGCAGGTCGCGCAGGCATGCCGGACGTTTTGCCGCCGCATCGACGTACTCGGTCGCCTGGGCGGCGAGGAATTCGCCCTGTTGCTGGTGGGCTGCGATCTGCGCGCCGCCGGTCGCCTGGCCGAGGACATGCGCCTGCGCCTGGGCAATATCGACACCAGCCAGACCGGGCAGACCTTCGTGGTCTCGGCCAGCTTCGGCGTCGCCTCCACGTCGCGCGAAGGCTTTGCCCTCGACCAGCTGCTGTCACGCGCCGATGACATGCTCTACCTGTCCAAGTCGCGCGGACGCAACCGGGTCAGTGGCCACCAGGGCGAGGACCCGCCGCCTCACCCGGGCAACGGGCAGGGCAGGGATCGCTCGGCGCCCGGCGGCCCCGCCGCTCCGGGCCATGCCGCCGCCCAAGGCTTGGGCTAGAATCGTTACGCAAATCACATCCGGCGGGGAAGCCGGATCACCAACCCAAGGGGATTGACCATGTCGAACACCGTTCGTTTTCTGGAAGCCATTGCACAGGATCCTGCACTGGCCCAATTGTCGACTGCCGAGCGCGAAGCGCTGATGGCCTCGTTTGGCCTGTCCGACGATGAGCGAGCCGCGGTCCGCAATCTCGACGCGTCCGGCCTCAGCCAGCTGTTGCAGGGACGCAGCAAGATGAGTGCGTTGCAGTTCCCGGGCGATGGCGACGAACCGCAGCGCGATGACGAACCGCAGCGTGACGATGATTCGCCGGCAGACGATGACGACGACAAGTCGATCCGCCAAGCGTCGCTGCACTGAGCACGACGCGCGCAAGGCAATGGCCGTGAACAGGCGCCTCGGCAGGCAGGCAGGAGGGCTACTGGCCCTCCTGCTGCTTGCGTGCAACTGCCTGGCCGCGCCCGCGGTGAGCGAACTGCTGGAGCAGGCCGAGACCCTGCGCAGTTCCGATCCCGCGCGCTTTGATGCGCTGCTGACCCAGGTCAGCCAGCGCAAGCAAGAGCTCAGCAGCGCACAAGGGCAGCAACTGGCCTATCTGCAGGCTTACCGGCTGGCCTTTGCCGGCGACTACGACAACGCGATTCCGCGGCTGAAGAACCTGATTGCCGATTCACCGGACAGCGATACGCGCTTCCGGGCCGGCGCGCTGCTGGTCAACATCTATACCAAGAGCCGCCAGTTCGCCGACGGCCTGCGCCAGTTGGGCGACACCCTGGTCCATATCGATCAGGTCCACAACAGCGACATCCGCACCCATGGCTTGATCGAGGCGGCCTACATCCACAACGAAGTGGGCCAGTACCGGCTGGGCCTGCACTACGCCGAACGCCTCCTGGCCGCCGAGCTTCCGCCGCGCACGCGCTGTTTCGCCGAGTACCTGCGCTACGACGCGATGCAGAACCTGGCCGTGCTGCCGACCTCGGATGCGCCGATGGAAGAGGCCATCCGCACCTGCGAAAGCATCGGCGAAGTCGTGCTGGTCAATTACGTCCGCACCACCCTGGCCCGCAAATGGGTGGCCGAGCGCAAACGTGACGCCGCCATTGTCCTGCTGCAGCGGCATTTGCCGGAGGTGGAGCGCGCGCGCTATCCGTTCCTGACCGTGCAGTTCAAATCGCTGCTCGGCGAGCTGATGTTCGAAAAGGGCGACATGGCGGCGGCGGACAGCTATGCCTCCGAGACCGTGGCCCTGAGCAGCGCCGTGGGCAACACCTACGCCCTGGTCAGCGCCTATCGCACGCTTTACCAGGTGGCCGAGCGCCGTCGCGACGACGAGACTGCGCTGGTCTACTACCGCCGCTATGCCGAGGCCGACAAGGCCTACCTCAACGAGGTCAAGGCGCGCGAACTGGCGTACCAGATCGTCCGCCAGGAAACGCTGGAGAAGTCGCAGCAGATCCAGCGCCTGGATAGCCAGAACCAGCTGCTGCAGCTGCAGCGCAAACTGGAACTCAAGTCCGGCCAGAACACCCGCCTGATCATCGTGCTGCTGGTGCTGCTGCTGGCCAGCATCGCCTTCTGGGCCTATCGCACCAAGCGCACGCAGATTTCGTTCAAGCGCCTGGCCGAGACCGACGCGCTGACCGGCGCCTGCAACCGCAGCCATTTCACCCAGCGCGCCGAACGGCTGCTCGCACAGGCGGGGCGCACCGGCGAGGAAGTGGCGTTGGTGATGTTCGATCTGGACCACTTCAAGAACATCAATGATCGCCACGGCCACGCGGCGGGCGACTGGGTGCTGCGGCGGGTGGTGGAACTGGGTCGTGGGCTGTCGCGCAAGGTCGATCTGATCGGCCGGCTCGGCGGCGAAGAGTTCGCCATGCTGATCTACGCCTGCGACTTGCCCTCGGCGACCCGCGTCGCCGACGAATGCCGCGCCCGTATCGCCGCCCTCGACTCGCGCGAAACCGGCCACGTCTTCACTGCCACCGCCAGCTTCGGCATCGCCAGTACCGCGCAGGGCGGGCTGGAACTGGCGCGGCTGATGTCATTGGCCGATCGCATGCTGTACCGGGCCAAGCACGAAGGCCGCAATCGCATCTGCGTGTACGAAGGCGGCTATGGCCTGACCGACCACTCGGCGCCGGCCTCCAACGACGGCCTGGTGGAAGAGACCTCGCCGCCGCGCAAGCCGACCGACGCCGGGGTCGAGCGTCTGGGCACCTGAGGCGTCGTTCCAGGTCGCGTGCCGCGCGAGGTAAGCTGTGGTTCCAGGCGCCACGGGCGCCACGACTCAAGGAGTGTTCGATGATCCAGCGTTTCGAAGTGGGCCCCCGCCTGTCCGAGATGGCCATCCACAATGGCGTGGTGTACCTGGCCGGGCAGGTTGCCGACGAAGCCAGCCATGACATCCGTGGCCAGACCCGGCAGGTGCTGGCGTCCATCGATGCGCTGCTGGCCCAGGCCGGCACCGACAAGACCAAGATCCTGCGCGCGGAAATCTTTCTCAAGGACCTCATCGACTTTGCCGGCATGAACGAAGCCTGGGACGAGTGGGTCGTCGCCGGCCATACCCCCCCGCGCGCGACCGTGCAGGCCCGCCTGGCCGATGCGGAGTGGCTGGTGGAAATCGTGATCACCGCGGCGGTCTGAGAAAGGGTTTGACCAATCCCGGCCCGGCCGATTAACATACGCGCCCCGAGATTCGGGCGGTTAGCTCAGCGGTAGAGCACTGCTTTCACACGGCAGGGGTCACAAGTTCGAAACTTGTACCGCCCACCATATAAGCCCTTGAAGTTCCGGGCCGGTATACGAAAAGGCCACTCGAACGAGTGGCCTTTTTTGTTGCCCGTGATGCGGCGGCGGACGCTTGGCTGGCCTGCGCCCCCGAAGATCGATCAGTGCGTCAGCGCCCGCACCGCACCCTTCATGCCGGCCTTGGCCTTCTCGGCCGCCAGCGTGGCGGCGGCGCCGTCGGAGGTCTTCCACGCTTCATAGTCCTCATCCAACTGAGCGCGCTCCTCGGCGCTGAACATCTTGCGCGCCATCTTGAACATGGTGTCTTCCTCTTCCTTGGCGTGGTGTTCGATCAGCTCGCCGAATACCTTGGTGCGGCCGGCGAATTCCGGTGTACCCGGCTCGGCGGCGTGGACCTCGGGAATCACCGAGTTCTCGACCGCGTGATGTTCGGCCACGGCCTCCGCGTGGGTCTGCAGGCCGTCGCGATCCGCGCGTTCCTTGAAGGCGGGGTAGAGCACCTTCTCTTCCCACTTCGCGTGCGGGATCAGCGCGGCTTCGATCTGTTCCAGCAGGCCCTGGCGTTTCTTGACGCCGCGATCGGTGGTGGCCTTGAGCTCCTTGAACAGGTCACGCAGTTCGTCGTGTTCGGCCTTCAGCGTCTTGAGGATGTCGCGCTTCATCGTTCACCTGCCTGTCTGTTGGATGGGTTGGCTGGGATGAAGATTGCATCCTGAGAGTGGAGATAATGTGCATGTTGCATGTTGCATGTCCGCTATCGCCCCACGCGTGCGGCCAGGTCCGCCGGATAGCGATCGCCCTGCACCTGGATCTGCGCCAGCGCCGCATCGATTCCGCGCAGATCCTCAGCACTCAACGCGACACGTTCGGCGGCGATGTTCTCCTCGAGCCGATGCAGCTTGGTCGTGCCCGGAATCGGCGCGATCCAGGGCTTCTGCGCCAGCAGCCAGGCCAGGGCGATCTGCGCCGGCGTCGCCTGCCGATCAGCGGCCAGCGTGCCGAGCAAATCGACCAGCGCCTGGTTGGCCTTGCGTGCCTCGGCGGAGAAACGCGGGATGCCCTTGCGGAAGTCGCCGTCGGCCAGCTCGGTGTTCTCGTCGATTTTTCCGGTCAGGAAGCCACGCCCCAGCGGACTGAAGGGGACGAAGCCGATGCCGAGCTCTTCGCACAGCGGCAGCAAGGCTTTTTCGGGTTCGCGCCACCACAGCGAGTATTCGCTTTGCAGCGCCGCCACCGGCTGCACCGCATGGGCGCGGCGAATCGACTCCACGCCCGCTTCCGACAGGCCGAAGTGCTTGACCTTGCCCTCGGCGATCAAGTCCTTGACCGTGCCAGCCACATCCTCCTTCGGCACGTCCTGATCCACGCGGTGCTGGTAGAACAGGTCGATGCGATCGGTGCGCAGGTGCCTGAGCGAGGTTTCCGCCACCTTGCGGATGTTGGCGGGCGTGCTGTCCATGCCATCCTTGGGCTCGCCATGGCGGAAGCCGAACTTGGTGGCGATCACCACCTGATCGCGGAACGGCGCCACCGCCTCGCCGAGCATCTGCTCATTGAGCGCGCCATAGGCCTCGGCGGTATCGAAGAAGGTCACCCCGCGTTCGAAGGCCGCGCGGATGAGGTCGACGCCTTGCTGGCGATCCAGACCAGGCCCATAGGCAAAGCTCAAGCCCATGCAGCCCAGGCCGAGGGCGGAAACAGTGGGGCCTTGGCGGCCCAGGGTGCGGGTGTGCATGCTGCGTTCCAGCGGCGGGGGAGGCCGACAGTCTGCGCTTCCTAGCCATCGATGTCCGCCCGCATCCGCCGCAGCGCCTGCTCGGCGTCACCGACGATCAGCGGCGCCGGTACGGCCAGCATCAGGTTGAGCGGCAGGCCGAATTCCTCCAGCGCCCAGCCGGCGGCATCCACTTCACCACCGGGGCCGATGGCGTCCGGATGCTGGCGGCGGATGCGCTCGGCAAAGCTGCCGTGCTCGGGCAGGTAGCCATACACCGGCTTGCCCAGCGCGATGGCGTAGCCGCACTCGAAGCAGGTGCCGCTGTCCGGCTCCGGGCCGCGGAAGAAATCCAGATTGGCCAGCACCGCATCGGCGCGCCGAATCAGGGCGATGTTGGCCTGGTAGATCCAGTGGGCCTGCGCGGCAGGCGCGGTGATGGCCGGCGGTACGGACTGGTCGAGCGGGAACAGGCCCTCGAAGCCGTAACGCGAGCACAGGTCCTTCAATGCCTCACCGCGGGCGCTGGCATCGGGGCGGAAGACATCGGGGCCGGCGAGGTAGACGGTTTTCATCGTGCGTGGATTCCGGGTGAAGGCGAACGGCTGGTCGAGATCATTGCGGTTAAGGCTACGGGCCTGGAGCGGCCCGAGCGTTGATCCCGATCAGCCGCCTGCCGGCGCCCGCATGCAATTTGTTGACATCCGGTCCCGCATAGTCGAGCTCACTACCCGGTGGAATTCCACGCTACCTCCAACACGGATTGGGAGCCTCATGCCTAGCAGTTCTGGAACGAACGACATCGTCGAGGCCCGGATTTCCTCCGGCAATGCCGGCCTGGACGACATCCTGGGCGGCGGATTCGACGCCGATCGCATGTACCTGTACGAGGGCAAGCCCGGCACCGGCAAGACCACGCTGGCGCTGGAATTCCTGCTGGAAGGCGCACGCCAGGGCGAGAAAGTCCTGTATGTCTCGCTCTCGGAAACCGAGCGCGAACTGCACCTGGTCGCCAACCGGCATGGATGGAACCTGGACGGCGTGGAGATTTTCGAACTGGTACCGCCGGAAACCACGCTCGATCCGACCCAGGAGATCACCGTGCTGCATCCGGTGGAAGTGGAACTGGGCGAGACCACCAAGCTCATCCTCAACAAGGTGTCCGAACTCAATCCCAGCCGGGTGGTGATCGACAGCCTGTCCGAACTGCGCTTGTTGGCGCAGAGTTCGCTGCGCTATCGCCGGCAGGTGCTGGCGCTCAAGCATTTCTTCGCCACGCGCCGCTGCACGGTGGTGCTGCTCGACGACATGACCTCGCAGCAGAACGATCTTCAGCTGCATTCCATCTCGCATGGCGTGATCCTGCTGGAGCAGCTGGCCATCGAATACGGCGCGGAGCGCCGGCGCGTGCGGGTGGTGAAGATGCGCGGCATCGCTTTCCGCGGCGGCTTCCACGATTTCAAGATCATCAAGGGCGGGCTGGAGATCTATCCGCGCCTGATTGCGGCCGAGCACCACAGCAACTTCGTCGGCGACCCCACGCCCAGCGGCAATGCGGAGCTGGACAAGCTGCTGGGCGGCGGCCTGGAGCGCGGCACCAATGCGCTGTTGATTGGTTCGGCCGGCGTGGGCAAATCCTCGCTGGCGCTGACCTACGCCATCGCAGCGGCCAAGCGCGGCGAGTGCACGGCCTTCTTCGCCTTCGACGAGGGTCGCGGCACCCTGGAAGCGCGTGCGCGCACGCTGGGGCTGGATCTGCAGCCGGCGATCGACTCGGGATTGATCCTGTTCCAGCAGATCGATCCGGCAGAAATGTCGCCGGGCGAGTTCGCCAGCATCGTGCGCAGGCGGGTCGAGAAAGACAATGCCCGCGTGGTGGTGATCGACAGCTTGAACGGCTATCTCAATGCGATGCCGGACGGGCGCTTCCTGATCCTGCAGATGCACGAGCTGCTCAGTTATCTGGGGCAGCAGGGCGTGCTGACCATCCTCATCCTGGCCCAGCACGGCCTGGTGGGGCCGATCGACACGCCGCTGGACATCAGCTACCTGAGCGATGCGGTGCTGATGCTGCGCTACTTCGAACATGCCGGCACCGTGCGGCGCGCGCTGTCGGTGGTCAAGAAGCGCAGTGGCGATCACGAGCACACCATCCGCGAGTTCCAGCTGAGCAGCAAAGGCCTGGACGTGGGGCCGCCGCTGACGGAGTTCACCGGCGTGTTCTCCGGCACACCGGCCTACACCGGCGGGGGCGAGCCCCTGCTGCATGGCAGTCAACGTGGCAAGGAGTGAGGAAGCCAGCCAACGCGTACTGGTGTTCGCGCCTATCGGTCGCGACGGAAAATCCGTCTCCGAGTTGCTGATACGGTCGGGCATTGCCACCGACGTCTGCAAGGACTACGACGACCTGCTGCGTGGACTGGAAGCAGGTGCCGATGCAGCCATCGTCGCCGAGGAAGGTCTGTTCGGCCAGCCGCTGGACTTGCTGGATGAGTGGCTGGCAAACCAGCCGCCATGGTCCGATCTGCCCTTTGTCATGCTCACCAGCCACCACGAGGAACCCAACGTAGCCAAGTGGCGGCATCAGCAGATCCAGCGCTTGGGCAATGTGTCGCTGATCGAGCGGCCGGTGCAGGCCATCACCCTGCTCAGCGTGATGCGCACGGCGCTGCGGGCGCGCCGCCGACAACTGGAAATCCGCGCGCACATTCTGGCGCGCGAAGGTGCGGCGGCGGAACTGGAGTCGCTGGTGCTCAAGCGCACCGCCGAACTGCAGGCCGCCAACGTGGCCCTGCGCGACGAAATGAGCGAACGCGCGCGGGTCGAACAGTCGCTGCGGCATGCACAGAAGCTGGAGGCCGTCGGCCAGCTCACCGGCGGCATCGCGCACGACTTCAACAATCTGCTGATGGTGATTACCGCCGGCCTGGAAATGCTGGAACGGCGCAGCGACCCCGCGCGCCGCGAAACCCTGATGCGCGGCATGCGCCAGGCGGCGCAACGCGGTGCCGGCCTGACCCGGCAGTTGCTGGCCTTCTCGCGCAGTCGCGAACTGCGGCCGGAGTCGGTGGATCTGGCGCGACTGATCAGTGATACCCGCGCGTTGTTGGATCGCAGCCTGCGCGGCGATATCGAAGTCAACGTGGATCTGGCGCCGGGCCTTTGGCCGGTGATTGCCGATCCCGGCGAACTGGAACTGGTGATCCTCAACCTGGCGGTCAACGCGCGTGATGCGATGCCGAACGGGGGTGTCATCACCTTGCAGGGTGAGAACGTGGACGATGCCGATGGCCGTGGGGAGTTCGTGCGCCTGGCCGTGCGCGATACCGGTGTGGGCATGGCGGATGCGATCAAGGCGCGGGTATTCGAACCGTTTTTCACCACCAAGGATGTCGGCAAGGGATCGGGCCTGGGGCTGGCGCAGGTGTATGGCTTTGCCAAGCAGTCCGGCGGCTCGGTGACGATTGATTCGACGGTCGGGCAGGGCACCACCATCACTCTGTTGCTGCCCCGCTCGCATGCACCGGCGCAAGCGCACGGGCCGATGACGCTGGCCGCGGAAGCGAGCCCGCCCCGATCCAATCTGTGCGTGCTGCTGGTGGAGGATGACGGCGAGGTGGCGGCGCTGGTTGGCGAGATGTTGCACAGCATCGGCTACGAGGTGCTGCACACGGCGAGCGCCGCCGCCGCCCTGGGCGCGCTGGCCAACGGACGGCGGGTGGACCTGGTGTTCTCCGACATCATGATGCCGGGCGGCACCAATGGCGTGGAACTGGCCAGGGAAGTGCGCAAGCGCCGGGCCGATCTGCCCATCCTGTTGACCAGCGGTTTTTCCGAAGCGATCCGCAAGGACGCCGACGCGCTCGGCATTCCGGTCCTGAGCAAGCCCTACGGGCTGGAAGATCTGCGCGCCGCCGTGGAAGCTCAACTGGCCGGGTACGCCGTCGCGACGCCGTCCTGACAACGGCGATACGTTGCGACGGCGCCGCGATCTCAGCCTCTGCGACGGCGCTGACTTCTTATTGGCGCCCGTCCCAGGAGTGCGCCCATGTCCGTCCCCGCCCGCGATCTTGTCCGCGCCCATCGCGATCTGATTCCCGCCACCACGGCCGGCGGCGATGGCGGACGGCTGGCGGCGCGGCTGGAGAGCAAGTATCCGGACCGGGTCACCGGCAGCTTCACCCTGCCGGGCCGCGAGGGCTGCTACGCACCTTTGCCGGAAGATCTGCCGGCCGCGCTCGCCAAGGCGCTGCGCGCGCGCGGCATCGAGCAGCTTTACGCGCACCAGGCCGAAGCCTGGCAGCACGCGCAGGCCGGCGAGCATCTGGTCATCGCCACGCCCACGGCCTCGGGCAAGTCGCTGTGCTACACCTTGCCGGTGGTGGCGGCGGCGCTGGGCGGCACTGCCAAGGCGCTGTATCTGTTCCCGACCAAGGCGCTGGCGCAGGATCAGGTCAGCGATCTGCTGGAGCTCAATGCGGCGGGCAACCTGGGGGTCAAGGCATTCACCTTCGATGGCGATACCCCCGGCGATGCGCGCCAGGCCATCCGCCTGCACGGCGACATCGTGGTCAGCAACCCGGACATGCTGCACCAGGCGATCCTGCCGCATCACACCAAGTGGGCGCAGTTCTTCGAGAACCTGCGCTACGTGGTGATCGACGAAATCCACACCTACCGCGGCGTGTTCGGTTCGCACGTGGCCAACGTGCTGCGCCGCCTGCAGCGGGTGTGCGCATTCTATGGCGCCACGCCGCAGTTCATCCTGTGCTCGGCCACCATCGGCAATCCCAAGGCGCATGCCGAGGCGCTGCTGGAAGCCGACGTCCACGCCATCACCGAGTCCGGCGCGCCCACCGGCGACAAGCATGTGCTGCTGTGGAATCCGCCGGTGGTCAATCCGGATCTGGGCCTGCGCGCCTCGGCGCGTTCGCAGAGCAACCGCATTGCACGGGTGGCGATCAAGGCGGGCTTGAAGACGCTGATCTTCGCGCAGTCGCGGACCATGGTGGAAGTGCTCACCAAGTACCTCAAGGACATCTTCGACCACGATCCGCGCAAGCCGCCACGCATCCGCGCCTATCGCGGCGGCTACCTGCCCACCGAACGCCGCCAGGCCGAGCGCGACATGCGCGAAGGCAAAATCGACGGCATCGTCTCCACCTCGGCGCTGGAGCTGGGCGTGGATATCGGCAGCCTCGATGTGGTGGTGCTCAACGGCTATCCGGGCGCGATTTCCTCCACCTGGCAGCGCTTCGGCCGCGCCGGGCGCCGGCAGCAGGCCTCGCTGGGCGTGCTGGTGGCCAGCTCGCAGCCGCTGGATCAGTACGTGGTGCGGCATCCGGAATTCTTTGCCGACAGCCCGCCGGAGCACGCACGCATCGCCGCCGATCAGCCGATGATCCTGCTCGACCATATCCGCTGTGCGGCATTCGAGCTGCCGTTCCTGGCCGGCGAACGATTCGGGCCGGTCGATCCGGCGCCGTTCCTGGAGCTGTTGAGCGAGGACGCGGTGGTGCATCGTGAGGGCGACCGCTTCGAATGGATTGCCGACAGCTACCCCGCCAACGCGGTCAGCCTGCGCTCGGTGGCCGACGGCAACTTCGTGGTGGTGGATCGCACCAACGGGCGCCAGACCATCATCGCCGAAGTGGATTTCAGCGCGGTGCCGTTGACCCTGTACGAAGGCGCCATCCACATGATCCAGTCCACCCCGTACCAGGTGGAAAAACTGGACTGGGAAGGCCGCAAGGCCTACGTCACCCGCACCCACGTGGACTACTACACCGACGCCATCGACTACACCAAGCTCAAGGTGCTGGATCGCTTCGATGGCAGCCGGGCAGGCGAGGGCACCTGCCACCACGGCGAAGTACATGTGGTGCGGCGCGTGGCCGGCTACAAGAAAATCCGCTACTACACCCACGAAAACATCGGCTACGGCCCGGTCAACCTGCCGGATCAGGAGATGCACACCACCAGCCTGTGGTGGCAACTGCCGCCGGACGTGCTGCACGCGGCATTCGCCTCGCGCCAGCAAGCGCTGGATGGCTTCCTCGGCGCAGCCAATGCGCTGCATATCGCCGCCACGGTGGCGGTGATGGCCGAAGGTCGCGATTTGCAGAAAGCCGTGGGCGACGGCGATGGGGCCTGGTTCGCCTTGCCGGATACGCAGGGACGCGGGCAGATTCGCGGCGGCGAAGGCCAGCTGATGTCGCCGCAGGATGGCGACCGCTTCGTGCCTACCTTGTACCTCTACGACAACTACCCCGGTGGCATCGGCCTGAGCGAACCGCTGTGGCACCGCCAGCGCGAACTCGTGCTCAAGGCCGGCGAGCTCATTGCCGGTTGTGACTGCCGTGCCGGTTGTCCGGCCTGCGTAGGCCCGATTCTGGCGGCAGACGAAGACGCCGAGGTCACGCCCAAGACATTGGCCCAGCGCGTGCTGACGCAGTTGGCCAGCGTATGAGTACCGTCGCGCTCGACCGCCTGCGTGCGCTCCGCCAGCAGACCGGCATCGCACCAACCATCACTCCAACGCCGACGCCACCTGCCCGTGTAGGAGGGCCTGTAGGAGGGACTTTAGTCCCGACCGCAAACGATCCAACCTCGGCCCTGCGCCGCATGCTGGGCATCCGCGAGCGCCGCAATCCATCACCCTGCGTCGCGCGCTCACTGCAACGCGATCTCCCGGGCGAAGTGATCGCCGATGGCCTGCACCTGATCGAACGCGTCCTACCCTGGGAAGCCATGCCCGCCACCCTCGACGGAACCTTCGCCCGCGAAGGCGACCTAGCGCTGGCCGACATGCTGTTCTTCGACACCGAGACTACCGGCCTGGCCGGCGGCACCGGCACCCGCGCCTTCATGATCGGCGCCTCCGATTTCGTGCCGGACGGACTGCGCATCCGCCAGCTGATGATGGCGCACATGGCGGCCGAGTCGACCATGCTGCGTACCTTCCAGAGCTGGCTGACGCCGCAGACACGGCTGGTCAGCTACAACGGCCGCTGCTACGACGCACCGCTGCTCAACACCCGCTACCGACTTGCGCGCCACGCCAGTCCGCTGCCGGAACTGGCGCATACCGATCTGCTGTATCCCACCCGGCGCAGATACCGCGGCGTGTGGGAGAACTGCAAGCTCGCCACCATCGAACGGCGCGCATTGGGCATCGTGCGCGACGACGACCTGCCAGGCTCCGAAGCGCCGGCTGCCTGGCTCACGTACCTGCGAGGAGGTTCATCGCATAACCTCAAGCGTGTGCTGGCGCATAACTTCCAGGACGTGGTGACGCTGACGCGGCTGTTGATGCATCTGGCTGGCACGGATCCCTTGGCGACGGCGTGACAGCGCCAACACATACCTCGCGCTGATGGGGTTACCCTTCGCATCGGACCACCCACCAGGATTCCGCGCAATGCTCACGCTCTACGGCTTCTCGAAGGTCAACCGGTTTGCACGCGGCAAGACCCGCGATCTGCGCGTCTTGTGGGCGCTGGAAGAAATGCAGCTGCCCTACCAAATCGCCGGCATGGATCACCCCGCGCACGATTTGAACGCCGAGTCGTATCGCCACCTCAGCCCGTTCGAGCAGATTCCCTCCATCGATGACGATGGCATGGCGGTGTCCGAGTCCGGCGCCATCCTCATCTACCTGGCGAAAAAATCCGGCCGCCTGATTCCCGAGGATCGCGAAGGCGAGACCCAGGTGCTGCGCTGGTCATTCGCGGCAATGAATTCCATCGAACCCCCGCTGCTCAACCTGATGGTGTTGGGCTGGACTTCGCCCGACAGCGCCGAGAAGCACCGCGAATTCCTGCTCGGCTGGTCCCACCGCATGTTGGGCAACCTGGAACGCTGGATGGAAGGCCGCGAGTACATCGCCACCGACGCGTTCACCGTCGCCGACATCCTGGCCGTCCATGTGTTGTCCGTGGTTCCCGACGAGGCGCTGCTGACCCCGTATCCCCGCGTGCTGGCCTACCGCGATCGCTGCCTGGCCCGCCCGGCCTGGAAGCGGACGTTCGAGGCGTATTGCGGGCGGGTAGAAGCGGCGTAGCGAATCCTGGCGACGAGCTCATCGACTGCCATCCCCAATCCCGTCAAACATTTGACGAACGCGCACCCCGAGCCACGCAATCGTTCGCGTAGTGTGAAATACACCGCAGTATCGACATCCCGCCCTAAAGAAACCCCACCCATCCGCCGACATCCAGATAGATTTTCGTGCGGGCGTGCGCATGAGGCGCGCGCTGGGTTCACCGGTTGATCTGTCTCTAGGGGAAGTGTCTTGCGGATTCTGTACGTAGGCGACACCGCTTGTTTGCCTGAAGACCTGTCCGACTACATCGGCGACATGGGCGATGAGTGGAAGGTCGAGTTTGCCGCCGATGGCAACGCCGCCATCTTTGCCGTGGCCAACTCACCGGTGGATGTCATCCTGACCGGACCGACCCTGCCGGATCTGCCGCCGTCCACCCTGCTGGGCCAGGTGCGCACCCTGCGCCCGGAAACCATCCGCATCGCGCTGCTGGAAAACTCCGACGGCAACGCCGCTCCGCCGATCAAGCTGATTGGCGTGGCGCACCGCTTCCTGCCGCTGCCGCTATCGTCCGAGACCGTGCTGGAGTCCATCCACAGCCTGGAAGAACTGCGCGACCTGCTCGACAGCCCGCGCCTGCGCCGCGTCATCGGCCGGGTCGAACACCTGCCGTCACCGCCGCACCTGTACTTCGCCCTGACCCGCGCGCTGGAGGAAGACGACGGCAACAGCACCGACATCGCCAAGATCGTCGCCGGCGACCCGGCCATCGCCGCCAAGGTGCTGCAGCTGTGCAACTCGGCCTACTTCTCCAACGGCCGCGCCAACACCGACCTGCGCGCCGCCGTGACCCGGCTCGGCCTGGCCACCCTGCGTGACCTGGTGCTGGCCAGCGAAGTGTTCTCCATCAAGACCGGCAGCAACGTCGACCGGGCCGCCCTGCAACACCGCTCGCTGATTGCCTCGCGCCTGGCCGCGCGCATCCTGCCGCACTCCAGCGCCGAACTGGGCGCCACCGCCGCGTTGCTGGCCGACATCGGCCTGCTGCTGCCGGGCGTGCGTGACGAACGCGAGCCGATGACCGACGAAAACGATGATCGTCCCGGCCACACCGAGGCGGGCGCCTACCTGCTCGGCCTGTGGGGCCTGCCGATGCCGATCGTCGAGGCCGTGGCCTTCCACCGCCAGCCGCAGCGCTCCAGCCTGCGCAGCTTCTGGGTGCCCGGTGCGGTGCACGTGGCCGGCGCCCTCGCCGGCAATGAGAAGGTCGACGAAAGCTACCTGCAGTCGCTCGGTGTGCTGCACCAGTTGGACAGCTGGAAGAGCATGGCGGACAACCTGGTCGACCGCGTCGCCGACGCCGCCTGAAGGTCTGCGTCCGCGTCACCCTTGCACCGGGCCGGCAGGCCCGGTTTGCATTGAGGCGTTGGCGGGCTAGGGCAGCCGTTCAAGCTCCACCGCAATGACCTTCATGGCTCCTGGCGCTTCGGCCACGGTGCGCACCTCGATCAGTCCCGCGCTCTGTGCCGTATCCACGGCAAACGCGCCGCTTGCTTGTGTTTCTTGCAACCCGCTGCCCAGCAGCGGAGCACTTTGCAAGACCTGCAAGTCCTGGCCCACCGTGACGGCGACATCCCATCGGCCGACCGGCACGCCAACGGCCTCCTCACTCTCATAGCGCACGCGGGCGCGGTAGTTGCCCGCGGGCAGCCGCACATAGGGTCCAAAGCTCAGAAAACCCTGCAGGTCGGGCGCGCGCTTGCCTATTTCGCAGTCCGGTTCCGCCGTGCCGATCTGGGTGGGCAGATCGCAGCCACGCCAGCGCCGCCGGTCGCCAGGAAGCTGCAGGTCGGCCACGGTACGCAGGCGATTGCGGCCATAGATCAGCAGCAATCGCTTTCCACATTGCACCTGCGTGGGAGCGGCGCCATTGATGTCTTCCACCCGCGTCAACAGCGGCGATAGCTTGCCATCGGGCTGCTGCCCAACGATCGCGAAGTCGTAACGCGTGGGGTAGTAGTCGGCCGTGGTGATCCAGCGCATCTCCAGCAGGTTGTCGAAGTACTGGGCAATCCTGAGCCGATGCCGGCTGAGGTTCTGCACCTGCTTGGCATCCCAGTACTCGGCGATGCCATGGCGGGCATTGCTGGCGCTCAAGGCCTGGTCGATGCAGGCGATATCGTCCGGGTACTGACGCAGCCGCAGGCCATGGGCCCGGGCTTCACCACCGGCCTGCCACAGCAACGACAGCACCAGCAGCACGGACAGGCTGCTCGCCACCGGCACGAACACGCGACGAAAGCGCAGCGCGCACAGCATTCCCGTTGCCACTACCGGCCATAGCGCCATCGGGATGACATAGCGCAATGCGACCGGGCTTCCCTCATGGAGCAGGGTCACCGCGCACGCCGCTGCCGCCGAGAGCAGTACGAAGCCCGTCAACCGCCCGCCCAGATGAATCTCGTCGCTGCCGGCGCATGCACGCCAGCGCCGTATCGTCACCAGCGCCAGCACCAGGAACGCAACCAGCACGAGCGTGTAAAGCAGGTGGCCGGTGGCCAGTGTGGCCAACACCTCGGAAAGGAGGCGCGCATTCCGCTCCCATTGCCCCAATCCCAGTTGTACCGGGTAGCGCATCGGGTGTTCCACCAGGGCCGGATACAGAGAAGAGCCCACTAGCGAACTGCCCGCCACCGCGATGGCCTGCAGCAGACGCTTGCGGGCAAGGGCGCCATCGCCTGCCGACTGCAGCAGATTGATCGCCAGGAACGGCGTAACCGCCTGCACCAGAAACAGCTGATCCGAAAAGGTGAGGGCGGCGGCAAGCAGGCAGGTCATCCACAGTGGCACGGAGCGCCAGGACGATCCGGCTTGCAGATGCGCAAACCATAGGGCCACGCAGGCCAGGGCGCCCAGAAACACACCAAAGTGGTAGCTGCCCACCAGCAGGAACGCGAAGGGTTCCCCGGCATTCCAGGCCAGCCAACACAGGCAGAGCCAAATCGAGATGGCGGCGGTCCAGGGTGCCCGGACGCGCATGCGCCGCGCCAGCCAGGCCAGAAGCAACAGCGTCACCACGACCTGCAACAGGGAGACAACCGAAATCTGCAGGAACGGAACCGACGTGATCAGATAGGCAGGCAGAAACAGCAGGTAGTCCGGAAAGAAGTACGGCGCTGGCGTCAGATACCAATGGTCCAGTTCGCCGGAGCCTGCCAGGACATCGGCGAACAGCGTCGGCAGATACATCGCATCGGAGTTGAAGAACACGTCGTCGAGGTCATGGCTGGCATGAAAGCGCAGCGCCATCGCCAGCAAGCCGAACACGACCAGCAGCAGGGAAAACAGGAAGCGCAACTGTCTGCCCATCGATCAGATATCCAGCCGATTGAAGACTGACGCAGGCAGCGCTGTCAGCACTGCCATGATCCAGCGCCAGCGGGCGGGTGCATAACAAACCGGCTGTCCGCGATCCATGGCCTTGACGATGCGGTGTGCAACCTCCTGCGGTGCGGCCAGCGACATGCCCTGCGCGTTCAGGTGTGCGGTCATCGCGGTGGCGGTGGGGCCGGGCTTGATCAGGGTCACCTTGACCGCAGTGGCTGCCAGCCGATGCTGCAAGCCTTGCACGTAGCGTTCGACGAGGCCCTTGGCGGCGCCATACACGTAGTTGGATCGACGCCCGCGGTCACCGGCTACCGAGCCAATCACGGCAAGCCGACCATGGTTCGTCCGCTCCATATGACCCGCGAATGCTTCGGCCCACAGCACCGGCGACACGGCGTTGACTCTCAGTGCGTGCTCGCCCAACGACAAATCCTGCTGGCAGTCGAGCTGTTGTGGCAGGTCACCATGTGCGATCAATACCTGGTCGATGGGGCCCTCTGTGGCCAACGCCTGCGTGGTGGCGTGGATGGCTGCCGGTGAAAGCAGATCCACGCACAGCCACCTTATGGCAACGCCGGGAGCGCGAACCGACAGATCGGTCGCAACCCGTTGCAAGCGTTCGTTGCTGCGGCCCACCAGTGTCAGTCGCACTGACTCGCGGGTGGCCCACAAGCGGGCACAGTGTTCGGCCATCGTCGACGTGGCGCCGACGATGACGATGTGTCGATGGTTCATTCAATGGTCCAGAAGACGTTGCGAGAGGGCAGAGCGCAGGCCCGGGTCGCGGAAGGGCAGGAACTGGGGCAGGAGCGGGTAACCCGCGCGGAACAGGGCGCGCGGCATGCGTGCGTCTTTGGCGGCGTAAAGGCGGCCACCGGCCTCGGCCACAATCGCATCCAGCCGCTCGAACAAGCGCAGTGTCGCGCCGCCGCGATTGGGGAAATCCAGCGCCAGCGTTGCACCTGCCATGGGAAAGCTGAGCAGGCCGGGCGAGCGGCGGTGGCCAAAAGTCTTCAGCACGGCCAGAAAGGATCCTTGTCCGCAACCCGCAATCGTTCGAAGCAGGGCACGCAGCGCATCCTGCTGCGTCGCGACGGGCAACGCACACTGATATTGGTAGAAGCCGCGTGGCCCATAGAGCCGATTCCAATGGCCGATATGGTCCAGTGGATACAGGTGACTGCCGTAGTGACAGCGACTGCGGCGCGGCCATCGCTTCAACTGACCATAGGCGAGGTTGAACGGGCGCAGGGTGAGCCGGTTGACCAGCGAAACCGGCGGCACAAAGGACAGGGCGTGCTCACGGGGATTGGGCGTGGCGCCCTGTTGATCGGCCGCCACCCGTGAGCGCATGAACAGCCCACGGCCGCTGTCACTGGCCAGGCAATCGATCCACGACACCGTATGTTCCCAGTCCTGCTCGGAACTGTCGGCCAGCGCGAAGAACTCGTCGAGGTCCGCATGCGGACAGGTCTCGGTGTCCAGCCACGGGCCCGGCGTGCGGTGCAACTGCAGTTCCACCTGCACGATCACGCCGGTCAGGCCCAGCCCGCCCACGGTGGCGGCAAACCACTCCGGCAGCCGATCGGGGCCGCACTCCAGCCACTGGCCGTCGGTCCGGGCCAAACCAATGCGGCGAACATGCTCACCAAACGTGCCCTGCTCGTGATGGTTCTTGCCGTGCACGTCATTGGCGATGGCGCCGCCCACGGTGATCCATTGCGTGCCCGGCGTAACGGGCAGCCGCCAGCCGCGCGGATACGCGAACTCCTGGATGTCCATGAGCAGCACGCCGGCCTCGCACACCAGGCGACCGCTGGACTCATCGAAGTGGATGAAGTGATTGAGTCCGTGGGTGAACCACAACTCACCGCCGGGATTGAGGCCGACATCGCCGTAGCTGCGTCCCAGACCATGGGCAAGACCGGGCTGGCTGGCGTGGGCGATCGTACGCAGGAGTTCCTGTGGATCGCGCGGCGTTGATGTCAGGTGCGGATGCGCGTTCAGCCGACCCCATGAGCGGACGATATTCATGCGCTCACCGCGCGAAACACGTAGCGCTTGTCGAGGGCGTACTTGAGGCGGTAACCCAGCGCCAGGCCAAGTGCGCCGCCCACGTACCGCAGAACGACGCTGCCGAAGAGCAGATGGAAGGCGATTTCAAAGCCCCAGAAGACCAGTGTCGTCGCAACACCGGTGGCCGCGTAGAGAAGAAAGGTCGCGGTGTCGTGCGCGATGTCGTGCGCTCGAAAATGAAATATGTAGCGCTTGTCGAGCCAGAACTTGACCAGCAGGCCGACTGCAGTTCCGAGTGTCAAAGAAATTACAAATCCAACTTGGCCGGCAACTAAACGCGAAGTCAGATCTTGTGCGAGGAGGTTCGTGAGGATCGCGACAAGTGCCAAGATGGCGTATCGGATCGCGAGTGGGATGGAGCCGAGCATTCAAGTCAATTCAGTGGAGCGCAACGCGCGATGCATCGTACTGCAACAACAACGCCGCCTGTAACTCAGCTTGCAGGATTGATTAAGCTGATGCGGCCAAGGCAATGGATCAAGAATGCATTCGTGCTTGCGCCGCTGATTTTCTCGGGTGAGTTCGTGCGCCTGGAGTCTGTGGGCGCTTCGCTTCGCGCCATGCTGCTGTTCTGCATCGCCTCGTCGCTCACCTATGTGTTCAACGATATCTGCGATGTGGAACGGGATCGCAGGCATCCGGTCAAGTCACGAACGCGTCCATTGGCCAGCGGGAAGGTTCCCATGTCCTGGGCGATTGCACTGGCGAGCGTCCTGCTGGGCGTGCTGATCATCGGCAGCTTGGCTGCACCTGCATGCTCACTGGTAATCGCCGCCTACCTGCTGCTCAACATCGCCTACTCGGTTGTGCTGAAGCATCAACCTGTCGTCGACATCTTCACGATTGCCATCGGCTTCGTGCTGCGTGTCGTTGCCGGCGCGGTCGCCCTGCATGTGCCGGTGTCGTCGTGGATGTTCATCACCACGTTGTGCCTGGCGCTGTACCTGGCGTCGATCAAGCGACGCCAGGAACTGGGCAGCAACGGCACTGGGGGGCGCAAAGTCCTTGACGCCTATTCCATTTCGCTGATCGATCGTTATGCCGGCCTGTCGGCGATGGGGGCGCTGTTGTTCTACAGCTTGTATGTATTGTCGGCCAGGCCGGCGCTGGCAGCGACGGTACCACTGGTGCTGTTCGGCCTGTTCCGTTACTGGTTCCTGGTGGAGTCGCAGAATGACGGCGAGTCGCCCACCGAAGCCCTGCTGGGTGATTGGCAATTGCTGGCCACGGTGGCGGTGTGGACGGTCGCCTGCCTGTGGGCACTGTGGCCGCGGGTGGGCCTGCCATGAGCCTGGCCTATGCAGCCGTACCGCTGCTGGCGTGGCTCACCGCCGGTTCGCTGAAGTTTGCGCTGAACTCCTGGCTGCAGCGTCGGCTCGCTTTCGGCGGCATTGGCTACGGCGGCTGTCCCAGCAACCACAGTGCCATCGTCTGCAGCACCGCCACGCTGGTGGCGTTGCGGGAGGGTGTCGATCACCCGGCCTTTGGTGTGGCCGTCACGCTGGCCTTCATCGTGATGCTGGATGCGGGCGGCTTGCGTCGCCAGGTGGGGCTGCAGGCACGGGCCATCAACCAGTTGCAAGCCGGGGATGCAATGTCCGTCGCCCTGCGCGAGCGCATGGGGCACAGGCGGAAGGAAATCGTGGCCGGGGCCCTGGTCGGTGCACTGGTCGCCTGCTTCGCCCAGGCGGTGGCGTTGTAGGCAAGGCGCGCAAAAAAAATCCCCGGGCGACTTCCACCCGGGGAAGAAGCAACTCTAACGACAAGTTCGAGCGTGCTGCTTACATCATCTTGAACAGACTCAGCTGCTGCATCTGCATGAACACATTCTGCGCGGCGGACAGCGCGGTGTTCTCCAGGTTGAAGCGGCCAATGGCCTCGGCCCAGTCCAGATCACGCAGATTGCTCAATGTGCTTTTCAACGTGACCGAGTTGGCTTCGCGCAGGTCCGCGGCGTTGTCCAGCGCCATAAGCTGCGCGCCGCCGCTGGCGCGTGCATCAATCATCTTGCCCTGCGCCGTGGCGACGTCGCGCATCGAGGCCTGCAACTGGTTCTGCATGGCCGCGCGTTGCGCATCGGTGGTGGGATTGCTGTTGAGCGCGCCAATCAGGTTCTGCAAGGTGCCGAAGATATCGCGTGAACCCGAGGGGCCGAGGTTGAACTCGTCGCCGGCATTGGGCTGGCCGTCGATTTTCATCTGCACGCCGCCCACCGAGATGCTCTGGCCCTTGGTGTAGGTGCCGCTGGCGATCGGGGTGGGGCCGCCGTCGTAGATGTCGTAGGTATTCGGACCGGTGAAGGCGACGCGGTAGCTGGCGCCGTTGTAGGTGGACGAGTCGGTGACGCTGAAGTCCATCAGCAGGCCGGTGCCGGTGTTGCCGGTCGCGGCGGCGCCGTCGATGCGGCCATCGCCGGTGCGCAGGCGCAGGAAGACTTCCGAGCCGGGCAGGGTGTCGGAGACATAGGTGTCCGGCGCCACTTCCACTTGCCGCTGGGTCTGATCGCCGCTGTAGATGACGCCGCTGCCGGACAGCGCGAACGGCGGGCTGCCGTCGGCGGTGCCGCCAAACAGATAACGGCCGCTGCCGTCGGTGCTGTTGGCGAGATCCAGCAGGCCCTGGTAGATGGCCTGCAGTTCGCTGCTGATGGCCTTGCGGCTGTCATCGCCGAGCGCGGAGTTGTTGGCCTGTACGGTCAGTTCGTGCACGCGCGCCATCGCGCTGCCGACCTGGGTGAGCGCGTTTTCCTGCAGGCCCAGGCGATTCTGCACATTGGTGGCGTTGGCAGTGAAACGTTCGAGTTCGGCCAGGGTGCGGTCCAGTCCGACCGCGTTGCCGGCGGCGACCGGATCGTCCTTGGCGGTGATCAGCTTCTGGCCGGTGGCGAGCTGCTGCTGGGTGTGCGCCAGCTTGGCCTGCTTGGCCAACATCGTGCTGATCGACTGCTGGTACATCATGCCGGTGGAGATGCGATTGTTCATCGGCCGGTCGCATTGAGGAGGGATTGGAACAGGGTGTCGGCGGTGGCGATGATCTGCGACGCCGCCTGGTAGGCCTGTTGCAGGCGCATCAGGTCAGCGGCTTCCTCATCCAGGTTGACGCCGGAAATGCTGTCGCGCGCGGCCTGCACCTGGTCCTGGATCACCTGCTGCGCTTCGGCCGCGTAATCGGCCTGGCGCGCGGCCGAACCGATGGTGGTGGTCAGCCCGGAAATCGCGCCGTTGAGGGTGAGCGTGCCGCCGTTGAGCGCGCGCAGGTCATCCAGGTTGGCGAGCAGCTTGGCATTGCCGTTGTCGCTGCTGTTGGCGCCGGTGGGCCCCACGCTGAAGCTGTCGCCGGCAGCGGGCGCGCCGTCCAGGGTAACGCTCCAGCCATTGGCGGTGATCGTCTGCCCCGGCGTATACGTGTAAGGACCGGCGCCGTCGACGGTGTAGGTGTTGGGGCCGGTGAAGGCGATGGTCGAAGGCGTGAGCAGGTCGGCGTTGCTGGCATCGCTCACGCTGACCGTGCCGAGCTTGCCGGTGCCGCTATTGGTCAGTGCGGTGTTGCCCTTGACCGGGGTGGCAGCCGCGACGCGACCGGGGTCGCTGATGGCCACCTTGATCGTACCGGCCGCGCCTGCGGTGGGCTGCAACAGGAAGCGATCATTGGTGGCCGGCGTGTCACTGGACAGCACCAGTTCCACGCCGTTGACCACCAGCGGGTCGGCGGCGGTGCCGGTGCCGGTCACGGCGACGCTGGCGCCGGTGTTGGGATCGTTGCCGACCCAGTTGGTGCCATCGAAACGCAGCACCACGTTGCTGGCATTGAGCGCGGACAGATCGCCCAGCGTCGGCGTCAGCACGGCGTTGCCGGTGTTGGCGGCGTTGTGCGAAATCGTCGGCTGCGGTGCGGTGTAGAAGTCCGCACCCATCTGCCCGTACTGATCCATGCCGGCGCGATGCTGGCTGTTGAAAGTCTCGGCCAGCGACATCGCCACGCGACCGAGTTCGGCAATCGCCGGATCCAGCACGTTGCTGCGGAATTCCATCAGGCCGCCGATCTGGCCACCCATCGCGCGCTTGTCCAGGGTGACGCGCTGGCCGTTGGTTTCCAGCGCCACCTGCAGGCGTTCCGGACGATAGGGATCGGCCACGGTCACCAGCGAGCTGTACGCGGTGCCCACCACCAGCGGCTGGCCGCCGGCAGTGAACACATTCATCTGGCCGCCGTCCTGCTGGATGGCGGTGCCGCCGGTGTAGCCGACCAGTTCGCTGATCAGCTGGTCACGACGGTCGAGCAGATCGCCCGAGGCATTGGCCGCGTTGTTGCCGATGCGGCCGTTGATGGCGGCGATTTCCTTGGTCAGCCGGTTCACTTCGCTGACGTTGGCGGTGAGGCCGCTGTTGACCTCGCCGTCCAGCTTGTCCAGCTGCTGGTCCATCTGGTTGAAGCGGGTCACCAGCGCGTTGGCCTGGGCCAGCACGCTCTGGCGATCCGCGGCGCCCGCCGCGCTGGAGGACAGGCCGCTGACCGAATCGAAGAACGCCGACCACGGCGCGGAAATGCCGGTGGCCTTGTCCGAGAACATGCTGTCCAGGCGACTGCTGGAGACCGACAACTGCTGCAGTCGGTTCAATTCGCCGGTGCTGTCGAGCAGGCGCGAGGTGGCCAGCGAGTCGGCCATGCGGTGGATGTCGACCACGCTGACGCCCGAGCCCACGTGGCCATAGCCGTAGTTGGAACCTTCGCGCGCGGCAAACTCCGCGCGCTGGCGCGAATAGCCCGGCGTGTTGATGTTGGCGACGTTGTGGCTGACCGTGGACAACGCCCGCTGGAAGGCGAGGAGGGCGCTGCTACCGGTGGCGAGGAGGTTGGACATGCGGGTTCAGTTCCTTCAGCGACGCAGGAAGCGATCGGCCAATGCCTGGCCCAGGGTATTGCCGATGGCGCCACCGGCCGGGCCGGCCACGGCCGTGCCCACGGTGGAACCGATGCCGCTGATCACCTTGCCCAGGGTGGGGCCGTTGGCGATCGAGGCAATCTTTTTGGCGTAACCGGGATCAGTGGCGTAACCGGCCTGCTGCAGGCCCTTGGCAAAGCCATGGATATCGCGGCCGGCCTTGAGTGCCTGCTGGTAGCGCGGATTGTTCTTCAACAGGCGCACGTAGTCGGCAAAGCTCTCGGCCGGCGAGGAATAGGCGCGGAAGTCGGCGGTCTCGTTGACGCGCACGCCGTTGACGTATTCGTGGGTGCCGGTGGTGGCGCGATCGCCCTTCCAGCCGGTGGCCTTGATGCCGAACAGATTGTGGGCGCTGCCACCGTCATTGCGCTGGATGCCGCGCTTGCCCCAGCCGGTTTCCAGCGCGGCCTGGGCGACCAGCGCACGCGGATCCACGCCCAGTTCCCTGGCCGCGCTCTGCGCGTGGCCCCAGATTTCGGCGACGAAGCGTTCGGGCGTGTTCCTGGCGTACTTGGACGGATCCGCGCTGGCCACCTGTTCGACTTCATCGCAGGCATCCTGCGCGGTGGGCGGGGTGAGGCTGGCCCAATCCAGGTTCGCAAGGCCGCTGGCTTCGCTGTTGCTGCCGCCCGGCTCACGCCCGGCAATCACGTCCAGCATCTGCGAGGCACCCTGCGGCATCAGCTGGCGGTATTGCGAGAGCGCGGTGTTGACCGGCGTGGTCGATTTACCCGAATCGGTGGCGCCGAGCTGGCGCGCGATCATCGGCGCCAGGCCGAGGCCTTTGCCCTGGGTCAGCGCCGTGGCCATCTGCTGGTCGTACATGTCGCGGAAGGTCTGGTTCTCGCCGGGAAACAGCGAGTCGCCAAAGCTGGCATCGCGCATGCACTTGATCAGCATCTGCGCGAATTGTCCTTCCAGCTTGCGCGACACCTCGTGGATGCGCGCGTTGTCGGCCTTCGCATCGGTCGTGGGTTTCAGCGCCAGCGCAGGCTGCAGGACGTTCATCAGATGATTTCCAGTTCCGCCCGCAGCGCACCGGCTTGCTTCAGCGCTTCCAGGATGGCGATCAGATCGCCGGGCGCGGCGCCGACTTCGTTGACGGCGCGGACGATTTCATCCAGCGAGGTGCCGCCTTCGAACTTGAACATGCGGTTGCCTTCCTGGTTCACCGTGACGGTGGACTGCGGCACGACGACGGCCTGGCCACCGCGGGTGAAGCTGTTGGGTTGGCTGACCTCGGCCGATTCGGTGATGGTCACGGTCAGCGAGCCATGGGTGACGGCGGCCGGCATCACGGTGACGTTGGAACCAATCACCACCGTGCCGGTGCGGGCATTGACCACGATCTTGGCGGCGGCGCTGCCGGGATTGAGTTCGAGGTTTTCCACCTGGGCCATGAACATCACCCGGCTGCCGGGATCCTGCGGCGCACGCACGACCACGGTAACCGCATCCACCGCCGCGGCGCTGCCGTTGCCGAAGCGCGCCTGCAGGGCGTCGACCATCCGCGAAACCGTGGTGAAGTCGGCCTGGTGCAGGTTGAGAGTGATGTTGCCGCCGGCGTCTTCGCCCATCGCATTGGGCACCGCGCGTTCGACGATGGCGCCATTGGGAATGCGACCGACGCTGGGCACGTTGACCGAGACCTTGGAACCGTCGCGACCCTGTGCGCCGAAGCCGCCGACCACCAGGTTGCCCTGGGCGATGGCGTACACCTCGCCGTCGGCGCCACGCAGCGGCGCCATCAGCAGGCTGCCGCCACGCAACGAGGTGGAATTGCCAATCGAGGACACGGTGATGTCGATCGGTTGGCCGGGCTTGGCGAAGGCGGGCAGGTCGGCATGGATCGCCACCGCCGCCACGTTCTTCAACTGCGGATTGACGTTGGCCGGCACGTTGACGCCCAGCTCGCCCAGCAGGTTCTTCAAGCTTTGCACGGTGAAAGGCGCCTGGCTGGTGCGGTCACCGGTGCCATCCAGTCCCACCACCAGGCCGTAGCCCACCAGCGGATTGCTGCGCACGCCGCCGACCTGCGCCAGATCCTTGATGCGTTCGGCACGTGCGGCGGGGATCACCATCATCAGCACCAGCGTCACCCAGGCCAGCAATCCGAAGATCGTGGCGGCGTCGCGGTTGCGCGGCGACATGCCGCGCTCGGCGCTTTTCGTCTTGACCTTCTTCAGGCGCACGCGTGTCTTGACCCAAGGCATGTCGGCAGTCCTCAGTTCGGGTAGACAGGCGAGTTGAAGAACCGGCCCAGCCAGCCCATCGAGTTCGATTGCGCGATGGCGCCGCGACCGCCGTAGGCGATCTGCGCTTCGGCGATCTTGCCGCTGGAGATGGTGTTGTCCGGAGAGATGTCGGCCGGCCGCACGATGCCCTGGATCTGCACCAGCTCATCGCCCTGGTTCAGGCGCATGTTCTTCTGGCCCTGGACCACCAGGTTGCCGTTGGGCAGGCGCTGGATCACGGTCACGGTCAGGCTGCCCTGCAGGCGGTTGCTCTGCGCGGACTTGCCGTTGCCGTTGAAGCCGCGATCGCCCTTGACCGAAGCGCTCAGCAGATCGCGGCCGTTGTAGGTCAGCGGTGCGCCGGCGATGTTGGGTGCGGCCATCGTCACTTCACTGGTCTTGTCGACCTGGGTGGTGGCGCTGGTCTGCGCGGTGGTGTTCTCCACCAGGTTGATGGTCAGCAGATCGCCGACGTCGCGCGCGCGCCGATCACTGTAGAGATTCAGGCCCGGGCCGGCGCGGTAGATCGCGCCGCTGCTGGGCGTGGCCACCGGCGCCATCACCACCTGCACCGGCTGCATCGGCGCGTACGGACGCACGTCGCCAAAGGAACGGCTGCAACCGGTCATGGCGAGTACGGCGCAGGCCAGGGACGCAATCCGTGCGGAGGAAGGGAAGGAGCGGGTCATGGCAATCGCCTTTAGACGTTGTTGTTCAAGTAGCCGAGCATGGAGTCGGTGGTGGAGATGGCCTTGGCGTTCATTTCGTAGGCGCGCTGGGTTTCGATCATGCTGACCAGCTCTTCCACCACGTTGACGTTGGAGCCTTCCAGCGAACCCTGCACCAGCGAACCCAGGCCATTCAGGCCGGGCGTGCCGTTCTGTGCGGGGCCGGAGGCGGTGGTTTCGACGTACAGGTTTTCGCCCTTGGCCTGCAGGCCCGAGGGATTGACGAAGTCGGTGACGGTGAGCGAACCGATTTCCACCGCGGCGGCTTCGCCGGCCATGGTCACGCTGATGGTGCCGTCGTTGCCGATGGTCATCGACTGCGCGCCTTCCGGCACCTGGATGCCCGGCTGCACCGGGTAGCCGCTGTTGGTGACCAGTTCGCCCTGGGCGTTGATCTGGAACGAGCCGTCGCGGGTGTAGGCGGAGGTGCCGTCGGGCAGCATCACTTCAAAAAAGCCGCGGCCGTTGACCATCACGTCCAGCGAGCGGCCGGTCTGCTGCGGATTGCCCTGCTGGAAATCCTTGGAGGTGGCGACCACGCGTACGCCGGTGCCGAGCTGCAGGCCGGATGGCAACTGCGTCTGCTGCGAGGTGGAACCGCCCGGCTGGCGGATCTGCTGGTACAGCAGGTCCTCGAAGCTGGCGCGGTCGCGCTTGAAGGCGGTGGTGTTGGTGTTCGCCAGGTTATTGGAGACCACGGACATGCGCGTCTGCTGCGCGTCCAGTCCGGTCTTGGCGACCCAGAGTGCTTGGTTCATGTGTGGCCTCTTTGGCGTTTTGGGAGAAAGGGACGTTCTCCTGGACTAAAGCAAGTCCTGTGCCGAATCGGGAGGCGGAATGTCGGCGCGGCCAGTGGGGCAGGGCGACAGAATCCTGGCGAGGTCTTAGCCGCCCAGGCGCAGCAACTGGTTCGAGGACTGCGCCATGTCATCGCCCGTGCGGATGACCTTGACCTGCATTTCGAACTGGCGCTGCAGCTGGATCATCTGCACCAGCGCGCCGGCGGCATCCACGTTGCTGCCTTCGAGCACGCCGGTGGTCAGGCTGTTGCCCTGCGCCATCGCGGGTTGGTTCTGCGGGTCCACCGGGCGCATCAGGCCGTCGCCGCCGCGCTTGAGCTGGGAGGAGGGCACGTCGACCACGCGCATCCGGCCCACCATCGCCATCGTCTGCGGGCCTTCGCCCTGCGGGATGATCGAGATGGTGCCGTCGGCGCCCACGTCCAGCGACTGTGCCGGCGGGATGGCGATGGGGTTGCCGTTTTCGTCGAGCACGGCCTGGCCACCGGCGGTGACCAGCTGGCCATTCGGGGTGACGCTCAGCTCGCCGTTGCGCGTGTAGGCGGTGCCGCCGTCGGCGGCCTGCACCGCCAACCAGCGGCCGGGCTGCAGGGACACATCGAGCGAGCGGCCGGTCACCATCTGCGAACCGGCGCGTGCGTCGAAGCCGGGATCGATCAGCGTGGCGTCCACGCGCGAGGGAAACCCCGGCCCCTGGATCTTGAAGGCTTCCGTACCGGCCAGCGCCGCCTTGAAGCCCTTGGTGTCCACGTTGGCCAGGTTGTGCGCCACCGTGCCCTGCGCCTGCAGGGAAGCGCGGGCGCCGGTCATCGCAACGTAAAGGGCTTTGTCCATGGCGGTGATTCCTACTTATCAGCGGATGTTGATGACCGTCTGGGTGATCTGATCCTGCGTGCTCAGCATCTGCGAGTTGGCCTGGAAGTTGCGCTGGGCCACGATCATGTTGACCAGCTGCTCGGTCAGATCGACCGTGGATGCTTCCAGCGAACCCGAGGCCACCTGGCCGAAGTCCGACGTGCCCGGTGCGCCGACGCGCGGCTCGCCGGAGGCATAGCTGTGGGTCCAGGTGTTGTTGCCCTGCGAGACCAGGCCCTGCGGATTGGCGAAGTTGGCCAGCGCCACCTGGCCAATCGCACGATCCACGCCGTTGGAGTAGCGCGCGTAGACCACGCCTTCCGGCGAGACGGTGAACTCGTTGAGCTTGCCGCTGGCGTAGCCGTCCTGGCGCTGATCGTTCTTGGCGAACGCTTCGCCGTACTGCTTGGTGCCGGTGATGTCCAGGGTCATGTTCAACACGCCGGCGCCGGTGGTCGGGGTGAACGGGGCCAGGGTGATGCGGCCGTTGACCGGCGCGGTGAGTGCGCCGTTGTTGTCGAACTGCACGGTGGTCGGCGCACCCATCGAAGTGCCATCCACATACACGTGGGCCTGCCATTCGTTGGGGTTGGCGGTCTTCACGTAATACACCGACTGCTGGTGGGCCACGCCGAGCGAGTCGTACACGGTCACCGAGGTGGTCTCGTTGTAGCTGTTGCCATCGGCCGAACTGAACGGCGTGATGGTCGGCTGCGCGGCATTGCCGGGCAGGGTCACGCCCAGGTTGACCACCGAAGTGGGCGAGGGCGGGCTGTCGCTGGTGAGCAGCTGCAGATCGACCAGGCGGCCGGTGTCGAAACCGCTGGCGTCCGGACGCGGCGGGAACACCTGCAGGCGCATGCCATCCGGCGTGGTCACGTAGCCGTTGGGATCGCGCTGGAAATTGCCGGCGCGGGTGTAGACATTGGTGCCGTTGTTGTTGACGGTGAAAAAGCCTTCGCGATCCACCGCCAGGTCCAGGTAACGGCCGGTCTGGTTGATGTCGCCCTGCGAGAACTGCTGGGCCACGCCGGTCAGGCGCACGCCGGCGCCGATGCCGTTCTTGAGCAGGCCGTAGCCGGTGCTGGAGAACACCTCGGCGAACTCCGCACGCGATTCCTTGAAACCGGTGGTGCCGACGTTGGAGATGTTGTGCGAGGTGACATTCAGATCGGCGTTGGCCGCCTTCATGCCGGAGAGCGAACTGTTGAAAGCCATGGTGGACTCCTGGGCGGATGCCGGATCGTTGATTAAGTGGTCGACTTGCCGATGCGCAGCACGTAGTCGAGCGGGGCGGTGCCCAGACCGGGCAGGTTGAGGTACAGGCCATCGGAACCGATGGTCACGCTGTCGACCTTGGAGTCGACGTAGGTATTGAGGGCGCTGGTCTTGCCCGAGCTGTCGGTGTGCACGGCCTTGATCGAGTAGGCGCCGGCGGCGACGCGATCACCGTTCTCCTTCAGGCCATCCCACTGGAACGCGGCTTCGCCTTTTTCGGCGTCGATTTCGATGGTGTCGACGACCACGCCGCTGTCATCGGTGATCTCGAACTTGACCTTGCCGGCACTGGGCGCCATCACGATGCCGGAGGCGCCGCCAGTGGCGCCGATGGCAATCTTTTCCGACGGCACCAGCACGTCGTGGCCGACCAGCGAGGCGCCCTTGAGCACTTGATCGCCGGTGAGCGCGGAGGTGAAGCCGGTCATGGTGGTGTTGAGATCGGCGATGCCCTGCACGGTCGACATCTGCGCCATCTGGCCAATGAACTCGGCATTGGACTGCGGCTTGAGCGGATCCTGATGCTTGAGCTGTTCGGTCATCAATTTCATGAACTCGGCCTGCCCCAGCGTGTCCTTCTTCTTGGTCGCTGCGGTGCCGGTGCTGCTGCCGTTGATGGCGGCAAAGGGATCGCCGTTGACGGTGGTCATGGGTGTGCTCGTTCTTGGTCAGGGGGCGGGCGCGTCAGCGGCCCATCGTCAGCGTGGCCAGGGCCAGTTCCTTGGCGGTGTTCAACACCTCCACGCCGGCCTGGTAGCCGCGCGAGGCGGAAATGAGGTTGACCATCTGCGCGACCGGGTCGACATCCGGGGCATACACGTAGCCATCCTTGTCGGCCATCGGATGGCCGGGCTCGTACCGCTTGATCGGTGGCGCTTCGCTCTGGGTGATTTCCTTCACCTGCACCGAGGTCAGCGAGCCGTCGGCGTTCAGCGGCTTGGCCTGGAAGATCGGCTCGATCGGCTTGTACACGGCCTCGGGCGAGGAGGCGATGGAGTCGGCGTTGGACAGGTTGCTGGCGATGGTGTTCAAACGCACCGACTGCGCCTGCAGCGCGGACCCGGCGACATCGAAGATGGGCAGGTTGCTCATGGCTTATTGACCGGTGATGGCGGTGAGCATGGTGCGCACCTTGGATTCGATGAAACTGAGCGAGGCGCGGTATTCCAGCGCGGCACGGCCGTAGGCGGCGCGTTCGGTGTCGGCATCCACGGTGTTGCCGTCCAGGCTCGGCTGCACGCCGGCGCGGTCGTAGATCTGCGGGCCCAGGTTCAGGCCGTTGTTGTGGCGGGCGTCACTGGTCTGCAGCGGGCCCTGCGCGGCGGCGGCGGCATTCTGCAGCGCGGCGGTGAACTCCAGGTCCTTGGCCTTGTAGCCGGGCGTGTCGGCATTGCTCAGGTTGCTGGCGATGAGCTGCATGCGCTGCTCGCGCAGCGGCAGCGCCGCGGCATGCACGCCGAAGTAGTTGGCAATCGGGTTGGAAGACATCGCTGGCTCCGGTGGGACCGTTGCCAGGGGAGGTGCAAGACGTATGCCAATGGCACTGTTTCCTTCCCCCGTCGGGGGAAGGTGCCCGCAGGGCGGATGGGGGTACGGCGGAGTCCGTGGCGTCGGATCGCCCACGACTTCGCCGTACCCTCACCCCAACCCACTCCCGGAGGGAGAGGGAGCAAAGATGGTCTCTCCCGGAGGGAGAGGGGGCAAATATGGTCTCTCCCGGAGGGAGAGGGGACTGAAGCCTTACGCCGCCTTGGCGGCCACCACATGGCGGAGGCGGTTGAGCACGTAATCCGCCAGCTCATGCGGGCTGTACTTGGCCACGAAGGCGTTGGCGCCCACCCGTTCGACCATGGCGTTGTTGAAAACGCCGGACAAGGAGGTGTGCAGCAGCACGTACAGGCCGGCCAGACCGGCATGGCGACGGATTTCCGTCGTCAGGGTGTAGCCGTCCATGGCCGGCATTTCGATGTCGGAGATGACCATGGCATAGCGATCCGCCGGATTTTCGCCGCTGGCGTGGATCTGCAAGAGGTGTTCCAGCGCCTGCTTGCCGTCGGAGAGCAGCGTAGCGCTGACCCCCAGCTGGTCCAGCACGCTGCGGATCTGCGAGCGGGCCACGCGTGAGTCATCCACCACCAGCACCTGCAGGGGCGGGGCGTCGGCAGGCAGCGCCATTTCCGGCGCCAGCGGGGCGTCCATGCGCGCGTTGGAGATGTCGGCCAGCACGCTTTCCACGTCGATCACCTGGATCAATTCGCCCTGGAAACGCGTGACTGCGGTGAGATAACTGGCTTCGGCGCCCAGTTCCGGCGGCGGGTGGATGTCCTCCACCGCGATGTTGACGATGCGCTCGACGTCGCTGACCAGGAACCCCTGCACCGAGCGGTTGAATTCGGTCACCACCAGGTAGTTGGGCGCGTTCTTCGGGTCCGGGTCGCGCTCGGGATGGCGGATGCTCAGGCCCAGGTCCAGCACCGGAATCGAACGCCCGCGCACATCGGCCGCGCCGGCGAACTCACCGGGCAGGCCGGGCAGCTGGAACAACGGCGGCCGCCGCAGCACCTCCTGCACCTTGAAGACATTGACGCCAAAAAGCTGGCGCCCGCCCAGCCGGAACAGCAGCAGGGCCAAACGATTGTGGCCGGCCAGGCGCGTGCGCTGGTCGATTCGGTTGAGCAGATCCTGGGTCATGCAGCCTTATCGGCGTGGACGGGCGGTGCTTTAGTAATCGGGCACTCGCGGACTGCTCCCTCCCCCGTAAACGGGGGAGGGGGCCAAGAGCGCAACCTGCCTCCGCAACGGGAGGGGGCCAAAAGCAGCGTCCGCCCTCATGGTTCCCATGCACGGCGGGAAGCGCACATTCAACTTAGGCACGCGGCTTGCACGCTCTGCCGCGATGATCCGCCAGAGCACCGCCATGCGCCTTTCGATTGCCCCGTTTGCCATGCGCCGATTCCTGTTTATGCCCGCCTTGCTGCTGGCCTCGCTGGCCGCTTACGCCACCGAGTTCCAATCGGTGGACAGCATCCGTGCGGCGGCCGAGGGGGCGCTGGCATCGTCGGGACAGGCGCAGGCCACGCTGGACGCCAACCTGCGCATGCCGAAGTGCGGGTCCGCGTTGCAGGCCAGTGTGCAGAACGCCAGTTCGGTGGAAGTGAGCTGCCCGCAGGGTTGGCGTTTGTTCGTGCCGGTCAAGGTGCGGCGCAGCCAGACCGTGCTGGTGCTCAGCCGTGGCATTGCCCCGGGCCAAGCCATCACCGCCGATGCCTTTGTCGCCGAAACCCGCGACGCCGGCCGTATCAACGGCGCGGCGCTGAGCGACCCGGCCCAGGCCGTGGGGCAGGTGGCGCGGCGGATGCTCACGCCGGGCTCGGTGCTGTCGTCCAATGATCTGGTAGCGCCGCGGCTGATTCGTCGTGGCGACACCGTCGCCCTGGTCTCGCGCCGGGGCGGCGTGGAAGTGCGCGTCACCGGCAAGGCGCTGGCCGATGCCGGCGAGAACGAACGGGTGACCGTGGAAAACGCGTCCTCGCGCAGGGTGGTGCAGGGCGTGGTGGGTCCGGGCGGCGACGTCTGGGTGACCCGCTGAAAAAAAATCCGCCCGGCCGCTAAAGTCCTTGCCAGGGCGGCCGATACCGAACGAGCAAGGGATTGGTTCGTGCTGCCACGTCAGTCAGATTTTGTGCAATCCGTCACTAAAGTTCCTGCGGTGACGGCCGATAACCCCTTTGAACCCGCAACAGGTAGACCGAAATGAGCCAGAAAATCGAAGGCAACGTGCCTTCTGCCATCCGCAGCACCGGTCCCATCGGTGGCAAGGTGGCGGCATCCGGCGCCGAACGTTCGCGTCCCGTCGAGGCCAGCGCCGGTGGCGACAGCCTCAAGCTGACCGGTGAGGCCACCAGCCTGCAGGCCCTGCAGCGCGAACTGTCCTCGGCTTCGGCGGTGGACACGGCGCGTGTGCAGAGCGTGCGCGACGCGCTCCAGGCCGGCACCTACAAAATCAATGCCGAGGCGATCGCCGATGGCATGTTGAGCCTGGAACGTCAGCTCGGCTGATGCCCGCGCCCATGGACGATCTGCTGGACACGCTGGGCGCGGCACTGGCCGAGGAACGCCGCGCCATCCTCGACCATGATGTCGAGGCGCTGATGCGTTCCACCCAGGCCAAGCTGGCCACCCTGCGCCAGCTCGAAGCCCGCGCGCCCGGCGCCGATGCCTCCTTCGATGCCCGCCTGCGCGAACTGTCCGAAGCCAACCAGGCCAACGGCGCGCTGTTGTCACGCCGCCGCCGCGAAGTGAATTGGGCCCTGCGTCACCTGGGCCGCAGCGAAAGCAGCGGCGCCTACGACGCCAACGGCCAGACCGACACCATCAACCGCAGCCGCCCGCTCGGCGTGGTGTGAATCTGTAGGTGGGATCTGCAGCTCCTCCTGCAAAGCCTGGGCTGCGCTTGCCCCGGGTAAGTTGCATGCCGATACTGGCAAGCCTGTACGTCGCATCCGGATCCAGGCTGTTCCAGTGAGTTCACCCAGCGCCACCCGCGGCAGCGGAGATACCCCTTCCTTCGTCGACATCCAGGCGCTCAGCGAGCTCATGGATGACGGCGTATTGCTGTGTCGCGGCGAAGATCGCCCGCTGCATGCCAACGCTTCGGCGCTTGCACTGATCAAGGTCGCCAACGAAACCGCCGCGCTGCATGCCCTGCTCGCGCTGGTGCCAGCCGAGGCCCGCCGTGCCGCGCGCGCCACCGGACGCTGGAGTGGGGAACTGGCATTCGAGGATGGCCGCATCCTGCAGTTGCGCGTGTACCACCACCATGCCGCCGCCGATGAGGGCTACCTGCTCGCGCTTTTCCACGACATCAGCGAAGGCCATGCGCGCCAGCAGGAATTGCAGCGCCGGCATGCGCAGCTGCGGCAGACGCTGATTCGCCTGGCCGGCACCCAGGAGCAACTGGTGCAGTCGGAAAAGATGGCTTCGATTGGCCAGCTGGCGGCTGGCGTCGCCCACGAAATCAACAATCCCATCGGCTATGTGCATTCCAACCTGGGATCCCTGCAGGAATACCTGCACAGCCTGTTCGCGCTGATTGAAATGTACGAGCGTTCCCTGCGCGCACCGGATCCCAAGGCGCTGCTGCCGGAAATCGACGACATGCGTTCGCGCTTCGACATCGACTTCATCTCCAGCGACCTGCCGCAGCTGATGGCCGAGTCGCGCGAGGGCATCGAGCGGGTCACCCAGATCGTGCGCAGCCTGAAGGACTTTTCGTATTCCGGGCGCGATGACTCGTGGAAGCTGGCCGATCTGCATCACGGCCTGGATTCCACCATCAACATCATCTGGAACGAGCTCAAGTACAAGATCACCCTGGAAAAGCAGTACGGCAAGCTGCCGCTGGTGCAGTGCCTGCCGTCCGAGCTCAACCAGGTGTTCATGAACATCCTGCTCAATGCCGGCCACGCCATCGAAGAGCGCGGGCACATCACCGTCAGCACGGGTCTGAGCGGCGAAGAAGTGTGGATTGAAATCGCCGACACCGGCAGCGGCATTCCCGAGAACATCCTGCAGAACATCTTCGACCCGTTCTTCACCACCAAGCCGGTCGGCAGCGGCACCGGCCTGGGCCTGTCGATTTCCTACGGCATCGTGAAAAAGCACAACGGCCGCATCGAGGTCAGCAGCGTGATGGGCGAGGGCTCGGTGTTCCGCATTACCTTGCCGGTGCGGCAGCCTGCGAAGGAACAGTAGCCGCTGTGCTCCCTCTCCCGTTTACGAGGGAGGGTTGGGGTGGAGGCGGAGCGAAGACGGGATCTGAAGGATGCGGACTTCGTTCCGCCCCCATCCCAACTACCGGTGCGGCATCTCGTAGGTAGTGAACGCCTGGCGGATATGTTCGCGCAGGTCGTCGTCATTCCACGGCTTGGTCAGGAAGCGGTAGATCTCGCCGCGGTTGATCGCCTCGGTGACCGTGGCCAGATCGGTGTAGCCCGACAGCACCAGGCGCACGGTATCGGGGTAGAGCACGCGCACGCGGCCGAGGAATTCGGTGCCGCTCATGTCGGACATGCGCTGATCCGACAGGATCACCTGCACGTCGTTGGTGGCCAGCAGTTCGAAGGCATCATTGACGCTGCTCGCGGCCAGGATGCGGTAGCCGTCGCGGCGGAACAGGCGCACCAGCGAGCGCAGGATGTTTTCCTCGTCGTCCAGCAACAGCAGGGTGCGGTCCGGCTTGGTGGCGGCAAACGCATCCGAACGCAGGTAGCGCCGGCGCAGCACCGAGCCGGCGTCTTCGGCCGACATCGGTTCGCCAAACAGATGGCCCTGGAACATGTCGCAATGGTTGCGGCGCAGGAAACCCAGCTGGATGTCCGTTTCCACGCCGTGGGCAATCACTTTCATGCCCAACTGGTGGCCCATCGCGATGATCGCGCAGGTGATGGCCACTTCGCGCGCGCTGTTGGGCACGCCTTTGACGAAGCTGCGGTCGATCTTGATCTTGTCCACCGAAAACCGCACCAGCGAATCCAGGTTGGAATCGCCCATGCCGAAATCATCCAGGGTCAGCCGCACGCCTTCGCGGTGCAGGCTGGCCAGGGTGCGATGGACCAGGTGGGTGTCCTTGGCCAGCGCGTTCTGGCGCACTTCCAGCACCACCATCTGTTGCGGAATGCCGGCATCCTGCATGGCTTCCAGGACTTCCATCACGAAGTCCGGGCGCAGCAGCTGCAGGGTGGACACGTTGACCGCGATCTCGAAATCGTCAAAGCCCCAGTCGCGCCAGATACGCGCCTGGCGGAAGGCATTGCGCAGTACCCAGTCGCCAATCTGCACGATCACGCCGAGTTTCTCGGCCACGTGCATGAAGCGCTCCGGCACCAGCATGCCCAGCGCGGGCGAATGCCAGCGCAGCAGCGCTTCCATGCCGATCACGCGGCCATCGTGCGCGTTGATCTGCGGCTGGTAGTGAAGGCGGAATTCGTTATTGGCAATCGCGTTGACGATCTGCCGGGCAATGATGCTGTCGCTGCGGATGCTGACGGCGGCGTCGCGGGTGTAGCGGCGCACCAGGTTCAGGCCTTCGTGCTTGGCCTGGCCCACGGCGGTTTCCGCACAGGCGAGCAGGCCGCTGCTGGTGGTGGCGTCTTCCGGGCACAGCGCCAGGCCGATGGTGGGCGTCAGGAACAGGGTGTAAGGCAACACCGTCATCGGCAGCTCGACGTGGTCGCGCAGCTGCGCACCGAAATCGTCGGGATTGGGGCCGCCCGGACGACGCGGCAGCGCGACGATGAACTCATCGCTGCCATGTCGCCACACGCGCGCCTCGCTGCCCAGCTGCTCGACCAGGCGGCGACCGAGCAGGGCCAGCGCCTGGTCGCCGACATCGGCGCCCATGTTCTCGTTGATCGAACGGAAGTGGTCGATGTCCACGTGCAGCAGCATCAGCGGCGTGCCGCCATTGACCGCTTCGGCCACCATCGCCTGCAGTTCCGGATCCTGGCCACCCAGGCGCGCGATCGGCGTGGGCGTGCTGCCAAAGGTCGACATCAGGTCGGCACTCCCCGCCAGGGCAGACGCAGATCGACCTGCACGTGACCAGCCGTCGAGCGGGTCAGCGCGAGCTCGCCGCCGTAAGCGTTGGCGCGTGCATGCAATTGCGCCAGCAGGCCGGCGTCGGGCGCCTCGCCGTCATGCTCGATGCGCAGCGCCAGGCAGTCGTCGATGCGGGCGGCGGTGATGGCCAGCCGCGACAGCGCCGTCGGCGCCAGCAGCACGTCCTGGACGCTGCGGAAGGCGGTCAGCTCGATCGCCGCCGCGGCGCGATCTTCGTCTGCCAGCGCCACCTCGATGTGCGCCGGCACGCCCCAGCGCGCCTGCCACGCCTCGGCTTCGCCACGCAGCGACGCCTGCAGGCCCAATGCCTCCAGCTGCGGTGGCCGCAGCACGCTGTACAACTCGCGCAGGCGGGCGACGGTGTCATCGGCGATGCGCACGATCTCGGCCAGGTCTTCGCGCCGCTGGGCGGCATCGTCTTCGTCGCCGGCCAGATGCGCCGACATCTTGATGGCCGAGACCGCCTGGCCAATCTCGTTGTGCAGAGCGCGCGCCACCTGCTGGCGCAGGGCTTCCTGTTGCGCGAACAAGGCGCGCAGCACGGCGTGATCCACGGGTGGGGCAGCGGAACCGGAAGCCATCATCGAGACAGGGCAGGGCCATTCATGCGCTGAAGTATGCCATCGCCCGCCACCCGCGTAGGAGAGCCCACAGGCTCGCCCCCCTGGAAACGAGAACGCCGGGATTGCGCGTGGCAATCCCGGCGTTCGGACGTGCATCAGGTGCAGCGGATCAGAACAACTCGACCGTACCCGCACCCATGGTCTGCTGCGCCACCGGCTTGTGCGGCGGACGCTCCCACTCGCGGCTCTGGTCGCGCAGGCGATTGCCCAGATGACGCAGGGCCGACAGCAGTTCCTGATCCATCGGGCCGCCGCTCTTGTGCAGCAGTTCCTGCAGGGCGATGGCTTCGCGGTTGATCGCGGTCAGGCGATCCAGGTGGGTGTTGGCGCTGCCCAGCGACTGGGTGGCGATGTCTTCGAACTGCAGGGCGCGCACGGCTTCGGCCACGTTGAGGTCGATGGCCTGGCCGCAGGAGGAAATCTCGCGCATGCCGTCGCCCAGCGAGGCGTTGATGGCGGCCACCTGGTGCAGCATGTTGGCCGCTTCGCCGCGTGCTTCCCGCGAACGGTCCAGATCGCGCGAGGCCATGTGCGACACGGTTTCGCGGACTTTGGCGATGGCGTCCTTGGAGCTGTGCGCCAGCTTGCGGATCTGCTCGTTGAAGGCGGTGGAACGTTCGGACAGGTTGCGCACTTCGTCGGCGACCACCGCGAAGCCGCGACCGGCTTCACCGGCACGGGCCGCTTCGATGGCCGCGTTCAACGCCAGCAGGTTGGTCTGGTCGGCAATCGACTTGACGTCTTCCAGCAGCGAGAAGATGCCGTCCAGGTGCTGCGCCATCTCGTCGATATGGTGGACCGTGGTGGAGCTCTGGCCGCTGACCTGTTCCAGCGCTTCCACCAGCTGTTCCATGCGCTGGCTGGCGTGCTGGGCAAAGCGGGCCACATCGACGCCGCCGCGATCGCCGTCGGCGCGGTCGACAATCCGCGACACCGCCTGGCTCTGCTCGCGCGACTTGCGCATCATCGAGTCGAAGCTGTCACCCAGGCCGCTGACCGCTTCGCGGATCAGGCCGCGGGCGCGTTCGATCTCGCTGCGCGAACCGTCGATTTCGTTGGCCACGAAGCGACGCAGTTCGTTGAGCAGGGTGTCCTGCTCGCGCAGGATGCTGGCCTGCTCGGGGCTGCGCTTGTGCGACTGCCAGACTTCCAGGAAGGCGAACAACAGCCAGGCCAGGGTCATCGTGCACAGGAAAGCCCAGCGAATCGGCGACGGCCAGTCGAAGGCAACCGACAGCGGGAAGACCAGGGTCAGGATCAGGGGGGCGGCAAGGCGGACCAGAATGCGGGAATACATGAGTGCTCTCTGCTGAATCACGGTATGGATATCGGCGATACCGGGGGGGTCTTTAGCGTGGATGTGTCAGAAACGGGAAATCGGTTCATGCGCAAAAGCCCGTCAAAAAAGCAGCGCCGCGCGATCGCCGATGGTCGTAGGGGCTACCCCGACACGTTGGCGGGGCATGCCACGGACGCACCCGCAGTCAGCGCTGCGCCACCAGCTGCATCAATCGGCCGGCGACCTGATCCAGCGGCACCATGTCCTTGGCCGCGCCCAGCTTGACCGCGGCGCCGGGCATGCCCCAGACCACGCTGCTGGCTTCGTCCTGCACGAAGGTCGGTGCGCCGGCCTGGGCGATTTCCAGCAGGCCGCGTGCGCCGTCATCGCCCATGCCGGTCAGGATCACGCCGATGGCGTTGTCGCCGGCGCTGTGCGCCACCGAACGGAACAACACGTCCACCGCCGGCTTGTGCCGGTTGACCGCCGGGCCGTCGTCGATCCGGCAACGCCAGCGCGCACCGTCGCGGATCACCCGCATGTGCTGGCCACCGGGCGGCAGGTAGGCATGGCCGGGCAGGATGGCTTCGCCATCGCTGGCCTCGCGCACGGCCATGGCCGAATGCCGATCCAGGCGTTCGGCGAAGGCGCGGCTGAAACCGGCCGGGATGTGCTGGGTGAGCACGATGGCCGGCGCGTCGGCCGGCATCTGCTCCAGCACCACCCGCAGCGCTTCGGTGCCACCGGCCGAGGCGCCGATGGCGATCAGCCGATCGGTGGTGTGGAAACGCAGGGCGCGGCTCACCGATGCCGCCGCCACCACCGCATCGGCGGTGTGCCTGGGCGTCGCGGCCCGGGCCAGCGGCCGCACCTGCGCGCGCGCGGCAGTCTTGACCTTGGCGATGATTTCCTCGGCGTAGGACTCCAGCCCGCGGGCGACATCGAGCTTGGGCTTGGAGATGAAATCCACCGCCCCCAGCGCCAGCGCCTGCAGGGTGGTGTCGGCGCCGCGCTCGGTCAGCGAGGAAATCATCACCACCGGCAGCGGCCGCAGCCGCATCAGGTTTTCCAGGAACGCCAGCCCGTCCATGCGCGGCATTTCCACGTCCAGGGTGATCACGTCCGGATTCAGGCGCTTGATCTTGTCGCGCGCAATCAACGGATCGGTGGCCACACCCACCACCTCGATGCCGGGATCGCCATCCAGGATCTCGGTCAGCATCTGCCGCACGACCGCGGAGTCGTCGACAATCAGGACACGCACTTTCGTACTCATCAGAACAACTCCACACCACCACTGACAGGGGTGCGCGACAGGCGCGCGCGGGCAGCGGTTTCAGCAGCCACCACTTCGGCATCGTGGGCGTGCGGCAGACGCTGCACGACGACCCGGCCGGTGGCGGGAAAGAACCAGACCTTGCGCGGATGGATGCCGCGCAGGTCTTCAGCCATCACCGGGATGCGCTCGGCCTGCAGATAGGCCAGCACGAACTCGGCGTTGCGGGTTCCCACCGGATTGCTGGTGAAACCCTTCAACACATTGGCGCCGCCGAAGACCTTGGCCTCCAGCCGATTGCGCGCGGCGCCGCGCTTGAGCAGATCGTTGATCAGCAGTTCCATCGCGAAGCTGCCGTAGCGCGCAGGCGCGCCGTCACCGACATTGCCATCGGGCAACAGGAAATGGTTCATGCCGCCCAGCTTGAGCAGCGGGTCGCGGATGCAGGCGCACACGCACGAGCCCAGCAAGGTCACCAGGGCGGTGTCGTCGTCGGCCACCATGTACTGGGTCGGCAACAGCTTGGCCGCTTGGGTCTGGAAGCGCGCGTCGTGGTAGCGCAGCACGCTGCCCTCGGCGAACGCCAGTGCGGCGGCGGAACTCATTTCGCGCTCCGGGTCCGGCGATACAGGGTGCGGCCGCAGGGCTGGATGACGTCGGCCGCGTGCAGGTAGTTTTCCGAATGACCGGTGTAGAGCATGCCGTCATCGGCCAGGTGCGGCACCAGCCGCGACAGGATGCCGCGCTGGGTGGGCTTGTCGAAATAGATCATCACGTTGCGGCAGAACAACGCAGTGTACGGACCGCTGACGTCGTAACGCGGCGCCAGCAGGTTGAGCGGGCGGAACTCGATCAGTTGGCGCAAGGCCGGATGCACGCGGCAGAAGCCTTCGTGCTGGCCGGTGCCACGCTGGAAATAGCGGCGGCGCACGGCGATATCGATACCATTGACGCGATCGAGCGGATACACGCCGCGGCCGGCGGTGGCCAGCACCTGGGTGTCGACATCGGTGGCAAGGATGCGCACCGGCGGGGTCAGGGTGCCGAACGCCTCGCAGGCGGTGATGGCCATGGAGTAGGGCTCTTCACCGGTGGAAGCGGCGCACGACCACAGCGCGATGGGGCCGGCATCCACGCGCTGCTCCAGTTCCGTGCGCAGGCGCTCGAAGTGGTGCGGCTCGCGGAAGAACGCGGTCAGGTTGGTGGTGAGCGCATTGGTGAAGGCCTGCCACTCCTCGCCGCCTTCGCGTTCGAGCAGGTCCAGGTAATCCTTGAAGCTGCGCAGGCCCAGCGCACGCAGGCGGCGCGACAGACGGCCATAGACCATGTCGCGCTTGCCGTCGGCCAGGGCGATGCCGGCGCGCTCGTGGATCAAGTCGCAGACGCGGCGGAAATCGCGATCGCCGAATTCGAACTCGCGGCCACCGGGACGGCGGACCTCGTCATGGTCGGCAGCGGCTGAAGCGGCGAGGGCATCGCGTGGGCGGGACAGGACGGACATCGTGGACTCGAAAGAATTGCTTGTTCCCGGCAGCGGGCGTCGTTGCCGACGCCCGCTGCCACGCGTTGTTGCACCGGCAGGATCAGAACTCCTGCCAGTCATCCCCTTCAGCGGCCAGGGCGGCTTCGACGATCGCGGCAGGCGTGCTGCGCAGCGTCGCCTTGCCGGCGGCCGGCTTGGCCGGCGTGCTGCGGGTGGCCGCGGCGGCCGGAGCCGCCTTGGTCACGACCGCCGCACCGGCGCCATCGATCTGGAACACCGACACCGCATCGGCCAGGCCCTGCGCCTGCTCTTCCATCGAGCGGGCGGCAGCGGAGGCTTCTTCCACCAGGGCCGCGTTCTGCTGGGTCGTTTCGTCCATCTGGGTGATGGTCTGGTTGACCTGCTCGATGCCGGCCGACTGTTCCTGCGAGGCCGCCGAAATCTCGGCCATGATGTCGGTCACGCGCTGCACCGAGGAGACGATCTCGCCCATGGTGGTGCCGGCCTGGTTGACCAGGCGCGAACCATCGGCCACGCGATCCACCGAGGCTTCGATGAGGCCCTTGATTTCCTTGGCCGCCTGCGCCGAACGCTGCGCCAGGGTGCGCACTTCCGACGCGACCACGGCGAAGCCGCGGCCCTGTTCGCCGGCACGCGCGGCTTCCACCGCGGCGTTGAGCGCCAGGATGTTGGTCTGGAACGAGATGCCGTCGATGACCGAGATGATCTCGCCAATCTTGCGCGAGGAGCCTTCGATTTCGCGCATGGTGGTGACCACCTGGCCGACCACCTGGCCGCCGGTGGAGGCCACGCTGGCGGCGCCGATGGCGAGCTGGTTGGCCTGGCGCGCGGACTCGGCGTTCTGGCGCACGGTGGAGGTCAGTTCCTCCATCGAAGCGGCGGTTTCTTCCAGGTTGGCCGCCTGCTGCTCGGTACGACGAGACAGATCCGAGTTGCCCGAAGCAATCTCGCCAGCGGCCGTGTTGATGGCGGTCGAGGCCTGCTGGATGCTGCCAACGATGTCGGTCAGCTGCGCCACGGTGGCGTTGGCATCGTCGCGCATGGCGGCGAACACGCCGTGGAAATCGCCCTGCATGCGCACGGTCAGATCACCGCGGGCAATGGCCTGCAACAGGTTGGAGACTTCCGACAGGTTCTCGTCGGTGGTTTCCATCAGTCCGTTCAAGCCGGCCACCATCGCGCGGAAGTCGTACTGGTAGCGGTCCAGATCGCCACGCTGGCTGAAGTCACCGGCCGCGGCGGCACTGGCCAGACGCTTGATTTCGGCGTTGATGGCCGACAGGCTGGCCTTGGTCGCGTCCATGGCGTCGGTCAGCGCGGCCTTCTCGCCGGGCAGGCGATCCATGTCCACCGACAGATCGCCCAGCGCGTAGCGCTGGGTGATTTCCACCAGCTTCATCTTGACGGCGATATGCGAGCCCACCAGCGTGTTGGTGTCGCGCACCATGCGGCCGTAGTCGCCGGGGAACTTGCTGTCGTCCATGCGGTAGCTGATCTGGCCTTCGTCATGGCGCGCGGCCATGTCTGACTGCGCCGCGATCACCGACTGCACCTGGTGCTGCATGCGCTGCATGGCGGTCAGCAGGTCGCCCACTTCATCCTTGCGCGAAGTGTCGATCTTGCCGTCCAGCTTGCCGTTGGACACATCGTTGGCCACGCGCACGGCTTCACCGACCGAGCCGGCGATGGCGCGGGCGAAGAACCAGGCCAGCGCCAGGCCACCGCCGATGCCGGCCAGCAGCATGATCAGGATCAGCATGCTGGAGGACTTGAAGGTGCTCTCGGCATTGGCCGTGGTGATCTTGGTCTGGCGGTCGACTTCGGTGATCAGCGCCACCATGGTGTCGGCGGCCTTGTTGTGCAGGTCGCGGGTTTCACCGATGAAGGTGTCGACGGCGTCGTCTTCCAGCTGCAGTTCGAGCATTTCGTTGACGGATTCGTAGGACTTGTCGGCCTTGGCCCACTCGGCCACGAACTGGTCATACAACTTCTGCTCGGCGGCGCTGGTGATCAGCGGCTTGTAGGCGGCGATGGCCTTGTCGACCTGGACCTTGATGCCCAGCGAACGGTTGCGGGCGTCGGCTTTGACTTCGGCGGACGCACGCACCATCGAACGGTAGGCGGCGCTGCGGTACTCGCCAATCAGCGCACGGATGTCGCCGGCAGCGCGCACGCTGGTCAGGGTGTTGCCGGCCATCGTGTTGGTGACCGTATTGAGCGACTTCAGCCCGTAGAAGGCAAAGATGCCCTGCACCAGCATCAGCGTGATGACCACGCCAAAGGCCAGCATCATTTTCGGGGTCAGTCGGAGATTCTTGATCCACTGCATTTAAGTTTCCTCGGTCCGGGCGGTCGCCGTCTCGGGCGGAGTAGGGAGGCCGGCGGCGCAGGTCACCGCCGGCCAGGGAGCATCAGCGCATTGCGGCCAATTTGAGGTTGGACGGCGAGGTGACCACGATTTCGGCGCGCGAGCTGTCGCGCTGGATGTCGCCGATCACGCAGACGTCCTTGCCTTCCAGGGTTTCCGGCGCCGGCTTGAACTTGCCGCGGTCTTCGCCCGGGATGCGCGCGGTGAAGGTGTGGCGGGGGAAGTCGCCGCCCATGTACAGGAAGGTGGGCGTGCCTTCGGAGTTTTCTGCAAAGCGGGCCTTGCCCACCTTGCCGCACACCACGCCCGGGCGACCAGCAAAGCGCACGGCCTTGTCGGCGGGGATGGCGTCGGTGATCTGGGACTGGCCGACGGCGCGGTCAGCAGGCAACAGGGTGGCGCCGATGGCAACGGCGGTCAGGCTCAGGATGGCGGCAAATTTCATGGGTGGCTCCGTCAGGATCAGTAGATGGCGCACGCGGCGCGTCCTGGCTGACATCGGCCTCAGTGGGGCGAACTTGAGAAGACTTTGGTTTGATCACTGCGTGATCGCGGCATGCGTCACAGTTTTTTGGTTGCTGGCTTGTTGGAGCAAGAAGCGGCGGACCGCGCGGGAAGCGGGGGGAGAGCCTGTTGAAAGGGCCTGGAACTTTTGTTCCTGCGACCTGTGCCTTCTTTAGTAAGGGCTCCAGTCCCTTTCAACAGGCTCTCCACCCGCTTCGGACACAAGGTCGGTGCTCACGGTGCGCCGGTCCTAAATGGGGTGGAAAACAGGGGGCAGAGTGCCTTTTCGCTTTTCAATCAGGCGTCGGCACACTTCGGGGAGAGGGAGCAGGCCCTGCGCAATAGCGACTGGAGCCCTTACTAACGAAGGGTCAGGTCGAAGGAACAAAAGTTCCAGGCGCTATTGCGCGGGGCCTGGTCCCTCTCACAAGCGAAACCTGCTCTCCGCGAGAAGCTGAACGAATCAGACAGCGCCCTCAGGCGCCACCATCGTGGTCAACACCCACCCCCCGTTGAAGCAGGTCTCAATCCCGCGAAACCGCTGGCCATCATGAGTGACCACCGGAAAGATCCGACGCGGCTTGCTGCGGCGCTGCTGCTGGATGTCGCTCAACCACACTTCCACATCATCCACCCCCAGGTCAGGACCGAAGCGCTGCGCATGGGTGTGGCGGATGATGTCCTCGAAGTGCTCGACCCCCGGCGGAATCGCGTGCAGTCGCACGTAGGCCTCGTTGGCCATCACCAGCTTGTCGTCCGGGTCGTACATCGCCACCGGCGTGTCGGCCACGTCGATGCCCTGCAACAGCTGCGACAGCACATCCGGATTGCGCGGCGACAGCACCGGCCGCAACGGGCCGGCACGCCGCGCCGCAGGCGCAGTGGCGGTGCTGGTGCCGCGCTCGGCAATCCGATCGCGGCCGTCGTACTTGGCCCGGTACAGCATCAGGTCCGCCTGGCGAATCCACGCATCGGCGCTCTCGATATCCGCGCCCAGTTGCGCCACACCGAAGCTGGCCGTGATCGTGCGATGGCGCGAAAGCGGCGCCTCGTGCAGGCGACGTTGCAGGCGCCGCATCACGTCCGCCGCTTCGGCCGACAAGGTGTGCGGCAGCAGGATGCCGAACTCCTCGCCGCCGTAGCGGCCAGGCACGTCGATGTCGCGCAGATCGCTGCGCAGCAGATCCGAGAAGCGGCGGATCGCCGAGTCGCCTTCGGCATGCCCGTAGAGATCGTTGATCTGCTTGAAGTGATCCAGGTCCACCAGCACCAGCGTGGCCGGCTGGCCGGTGCGGCGGCAGCGGGCGAACTCGGCGCGCACGGTTTCTTCCCAGCGGCCGCGATTGAACAGGCCCGACAGGCCGTCGTGCCAGCCGCGGCGTTCCAGTTCGACCCGGCGCCGGCGCAGGTTCTGGATGACGTCATGGCTGGTGTGCAGAATCCCCAACGGCAACACCAGCGCCATCGGCAATGCGGCCAGGGTCAGTGCAAGTTCCGGCGGCGGCGGCACATGCATGCCGAACACCAGCACGCCCAGCACCAGGCCGGCCAGTTGCGCCAGCCAGCCGCGGGTGAGCAGCGGCAGTCCGCCGCCGATGACCGCGCACAGATTGGTGATGGCCAGCAGGGTCAGGCTCGCGGCCAGGCTGAATTCCAGCATCGGCAGGGCCAGGCCGACGAACGCGCATTCCATCAGCAGCGTCATGGCCTCGGTGCGATTGGGATCGCGGGTCTGCAGATAGCGCCACCACGCCGCATGCGGCCAGGCCAGGCCCATCACCATCAGCAGGCCCCACTGCCAGGCCGGTGCCTGGATCTGGTGCATCACCGGCAGCGTCGCCAGCAGCGCAAATGCGCAGCCCAAGGTCCGCAGCAGATACAGCCGGCGCGGGAAAATCAGGTGCGGCGCCAGCGGGTAGTGTTTGGAAACACGCGATAGCGGCGGCGTGCGGCGACGCTCGTTCATGGCGGCGATGCGCCGGCGGCATCGGCCGGCATCTCCACATAGTCGTTGCGGCTCAGCCACTGCTCCAGATCACCGGGCGGCAGCGGCGCCGAGAACAGGTAACCCTGCAGCACCGGGAAGCCCTGTTCGGCCAGGAACGCGTGCTGGGCGTCGGTTTCCACGCCTTCGGCCACCACCTTCATGCTCAGGCTCTCGCCGATGCGCAGCACCGAGGAGGTCAGGGTGCGGGCAATGGCGCTGCTGTCGATGTCGCGCACGAAGCTCTGATCCAGCTTGAGTTCGTAGATCGGCAAACGGTGCAGATGGCTCAGCGAGGAATAGCCGGTGCCGAAGTCGTCCAGCGACAGGCGCACGCCCATCACGTAGATCGCCTCGATGTTCTCCAGCACGTCCGGATTGGGATCGAGCATGACGCTCTCGGTGATCTCCAGGATCAGATCATCCGGCTTGAGGCCGTGCACATCCAGGCAGCTGGCGATCTGCAGCGACAGATCCGGGTCGCGGAAGTTGATCGCCGAGACATTCACCGCGATGCGCGGAATCGGAATGCCGCGGCGGCGCCAGTCGGCCATCTGCGTGCAGGCATGTTCCAGCACCCACAGGCTGAGATCGGCCATCAGCCCGCATTCCTCGGCCACCGGCACGAAGCGCGCCGGCGGCACGTTGCCCAGCTCCGGGTGTTCCCAGCGCAGCAGTGCTTCCACGCCGTAGATTTCGCGCTCGGCACGGCCGCTGACCTGCGGCTGGTAGTGCAGGGTGAACTGATCCAGCTGCAGGGCCTCGCGCATCGCCGTTTCCAGCGACACGCGTTCCTGCGCGACCCGGTTCATGTCGCCGCTGAAGAAGCGCACGCTGCCGCCGCCGTCGGACTTGGCGCGGTACATGGCCATGTCGGCATGGCGCAGCAGCAGATCGATGTCGCGGCCATCATCGGGGTACATGGCCACGCCGATGCTGGCGCTGGGATGCAGGGTCATCACGCCGGCGGCGGTGGGGCGCGAGATGGCGCCGAGCAGGCGCTCGGCCACGCTGGCCGCTTGTTCGGTGGAGCACTGCGGCAGCACCGCCACGAATTCGTCGCCGGCCTGGCGGCCGATCAAGTTGGCGCCGGGCATTTCCTCGACCAGGCGCGCGGCGATGTCGCGCAGCAGGCCGTCGCCGGCGGCATGGCCCTGGGCCTCGTTGACGCGTTTGAAGCGATCCAAATCGATGAACAAGACGGCCGCCTTGCTGCTCGACTGGCCGGCATTGGCCAGCACCTGTTCGGCCTTGGCGCTGAACATGATGCGGTTGGGCAGACCGGTGAGGGTGTCGTAGAACGCCAGCTGGTGCACGCGTTCATTGGTCTGCTCGCGCTCCATCGCCAGCGCGCACAGGTGCAGGCAGGTGTCGACCATGCGCAGGTGCAGATCGTCGGCAGTGGTATTTTCGCGGTAGTAGAAGCTGAGCGTGCCGAGCACGCGGCCGCTGCTGGACTTGATCGGGCTGGACAGGCAGGCACGCAGGCCGTGTTCCAGGAGGGGTTCGCGATACGGCGCCATCAAGGGATCGCTGGCGATGTCGTGCACGTGCACGGCACGGCCGCGCCAGGCGGCGGTGCCGCAGGAGCCCACGCGCGGGCCGATGGCCATGCCATCGATGGTCTGCACCAGGCCTTCGGGCAGGCTGGGCGCGGCCAGCGGACGCAGGCGACCTTCGCCGTCCACCGCCAGGATCGAGGCCACGACTTCCGGCGCCACCCGCTCGACCTCGCGGCAGAGCATGGTCATCACGTCGGTCATCGGCAGTTCGCGCACCATCGCATCCAGCACCTTGTGGTGCAGCACCTGGTGGGTCTTGGTCTGGGTGATGTCGGTCAGCACGCTGACCATGCCGATGGTGCGGCCGTCATCGTCGAGCACCGGATTGATCGCCGCCGATACCCACAGCGGTCGTCCGCTCTTGGTGTACAGCAGGACTTCGGTCTGCAGGCCCTCGGTGCGGCGCAGGGCTTCTTCGATGCTTTCGCCCAGTTGCGGATCGGTATGCGGCCCGGACAGCACCTCGCTGGGCTTGCGCCCGCGCAGGTCTTCCAGGTCATAGCCGAGCATGCGGGTGAAGCCGCTGTTGACGTAGACCACGTTGCGGTTGGAGGCGCTGACGAAGATCGCGTTGTCGCTCTTGTCCACCACCATCGACAACTGGCGCATGCGTTCCTGCTGCAGGCGGATGTCGGTGAAGTCGCGCAGGAACGCGGTATAGAAGCGGCGCGCGCCCAGCTGGATCTGCGACATCGACAACGAGGCTGCCAGCCGACGGCCGTCGCGACGGGCGATCACGATGTCACGTGCGCTGCCGAGCCAGTGTTCGGCGCAGCGATGCTCACTGTCGTTGCTGTCTTCGGTGCAGGCCAGGAACTGGCCCAGGCCATGGCCGAGGGCTTCGTCGCGGGGCACGCCCCAGAGCTTCTCCGCCGCCGGGTTGAACAGCAGGATCGTGTCGTCTTCGTCGATCACCAGCACCGCGTCGACCGATTGTTCCAGCGTGCCGAACAGCAGTTCGTACGCCTGGTCCGGCGTGGTCGATGCGCGCAGCAGGGTGTTGGCGTTCAAGGCGTGACGCGGCACGGGCATCCTCCCGGAGTCCCGGCGGTCGGGTGGGGCTGGGGAAAGCGGGTCGGGGTGGGGCTCATGCGTCGCCAAATCTGAGCTGACTCGATCGGGTATCGGCCGCGCTCGCCCGGACTTGAGCGGTCCGTCGCAGTTCCTGGCATCGCGGGCGGGCGGGTCGGGCGGTGCATGAGGTCATCCGTGGGGTGGGTTGGGTACTGCGCGGCGTCGTGCGGTGCGTTCCGGGAAGAGTGCTGGCGTGGTTCGGCTCAGAACTCCGCCCATTCCCCTTCCGCGAAGGCGGGTTCGGAAGCAGCGCGGCGAGTTTTTGCTTGCGCAGGCACGGCTTTCGCCACGGCGGACGCTTTCGCTGCTTCGCGGCTGAAGCCGCTCCTACGGGTGGCGGGGGCGGTGTTCGATTCGCTGTCCAGTCGGAACACCGAGACGGCTTCGGCCAGGCCCTGTGCCTGTTCTTCCATCGAACGGGCGGCGGCGGAGGCTTCTTCCACCAGCGCGGCGTTCTGCTGGGTGGTCTCGTCCATCTGGGTGATGGTCTGGTTGACCTGTTCGATGCCGGCCGACTGTTCCTGGGAGGCTGCGGAAATCTCGGCCATGATGTCGGTTACGCGCTGTACCGAAGAGACAATCTCGCCCATCGTGGTGCCGGCCTGATTGACCAGGCGCGAACCGTCGGCGACGCGATCCACCGAGGCTTCAATCAGCCCCTTGATTTCCTTGGCGGCGGTGGCCGAACGCTGCGCCAGCGTGCGCACTTCCGAGGCCACCACGGCAAAGCCGCGGCCCTGTTCGCCGGCACGCGCGGCTTCCACCGCGGCGTTCAAGGCCAGAATGTTGGTCTGGAACGAGATGCCGTCGATGACCGAGATGATCTCGCCAATCTTGCGCGAGGAACCTTCGATATCGCGCATGGTGTCGACCACTTCGCTGACCACCTGGCCGCCTTGCGAAGCAACCGTGGCGGCGCTGACCGCCAGCTGGTTGGCCTGCCGCGCCGAGTCGGCGTTCTGGCGCACGGTGGAGGTCAGTTCTTCCATCGAGGCGGCGGTTTCTTCCAGGTTGGCGGCCTGCTGCTCGGTGCGTTGCGACAGGTCGGCATTGCCGGAGGCGATTTCACCGGCGGCGGTGTTGATGGCCGAGGAGGCCTGCTGGATGCGGCCGACGATATCGGTCAGCTGGGCGACGGTGGCATTGGCGTCATCGCGCATGGCGGCGAACACGCCATGGAAATCGCCTTCCATGCGTACCCGCAGATCGCCGCGGGCGATCGACTGCAACAGATCGGAGACCTGGCCGAGGTTGTGGTCGGTGGTCTGCATCAGCGTGTTGAGGCCGGCGACCATCTCGCGGAAGTCGTACTGGTAGCGATCCACCTCGCCACGCTGGCTGAAGTCGCCTGCGGCAGCGGCACCGGCCAGGCGCTTGATTTCGGCGTTGATGGCCGACAGGCTGGCCTTGACCGCATCCACGGTCTGGGTCATTGCGGCCTTCTCGCCCGGCAGGCGGGCGATGTCCGGGCTCAGGTCGCCGATGGAGTAGCGCTGCATGATCTGCAAAGCGTCCTGGATCGCGGCGATATGCGAACCGACCAGGGCGTTGGTCTCGCGCACCATGTGGCCGTACTCGCCGGGGAACTGGCTGTCGTCCATGCGGTAGCTGATGCTGCCCTCGTCATGGCGGCGCGCCATGTCGCGCTGCGCGCCAATCACCGACTGCAGCTTCTGCTGCATGCCGCGCATGCTCACCAGCAGCTGGCCGGGTTCGTCGCGGAACTGTTCGCCGATGACGTTCTCCAGCTTGCCGGCGGCGATGGCTTCGGCCACGCCGGTGGCCTGCTTCAACGGCTCCACGATGCGCGTGCCGATGGTCCAGCTAAGCGCCAGCACGATGATCACCATCAGGCCACCGGCCAAGGTCATCACGCCGGTGAAGATCAGCGCCTGGTTCTGCACTTCGTCCATGTACACGCCGGTGGCGATCACCCAGCCCCAGGGCTTGAACGGGGCCACGTAGGCAACCTTGGGCACCGGATCTTCCACCCCCGGCTTGGCCCAGCTGTAGCGGATGTAGCCGCCGCCGGTGCGGGCGGTGTCCACGCTGTCCTGGAACAACGCCACGCCATCCGGGCTCAGGGTCTTGCCGATGTTCTGGCCGACCAGATCCTTGCGCATCGGGTGCATCAACATCACCGGCTGCATGTCGTGCACGTAGTAATAGTCCACGTCGCCGTTGCTGCGCATCTGCGACAGCGCCTTCAGGGCGTTCTCCTGCGCGGCGGCGGTGGGCAGCTCGCCGGATTTCTCCACCTCGGCGTAGTGGTTGAGGATGCCAAAGGCCTGCTCCACCTGCGCTTTCAGCGCGGCTTCGCGGGTTTCGTACAGGTCCAGGTACTGCATGCGCGCAGCGACGATCGACAACAGCACGATGCCGACGGCGATCAGCGCGGTCAGCAGGTTGAGCTTGCGGCGGACCGAGATGTTGGAGATGTGGCGGGACAGGGCGGCGAAAGGATTCATGGTGACTGACTGCTGGGTACTGGAAGGCTGCTGCGATGGAGGAATGTGCTTGCTTCGATAGCGCTATCGGCGGTCGCGACCGTGGATTGAGCGGGCAATGGTCGTAGGGGCTGCCCTGACACGCAGACCCGGCTGACCGCGGCGCGCGCGCGCCAACGCAAGGCAGGCGGGCGCCTCCCTTGCGCAGGTGTGTCCGGGTTTGGCGACGCGACCAGGCCGCGCCGGCGTGGCTCAGGCGGCTACGGCGTCAAGCGCGTGGTTGGTCAGGTCGGCGCTGTTGATCAGCGTTTCGATGTCCAACAGGATCAGCATGCGCTCGTCGACCGTGCCGATGCCCGAGATGAAGCGGGTATCGACGCTGGCGCCGAATTCCGGGGTCGGGCGGATCTGTTCGGCATTGAGCGGGATCACGTCGGACACGCTGTCCACCACGATGCCGACCACGCGGTCTTCCACGTTCAGCACGATCATCACGGTGAACGCGTCGTAGCGCGCGTCCTTCAGGCGCAGCTTCAGGCGCAGATCAATCACCGGCACGATGGTGCCGCGCAGGTTGATCACGCCCTTGATGTATTCGGGGGCGTCGGGCAGGCGGGTCACGGCGTCGTAGCCGCGGATTTCCTGCACCTTCAGGATGTCCACGCCGTACTGCTCTTCGCCCAGCGTGAAGCTGAGGAATTCGCCGGCCGTGGTCTTGTTGTCGCTCATTCGCTTGCTCCAGGGGGTGGCTGGTGGCGCCATGGGGGCGCCGGGTCGCTAGAAATATCGGCCTGGCCAGGGGGTTCTTTAGGCGCCGATTCGTGCCCGCAGGGGCCGTGCTCTCAGCCGACCCCGCGCTCGCGGGCACTGCGCAGGCGTTCCATCCGGAAGATGTAGCGCTGGATCACTGCATCGGCGCCGCGCGGCAGGTCGGTGAACTGGCAGCCGGCACGCAGGCTCTCGCGGCCATTGGGCTGGCTCTGGCGGAACACGTTCTTGACCATCAGACGCACGCTCAGCGCGTCGCCCTCGGGCATCAACAGGCGGCAGTCGGCGTATTCGCGGTAGGGCCGGAACTCGGGCCGATCGGCCGGCACTTCCACCGCAATCCCGCCGCCGCTGATGTCCAGCACGCGGAACTCGACGCGCTTGACCTCTTCCTCGCCCACATGGAACGGAATCAGGCAGCGCACCGGCTGGGCCACCGGCACGCGCAGGCGGAAGAACTCGCGCCGCTGCAGGCGCATCAGGCGATCCGGGATGGGCGCGCGGAAGGCCACCTGGCCATCGAGCTGGGTGCGCTGGCAATCGCTGAGGGAAAACTGCACGTGCACCCGCTCCAGCTGCGCCACACAGACCACCAGCTGGCCTGCTTCCTCGATGCCGCGGTTGATGGAGTCGCTGGCGCTGCCGTCGAACAGCAGGCTGCCATCGTCTTCGTCCACGCTGATCAGCGCGGTCGGAAAGGTCAGCCCGCGCGTGCTCAGGTGCCCGCTGATCAAGGCGCGCTTGTCGATCAGCTGCTGCAGCACCTGGCGGATGTCGCGCGGATGCCGCAGGAGGTATTTTTCCTGCTCGTCGAACCGCACCGGTTCGGTGGCCGCGGTTTCGGTCTGGTCGGACATACGGTCTTCGTGGACAAAGGGGCCTGGCCCCGCGCGTGCGGGGCGTACATCGATATATCGAACCGCGTCACGGAATCTTTAATACGGATGGCGGACGAACGCAGGTCGGCGCCGTAGAACCGAAAACAGGGGTCAGAGCAGGTTTTTCAGCGGGACGATGCCGACCGCCGGAAATGGTGCTCTGACCCCCGTTTCCACGACTAGAACTCAGCCCACTCACCCTCCGCCAATGCCGCCTCCGTCTTGTGTGTGCGGGCGGATGCAGCCGGGCGGCCAGCCAGGGCCGGTCTGGTGGATGCTGATGCACGGGGTCTGGCTGCCGATCGGGTCGCGCCAGTCCGCTCCTGCCGGGCAGCGACCACAGTCGTTTTGCCGCGCGTATCGAGCACGAACACGTCGACCGCTTCGCTCAGCGAGCGTGCCTGTTCTTCCATCGAACGGGCGGCGGCGGAGGCTTCTTCCACCAGCGCGGCGTTCTGCTGGGTGGTCTCGTCCATCTGGGTGATGGTCTGGTTGACCTGTTCGATGCCGGCCGACTGTTCCTGCGAAGCCGCGGAAATCTCGGCCATGATGTCGGTGACCCGCTGCACCGAGGTGACGATATCGCCCATCGTGGTACCGGCCTGGTTGACCAGGCGCGAGCCATCGGCCACGCGGCTGACCGAGGCCTCGATCAATCCCTTGATTTCCTTGGCGGCGGTGGCCGAACGCTGCGCCAGCGTGCGCACTTCCGAGGCGACCACGGCAAAACCGCGGCCCTGTTCGCCGGCGCGCGCCGCTTCCACGGCAGCGTTCAAGGCCAGGATGTTGGTCTGGAACGAGATGCCGTCGATGACCGAGATGATCTCGGCAATCTTGCGCGACGAACCTTCGATGTCGCGCATCGTGTCAACGACATCGCTGACCACCTGGCCGCCCTGCGAAGCGACCGTGGCGGCGCTGACCGCCAACTGGTTGGCCTGCCGCGCCGAGTCGGCGTTCTGGCGCACGGTGGAGGTCAGTTCCTCCATCGAGGCGGCGGTTTCTTCCAGGTTGGCGGCCTGCTGTTCGGTGCGGCGCGCCAGATCGGCGTTGCCCGAGGCAATCTCGCCGGCGGCGGTGTTGATGGCCGAGGAGGCCTGCTGGATGCTGCCGACGATGTCGGTCAACTGCATCACGGTGGCGTTGGCGTCATCGCGCATGGAGGCAAACACGCCGTGGAAATCGCCCTGCATGCGCGCGGTCAGATCACCGCGGGCGATGGCCTTCAACAGCGTGGAGACTTCCGACAGGTTCTCGTCGGTGGTTTCCATCAGCCCGTTCAAGCCGGCCACCATTTCGCGGAAGTCGTACTGGTAGCCTTCGACGTCGCCGCGCTGGCTGAAATCGCCCGCGGCGGCAGCGCCCGCCAGGCGCTTGATCTCGCTATTGACCGCCGACAGGCTGGCCTTGGTCGCGTCCATGGCCTGGGTAATCACCGCCTTCTCGCCGGGCAGGCGATCCATGTCCACCGACAGATCACCAATCGCGTAGCGGCGCATCACCTCCACCACGCGCATTTTCACCCCGATGTGCTGCGCGACCAGCGCATTGGTTTCGCGCACCATGCGGCCGTACTCGCCGGGGAACGCGGCATCGTCGATGCGGAAGCTGATGGCGCCCTGGTCGTGCTGCACCGCCATTTCGCCGAGCGAAGCGAGCAGCGACTGGATCTTGGCCTGCATGCGCTGCATGGCGCCCATCAGGTTGCCCATTTCATCCTGGCTGCGATGGAGGATGCGATGGTCTAGCTTGCCCTCGGCAATGGCGTCGGAGACGCGCACGGCTTCGGCCAGCGGTTGCAATACCTGCCGGCGCACCAGCACATACAACGCGGCACACAGCACGGCGGCGGCGACCATGCCGACCAGCAGGATGGTCCACAGCAGCGTGCGGGCCTGCGCCATCACCACGGCCGTCGGCACGACCACGCCGAGCGCGAAGCGCTGTTCGGCGCGGCCGATCTTCAACGGCACATACGCTTCGACCATGTCCGCATCGGACTGGGCGTCGTGCACTTCGCGGAATACGGTCTGATCCTTGCCCACCTGCGCCAGCACCGCGCGGGTATCGGCGTCTTCCAGCTTGCTGCCAACCTTGCTGGCATCGCGATCGGCGACCACGGTGCCGGCTGGCGAGAGCAGGCGCACATAGCCTGCGCCGAGCGGGCGCAGCTTGGAGATGGATTCCTGCAACGATTTCAGGGCCACATCGATGGTGACCACACCGAGGAATTTGCCATCCTCCACCATCGGCGTGGCCATGGTGGTCATCAGGATTTTCTGTCCGCCAATCTCGTAGGTATACGGATCGATCACGATCGGTTGTTTGAGCTTGCGTGGCAGCACATACCAGTCACCGTTGCCGGGCACTTCGTAATCGCGCAGCGGCTCCTGCATCGGCTGGCCGTTGCTCCAGGCCCAGTAGCTCATGAAGCGGCCGGTGGCGTCGTGGCCTTCGGCATCGATGAACTCGGCGTCCTTGCCGTCGTAGGCCTGGGTTTCCCAGATGGTGCCTACGCCGGTCCACTCGGGATGGGCGACGAGTTGGTTGTGCATCAGCATGCTGGCGCGCTTACGTTCCAGGCCGCCATCGGCGCGCTGGGTCAGCAGGGCGTTCGCCAGTGCGTCGTTGGTATCGAAGGCGCGGGTGAGGTCGCTCGAGATGCGTGCGGCTTCCAGCTGGGCCAGGTTTTCCAGGCTGCCGTGGGCGCTTTCCATTAGCGCGTTGCTGCTCCTTATGTAGGTAATCCCTGCGGTGGCGCCGAACGCCAGGACCGCGATGACGGCGGTGCCTGCCATCAGGCGGGTGGCGATGCTTCTGGAGAACAGGTGGCTGAAAGAACGAATCATGTTGGCTGCCTGATTGGGAGTGACGTGGCCAGGCCGGTGAGGCGGTCTGCCCAATCGTCATCGGCAGTTGCGGAGCAGAAGTGAGGGGGTGTGAGCGGCCAGATGCTCTTTGCGTGACGTTGCGCACGTTGTGGGGTGGGGGAGGCCTTTTGCTCGTTCGTACAACCGGGGTCAGAGTACGTTTTCTCAGTCAAGCGCTTGCGCATGGTCGCAATGGTGCTCTGACCCCGGTTTTCAGACTTCCCAAAAGAAGAAGCCGGCCCCAGGGAGACCGGCTTCTTCAAGCAGCAGGAGAGAAAGGGCTTAAAACTCGGCCCACTCTCCCTCGGCCATGGCCGGTTCCGGCTTGGCAGCCTTGCGGGCCACCGGACGTGCGGCGGCGGGCTTGGCCGGCGACTTGGCGGAAGCAAAGCTGGTCGGTGCCGATACCGCCACCGACGCCGCCTTGCTGCGGCCGTCGATGACGAACACATCGACGGCTTCGGTCAGCGAGCGCGCCTGATCTTCCATCGAGCGGGCAGCGGCGGAGGCTTCTTCCACCAGGGCCGCGTTCTGCTGGGTGGTCTCGTCCATCTGGGTGATGGTCTGATTGACCTGTTCGATGCCGGCCGACTGTTCCTGCGAGGCCGCGGAAATCTCGGCCATGATGTCGGTCACGCGCTGCACCGACGAGACGATCTCGCCCATCGTGTTGCCGGCCTGGTTGACCAGGTTGGAGCCTTCGCTGACCTTGTCCACCGACTCTTCGATCAATCCCTTGATTTCCTTGGCGGCAGTGGCCGAACGCTGCGCCAGCGTGCGCACTTCCGAGGCCACCACGGCAAAGCCACGGCCCTGTTCGCCGGCACGGGCGGCTTCCACCGCGGCGTTCAAGGCCAGGATGTTGGTCTGGAACGAGATGCCGTCGATGACCGAGATGATCTCGGCAATCTTGCGCGAGGACGCTTCAATCGCGCGCATGGTGTTGACCACCTGGCCGACGACTTCGCCGCCGGTGGAGGCCACGCCGGCCGCACCGATGGCCAGTTGGTTGGCCTGGCGGGCGGAGTCGGCGTTCTGGCGCACGGTGGAGGTCAGCTCTTCCATCGAGGCGGCGGTTTCTTCCAGGTTGGCGGCCTGCTGTTCGGTGCGGCGGGCCAGGTCCGAATTGCCCGAGGCAATTTCGCCGGCAGCGGTGTTGATGGCCGCGGACGAATCCTGGATACGCGAAACGATGTCGGTCAGCTGCGCCACGGTGGCGTTGGCATCGTCACGCATGCGCGCGAACACGCCGTGGAATTCGCCATCCATGCGCACGGTCAGGTCGCCGCGGGCAATGGCCTGCAGCAACTCGGACAGGCGACCCAGGTTGGTGTCGCTGACGGCCATCATCGCGTTCAGGCCTTCGATCATCACGCGGAAGTCGTACTGGAAGCGCTCGGCATCGCCGCGTGCGGTGAAGTCGCCGGCGGCGGCGGCGCCGGACAGGCGCTTGATTTCGTTGTTGATCGCCGAGAGGCTGGCCTTGGCCTGATCCATCGACTCGTGCAGCTTGGCGCGCTGGCCGGGCAGGCGACGAGCGTCCTGCGACAGGTCGCCGATGGCGTAGCGGTTGAGCACGGCGGTGGCGTCGTTGATGGCGTCCAGGTGCTCGAACATCATGGTGTTGATGCCCTTGGCCAGTTCGCCGTACACGCCCGGGAAATCTTCCGGCACGCGCTGGGAAATGTTCTCGCCGGCGTGCATGCGCGCCATGTGCTGGGTTTCGTCGGAGAAGCGGCGCAGCAGCTTCATCATTTCGTCGGTGGAGGCCAGCATCTGGCCCAGTTCGTCACGGCTGCCACGCTCGACCTTGGTCGACAGGTCGCCGCGCGAGACGGCATTGACCGCACGCAGGGCCTGAGCCAGCGGGCCGGTGATGGAGCGGGTGATCGCCACGGCCAGGAACACTCCCAGCAACACGGCCACGCCCAAGCCCACGCCCATCGCCAGCACGGTGCGCGAGTGCGCCTGCTGCGAGGCCTTCACCTGCAGGGCGAGGTTCTCGACGTTGTACTGCGACAGGTCTTTCAGGTGGTTGAACAGTTCGCGACGGAGCTTGCGCGATTCATCGCTGGAAATAGCCTGAGCGGTGGCGAAATCATCGGCGGCCACGGCGGCGGCAATGCGATCGTGCGCCTCGAAATAGGCCTTGCGAGCGGCAACGACCTTGTCGTAGATGGCCTTTTCCTCGGCCGATGATTCGATCGGAATGTCGTTGTAGCCGGCTTCCTCGGCGTCGATCAGCTTGCGCGTTTCGGTCAGTTTCTTGTCGTAGTCGGCCAGTTCTTCCGGCTGGCCCTGCTTGGTCAGCTGCGACTGCTCGTAGGTGCGGTACTCACCCAGTTGCGCGCGCATCTCGCCCAGGTGCTGCACTGCGGGCATCCAGTTGGTGTTGACGTCGACCATCTGCGTGTTGGCCACCGACAGACGCCACAGCGACAGTGCGCCCAGGGCCAGAGTCAGTACAACGATGGTGCTGAAGGCCAACGCCAGCTTGCGTGCGATGGGGAGGTTGCGGAACCAGTTCATTACGACTTCTCCTGAGGGGTGAAGCGCGCTGGATCCCCCCAGGACGGCGCGCAGACGACGGTGTTGTCACTCAGGAATAACGGCGGCAATGGCGCTGGCTTTATGCCTTTTTCGTGAAACTATTTAGTCGTAAGTCATTGCCTGACATGGACGACGGCAGCGTCCGCCAGAAAGACGAAAACCCCGCCGAACCTGCACGATTCGACGGGGCTTGCCGGATGAAGTGAAGCGGCGGCGTCAGAACGAGAACTGCGCGCGCAACTCCAGCACCTTGGGATCCGCACTGAGGCCGGCGCGCTTGGCGTCGACCATCACGTAGTTGGCCTGCACCTTGAAGTACTTGCCGAAGTAGCCGTTCACGCCCAGCGTCCAGTTGTTTTCGCGGCCGCCGGCAATGCCGTCGTTGTTGAGGTCGATCGAACTGTAGCGGGCCAGCACTTCCCAGGCGCCGTACTTGTTGGCGGGCACCGGGTTGGAGACGTTGCCGGCGCTGTACCCGCGCGATTCGCCGGTGACCACCCAGCTGCCGAACACGTAGAAGCCATCCGACGAGTACGAAGGCAGGCCGGCGTCGCGGCGGGTCTGCTGCATCAGGTATTCACCCTGCAGCGACCACGCGCCCTTGATCCACAGCGCTTCCAGGCCTTCGCGGCGGATGCGGTCAACCCGCGTCAGGTTGCCCGAATCCACCAGCCGCACCGTGGTCAGCGAGCCTTCCGGCTTGGCGCGCCAGCGCACGCTCGGCAGGATGGTCTGGCCCAGGCCATTGACCTCGCTGTCGGGGTTTTCCTGCGAGGCCGACACACCGAAGTGCAGCACATCGCCGGCCGACTTGTGCGGCGTCCACGCCGCACGCATGGCCACGGTGGTGCCCGGGTTGTTGCCCTGCAGATCGTTGCCCCAGAAATAGCCGAGGTTCCAGAGGTATTGCGGACGTTCGAACGCCCATTCGACACCGACGCGGCGGCTTTCATAGAACGCCTGCGTGGGCAGCGAGTTTTCCATGAAGCTGGTGGCGCGGGTCGAGGTGTAGCCTTCGAAACCCACCGGCAACTTGAACTGGCCGATGCGCACCTTGCCCATGTCCTTGCCGAACAGGCCCTTGGTGTCCAGGCGCAGGGCCACGTCCATCCAGGTCTCGGCTTCGAAATCGTAGGCCGCGACGAAGTCGTAGTAACCCTTGCGCTTGAGGGTCATGCCGAATTCGCGGCGACGGAAATCATCGTCGTCGACGAAGGTGGTGGCGGGCGTGCCGTAGCCATCACCGGAATAGTTGTTGTAGTCGTAATGGAAGTTGCCGGTGGCGGCCAGTTCGGTGCCGTCGGAGAACACGATGCGCGGTGGCCAGGCCTTGGCCTGGGTGGAACTGGCCGCTTCTTCGGCAGCAGCGGGCATGGCCAGCGCGCCGAGGACGGCGAGGGCCAGGATCGAATGTTTCTTCATGGAGTCCTACTTGGAATACGGAGCCGGCGGCCCGCGAGTCGGGCGCATCTTAAAAGATGTGCAGGCTTGAACGGGTGATCGAAATCAAGCGGCCTGAGGAAGGCGCAGCGAGCGAACCAGGCCACCAATATCGACAATCAGCGCAACCCGGCCGTCGCCCAGGATGGTAGCGCCGGAGATGCCGTGGATGCGGCGGTAATTGTTTTCCAGGTTCTTGACCACCACCTGCTGCTGGCCGATCAGTTCGTCCACTTCCAGCGCCAGTTTCTGGCCATCGCCTTCCACCACCACCACCAACGGATCCGGGTTGCGCTGGCCACCGTAGTTGTAGTGTTCGTTGAGCGACAGCAGCGGCAGGTATTCGCCGCGCACGCGCAGCACCTTGCCTTCGCCGGCCAGGGTGCGCACGTCGTCGGGCTGCGGCTGCAACGCTTCCAGCACGTAGTTCAGCGGCAGGATCAGGGTTTCCTCGCCGACCGACACGGCCATGCCGTCGAGGATGGCCAGGGTCAGCGGCAGGCGGATGACCACGCGCGTGCCCTTGCCGGCAGTGCTTTCCAGCTGCACTTCGCCGCCCAGGGCCTGGATGTTCTTGCGCACCACATCCATGCCGACGCCGCGACCGGACAGATCCGTCACCGCCTCGGCGGTGGAGAAGCCGGCCTGGAAAATCAAATCCCAGACCTGCGTGTCGGTGGGATTTTCCGGCACGCTCAAGCCGCGTTCGGCGGCCTTGGCCAGGATGCGTTCGCGATTCAGGCCGCGGCCGTCGTCGCTGACTTCGATGACGATATGACCACCCTGATGCGAGGCGGCCAGGGTGATGGTGCCGGTTTCTTCCTTGCCCGCTTCGCGACGCACGTCCGGCATTTCCAGGCCGTGATCGATCGAGTTGCGGACCAGATGCACCAGCGGATCGGCGATGCGTTCAATCAGGCCCTTGTCCAGTTCCGTGCCTTCGCCAATCGTGCGCAGGCGGACCTGCTTGCCCAGGCGCGAGGACAGATCGCGGACCAGGCGCGGGAAGCGGCGGAACACCGCATCGACCGGCAGCATGCGCACGCCGATCACGGCTTCCTGCAGATCGCGGGTGTTGCGCTCCAGCAGATCCAGGCCGGCGAACAGGCGTTCGCACTGGGCCGGATCGAGCACGCCAGAGACCTGCTTGAGCATGGCCTGGGTGATGACCAGTTCGCCGACCAGGTTGATCAGGCCGTCGATCTTGTCGACGCTGACGCGGATGGAGGTTTCGGCGGCTTCGCCATTGGCCGCAGGCGCGCCGGTGGCGGCAGCGGGTGTGTCGACGGCGGGCACGCCGGCAGCCGGGGTGGCGGCCACGGCAGCGGCGATGGGCTGGATGTCCAGCTCGCAATCGTCGACCACCCAGGCGAAGGCTTCTTCCACCTGCGATCGCGGAACCTTGCCGATCAGGCCCAGATCCCAGGCCAGATAGGCTTCCAGCGGATCCATCTGCTCGAAGCCGGGCAGGCGATCCACCCGCGTGGCGACTTTCAGTTGGCCCAGGTGTTCGAGCTCGCGCAGGATGCGCAGCGGATCGTTGCCGCTCATGAACAAGCCGGGCGCAGGCGCAAAGCCAATTTGCCAGCCTTCCGGCGCTGCTTCGGCCTGGGCGACCGGCACAGGTGCGGCAGCGGCGTCGCCGGAGAGCACGGCGGTCAGGCGCGCATGCACGGCCTTGACAGCCACCGGATCGGCGACGTGACCGTGTTCGGCTTCGGCCAGCAGGCTGCGCAGCACATCGACCGAAGCCAGCATCGCATCAATCGCATCACCGCTGACGTCGCGCTTGCCGGCGCGCAGTTCGTCCAGCAGCGTTTCCAGCACATGGGTCAGGCTGGCGACGGCGTCAAAGCCGAAGGTCGCCGAACCGCCCTTGATCGAATGCGCGGCGCGGAAGATCGAATTGATCAGTTCCGCATCGCGGTTGCCATTCTCCAGCGACAGCAGACCGGACTCCATCGCTTCCAGCCCTTCGCGGCTTTCCTCGAAGAAGGTGGCGTGGAAACGTTGCATGTCCATGTTCATGGGCGCGGAGCTCGTACGGTCGGAAGGCGGGGTGGGGCGGTGGACAGCGGATGCCGGTGTGGCGATCAGCCCAGGACTTTCTGGATGGTGGCGACCAGCTGTTCCGGATTGAACGGCTTGACCAGCCAGCCGGTGGCGCCGGCGGCCTTGCCTTCGGCCTTCTTGTCGGCGGCCGATTCCGTGGTGAGCATCAGCATGGGGGTGAACTTGTAGTCCGGCAGGCCACGCAGGGCGCGGATCAGCGAGATGCCGTCCATGTTGGGCATGTTGACGTCGGTGACCACCGCGTTGAAGCGCGAACCCTGCGCACGGCCCAAGGCGACCTGGCCGTCTTCGGCTTCATCGACCGCGTATCCGGCGGAGGTCAGGGCGAAGGCGACCATCTGGCGCATCGAGGCCGAATCGTCCACCACCAAAATACGTGCGCTCATGCGGCGTTCTCCACAAAGTTCGAGTTGTTGTTGTTGTCGGAAGGCACCAGACCCAGTTCGGCCTCCAGGCCCAGCAGGCGCGCAGCGTCACGGAAGGAGGCGCTGCTGTCGGCAAAGGCGGTGCGATGACCGGCCTTGGCGCGCTCCAGGAAAAACGAAAACAGCACCTGCAAGCTGGCGGTGTGCACGCGTTGCACGGCGGTCGCATCGAGCACCAGCTCGTCGCTCTGGGCCAGATGCGGGGCCAGCTGCTGTTTGAGGTCGCTGGCGGCCTCGATGCCGAGGTCGGCGGCCAGGGGTACTGCGCTCATTGCTGCTCCGAAGGGTCGGTTCCCGTGTGGTATCGGCCGATGGCGGGAGCACTTGAGCGGGTGGGTGGGCACGGGTGAAAAAGTGAGATGCACATCAAGTTTCGACTTCTGTCGTTTCAGTTTGCAATTTCAGTGCCTCCGTAGCATTCAAGGGCTGTGCCAGGCGAGTGCGATTCTTCGTTTTTGCCTGTTTTTACGCATACATGAAGAGATGGATGGAGGAGGCCAGGCTGTGTTTCACTGCGCCCCTGCCGTCCTTGATCCAACTATTAGAATCGCCAGCCAATGGTCTGAGTAGGCGTGATGGCTATGCAAGTTCGCACAGGATCAGAGGTGCACGAAATGAACGCCAATGGCATGTTCCGGGCAGCCGCTTGGGTGGCTACAAAGGCGGCGCTGCTCCGGCGCGCCATGCAGGTGCTGATTGTCCTGGCAAGCGTATCCGGCGTGGCGAAAGCGCAGACGGTGCCGGAGGGCGCCTGCATGTCCAGCTACCTGCCGCTGACGGCCGTGATTCCGGAAGTCAGCGTACCCAGGAACCTTGCGCTGGGCAGCCCCATCCCCGGCGCGATGGTCACGGTTTCCCTGGCGGTCACCTGCAACAAAGGCCCTGCGGCGGCGTCGGGGCCAGCGCAATGGCGATGGAGTAGTCGCAATGGAACTCCGATCTTTAGCGAGGTACCGGGGTTTACGGAGGTCTATCGCACTTCCAGCATGTCTGAAGGGGTGGGCTTACGGGTGGAAACCTTCGGCGGGTTGGCAACGCACTATCTGGTGAACGGCCAGATTGCCTTTGGCCTGGGCGATTACAACTTGAACGGCACCAGCAACATCGAAGCGCGCTTTGTCTTGATCAAGGTGGCAGAGAGTCCTCAGACAGGAACGTACACACAACCGGGTGGAACCGGCATCCATGGTGTGGCCTGGATCAACAATTCGACCGAAGCCAATTCGGCGCTCGACGTCAAATACACCATCAAATCAGCACAGTCGTCTTCCTGCACCCTGAGCCAGAAAGACATCGAGGTGGCGCTTCCGAAAGTTCTGGTGAATGACTTCACCGGCGTGGGGTCATTTGTGGGCCCGACAACTTTTCCGATAGGCGTGAATTGCGAGGACAAGGTGGCGCTCAGATTCGAGATGAAAGACGCTACCAAGCCTGGGAACGTCAGCAACATCTTGTCGCTGGGCGCCGGATCGACGGCTGAGGGCGTTGGCATCCAGATTCTGGACGGCCAGGGCAAGCTGATTTCCTACACGCCCGGCGGGCAGACCTACAATCAGAGCACAACGCCGATCTTCAATCCGACTCTGCTGGGCGAGGTTCCCGCAGGTACTTCCAGCACCACGTTTACAGCGCGTTACGTCCAGACCGAAGCCGTGTGAAACCCGGCCTGGTCAAAGGTCTGGTGGAAGTGACGCTCTCCTACTACTAGCGAGGCTGGCCCAGCTGCCACGCCTCAGCGTAGCAGTTCGGAAGCATCCAGCAGGATCACCGTCTGCTGGCCCGCCAGGCGGGCCACGCCGCGGAACAGCGGATGGGTGATGCGGCACATGCGGGTGTTGTCGGGCGGCTCGATCTGGCCATCGGTCAAGGTGGTGACGTCTTCCACCGCGCTGACGCGCAGGCCGAGGATTTCGCCCTGTTCTTCCAGCACCACGATGCGGGTGAGGGGGTCATCGATGATGGCGGCGCGATCCAGGTACAGCCCCAGATCGATCACCGGCACCACCTGTCCGCGCAAGTTCATCACCCCCAGCATGTGGCGGGCGGCGCCGCGCAGCGGCAGCAGGGTGGCCGGCAGCACGACTTCCTGAACCTTGAGCAGTTCCAGTGCGTAGTGCTGATCGTCGCAGCGCATGCGCAGCCAGCGGCTGGCGCGATCGCTGGCGCGGCGGCGGTCGTTGCCATGTGGTGATTGTGCGGCTTGATCCTGGGTCTGCCTTTGCAGCAGGTCGAACACCGGCTTGGCGTAGGCGGGCAGGTCGGCCGGGGGCGGCACCAGGTTGCGCGGCACGCGCGGCGCCGGCGGTGCATCGACGCGGATCGGCGCGGACGGCATGCGCGACTGGATTTGGTCGGCTTCGGTTTCTTCGGCGACCGCGGCGGCAAAGTCGCCGGGGGCGGCGGCGTTCGCAGCAACCTCCGCGCCCGCCGGGAATTCGGCGTCGAACTCGGCCAGCAGGGCGGCGGTGGTGTCGGTGGTGTCGACGGTGGCCACGGCTTGATCGGGGAATTCGGAATCGAATTCGGCCAGCAGATCGGCGCTCACGTCGAAGGTCGGTACGGCTGCGGTGGCGTCGACGGCTTGATCGGGGAACTCGGAATCGAATTCGGCCAGCAGATCGGCGCTCACGTCGAAGGTCGGTACGGCTGCGGTGGCTTCGACGGCTTGATCGGGGAATTCGGAATCGAATTCGGCTAGGAGATCGGCGCTGGTGTCGAGGATCGGCGTGACGGGCTCAATGGCTTCGGCGGTCGGGGCTGGCTCCCAACAGACTGATGTCTGGTCAACCCCTCCTACGGATGCAGCTTCTGCTTCTGCGGCCAGCAGGGCGATGTTGTCGACGTCACTGCCGTAGGGCTTGGGCACGTCGGCGACGGCGGGCACCTGGTCCACGTAGACGAAGGGCGGATCGCTGGCAGCGGACTGCGCTTCATCGCGCGGCGGGGTCGGGGGCGTGGATGCGCCATCGCCGGACAACAGGTCCAGCAGGTACGAATCCAGCGCGGGTACGGCATTCATGCAGCTTGCTCCAGCTCCCCGCGTTCGCTGGCCAGCAACCAGTCGAGGGCACGCCGATAGGCCGACAGGCCACGGCCGGGATACTGCGCCGGCGGCATGGACTGGGTCAGCACATCGACATTGCAGATGCGGGTGTCATTGGGGATGGCGTCTTCCCACACGCGTGCACCGTGCTGCTCCTGCATCTGCCGGAGCGTTTCGTTGCCGGTGCGGGTGCGCTTGTCGTGCAGGGTGGGCAGGATCGAGACCGGCAGCGGGCGCTGGCGCGAGCGTTCGATCATGTCGGTGGTGCGGCACATGCCGGTCAGGCCGTGCATGGCCAGCGGTTCGGTCTGGGTGGGGATGATCACGCGGTCGGCGGCGGCCAACGCATTGACCATCAGCAGGCCCAACGTGGGCGGGCAGTCGAACAACACGTAGTCATAAGCCTGCCCCCCCCGCGCCAGCGCGCTGGACAGGGCCAGGCCCAGGCCGGGCTGGGTGGCGCTGCGCCGTTCCAGCGTGGCCAGCGAGGTCTGCGCGGCGACGAAGGACAGGTTTTCGATTTCGGTGGCCCGTACCAGTGGCGCCAGCTCGGCGCCTTCGGGATTGAACAGTTCCATCACTCCGCTGGGCGGCGGATCGGCGGGCACGCCAAAGGCCCGGCTCAACGACGAATGCGGGTCCAGATCGATCAGCAGCACGCGGAAGCCGCGCATTGCCAGGCCACGGCCCAGGGCCAAAGTGGTGGTGGTCTTGCCCACGCCGCCTTTCTGGTTGGCGATTGCCCACACGCGCATCAGTTGGATCCTCCGGTTACGGTCGGCGCCAACGCTGCAGCGTCAGCGGCCGTGGCCGGCGTCAGGGGACCGGCCTCATCGAGGGTGCCTTGCAAGTTCGGTGCCGCGGCGATCGCCGGCAGTCCGCCGCCACCGCCCTCGGCCTTGCCTTCCCCGGCCAGGATCACCAGCAGCACGCGACGGTTGCTGTTGCGGCCCTCCAGGGTGGCGTTGTCGCCGATCGGGCGGAATTCGCCGTAGCCGATCATCGCCAGCCGCTCCGGCGGAATGCCGTCGCGCACGAACAGGTGCACCACGCTGGCCGCACGCGCGGCCGACAGCTCCCAGTTGGAGGGGAACTGATAGGTGCGGATCGGACGATCGTCGGTATAGCCTTCCACCCGTACGCCGTTGGGAACATTGATCAGCACATCGGCCAGCTTGGACACGGTGTCCTGCGCGGCCGGTTCCAGCGCCGCGGAACCGGTGGGAAACAGGATGTCGCTGTTGATCTGCACTTCCAGCCACAGCTGGGCGCGGCGGATGACCACCATTTTCTGGTCCACCAGCGGCTTCATCGCCTTTTCGATGTCCGAGGCGATGCGATCCAGCTCGCGCTCGGCGTTCTGCATGCCCTGCGCACTGACGCTCATGTTCATCTGCGAGGCCATCGCCGCCAGCAGGGTGACGTTGGGGGCAGGCGAGGGCGCCGACGGGCCCTGCTTGGCGCCGGACTTGATCGGCGAGGGGCGATCGAAATCCGCACCCTGCAGCTGGTGATTGCCCACCTGCACCGGATTGATGGTGCGCGGCGCGCCGCCGAAAGCGGCGGTCAGGGCATCGGCCATCACCCGGTACTTGCCTTCGTTGACCGTGGAGATCGCGTACATGACCACGAAGAACGCCAGCAGCAGGGTCATCAGATCCGCGTAGGGGATCGCCCAGGCTTCGTGGTTGGTGTGTTCTTCGTGTTTCTTGCGGCGCGCCATGATCCCGGCCCCTTAGTGCAGGAAGCCGGCCAGCTTGGATTCGATGTTGCGCGGATTCTCGCCCTGGGCGATCGCGATCAACCCCTCGATGATCATCTCGCGCTCACGGGTGCGGCCACCGATGACGCTCTTGAGCTTGTTGGCCATCGGCAGGAAGAACAGGTTGGCCGAGGCGATGCCGTAGATGGTGGCGGTGAACGCCGCGGCGATGCCGTGGCCCAGCTTGGACGGATCGGCCAGGTTCTTCATCACCGCGATCAGGCCGAATACCGCACCGATGATGCCCAGCGTGGGCGCGTACACGCCCATGGCTTCGAACACCTTGGCGGCGGCCAGATCCTGGTGTTCCTGGCTGTCCAGATCGATTTCCAGCATGTGCCGGATGGCTTCCGGCTCCAGGCCGTCGACCAGCATCTGCAGGCCCTTCTTGAGGAACGGATCTTCCTGCTCGGCGACCAGCGGCTCCAGCCCGAGCAGACCCTGCTTGCGGGCCACATTGCTCCACTCGACGATCTGCTGGATCAGTCCTTCGCGCTCATTGGTGGGCGGGCGGATCACCCACTTGGCGATGGCCACCGCATGCTTGAACACCTTCGGCGGCGTATGCACCAGGATGGCTGCGACGGTGCCGAGGATGACGATGACGAAGGCGGCCGACGACCACAGCGAGGCCACGCCCGCACCCTTGAGGATGCTGCCACCGACCAGGGCGACCAGCGCCAGCAGTAGTCCGACGAGACTGAAGATATCCATGTGAAGGAATATCGGCGGGTGTAATGGGAACTTGAGCTGGCGACCCTCTCCCGGAGGGAGAGGAAGAGGGGGAAGGGCTTACGCCACCTGGCGCAGGCCGTCCACGTCCAGGATCAGGGCCATGCGGCCGTCGCCAATCAGGGTGGCGCCGGCATAGCCGGGCAGGCCGCGCACGGCGCGCGGTAGCGGCTTGATTACCACCTCCTCGCGGCCGCGCACCTGATCCACGACCAGGCCGAAGCGCTGGTCGCCCATCTGCAACACCACGATGGTGAGCAGCGGGGTCTTGGTCACCTGCACGCCCAGCCAGCGGCGCAGATCCACCAGCGGCAAGGTGGTGGCGCCGCGATCCAGCACCGCCTGGCCATCGAAATAGCGCAGGCTGGCATCCGGCGCATGCAGCACTTCCAGCACGCGCGCCAGCGGCAACGCATAGACCGGGTCGCCGGCCTGCACCAGCAGGGTCGGCAGGATCGCCAGCGTCAGCGGCACGCGGATCAGGAAGCGGCTGCCGCGTCCGAGCTGGGAATAGATCTGGATCTGCCCGCTCAGTTCGCGGATGCGTGACTGCACCACGTCCATGCCGACGCCACGGCCGGAGATGTCGGTGATCTCGGTCTTGGTGGAAAAGCCCGGCAGGAAGATCAGCTGCAGGCATTCGTCATGCGACAGGCGCGCGGCGGACTCGGGATCAATCAGGCCCTTTTCCAGCGCCTTGTCGCGCAGGCGTTCGGGATCTATGCCGGCGCCGTCGTCGCGGATTTCAATGGTGACGTAGTCGCCTTCCTGCTGCGCGGCCAGGCGGACTTGGCCACAGCGCGGCTTGCCCGCAGCTTCGCGCAGGGCCGGCACTTCCACGCCGTGATCGATGGCGTTGCGGACCAGATGCACCAGCGGATCGGCCAGCGCTTCGACCAGGTTGCGATCCAGCTCGGTCTCGGCACCGATCAATTCCAGATCCACTTCCTTCTGCAAGGAGCGGGCGACATCGCGCGCCACCTTGGGGAAGCGCGAGAACACCTTGCCGACCGGCTGCATGCGCGTGCGCATGACCGCGTTCTGCAGGCGTGCGGTGGCGATATCCAGGCTGCTGACCGCGCGGTCCAGTTCCTCGTCGCGCAGGCGCGCGCGCAGGGTCTTGAGGCGGTTGCGCGAGAGCACCAGTTCGCCGACCAGGTTGACGATCGCATCCAGCCGCTTGGTGTCCACGCGGATGGTCTGCTCGGCTTCGCTGGCGCGCGCGGCCGGCTTGCCCGCTGCGCTGGCCGGGGTGGCGCGCGGCTTCGGCGCAGCGGCAGGCGCCGTGGCGGCAGGCGCGGCGATCGCGCCCTGCAGCTGATCGAGCAGGGCGTCGAATTCTTCTTCGTTGATGTCCTCGCCCGCCTGCGCAGGCGCTGCTGTGGCCGGTTTGGCCGCCACCGGCGCCGGCTTGGGTGCGGCGCCAGTCACGTCGAACTGCGCGATCAGCGTGGCCGGTGCATGCGGCGGATCTTCGTTGGCGCCCACTGCATCGAGCATCTGCTGCAGCCAGTCGAGCGACTGCTGCGCGGCGTCGAAATGATCCGCTTCCAGCGAGGCCTTGCCCGAGCGCACCAGGCCGAGCGCTTCTTCAGCCGCGTGGCACAGGTTGACCATCGGGGTGATCGCCAGGAAGCCGGCGCCGCCCTTGAGCGTGTGGAAGCCGCGGAACACCGCGTTGAGCTGCTGCTTGTCGGCGGGATCCTGTTCCAGCGTCACCAGCTGCTCGCCCAGGCGATCCAGGATCTCCTGCGCTTCAATCAGGAAGTCGGCGGCGATTTCGGGGGTGACGGCGGACATGCGTGCTTCTCTTACAGGCCAAGACCCGACAACAGATCATCCGCGTCATCCTGCGAGTACGCGTTCTTGTCCAGTCCGTTGACGGCCGGGCCGGACAGGGCGTTGTCCTTCTTTTCCGGCGGCGGCAGGCCGAGTGCGCCAAAACCTTCGTGCACGCGGCGGACGATGCCGGCGACGCGACGGATGATCTGCCCGGTGAGGTCCTGGTAGCTCTGCGCCAGCGCCATTTCCGACAGGCCGCTGCGGATGCCATCCACCAGCTGCGTCTGTTCGGCGCTGAGCGGGCTGGCCTTGAGCTGATCGGCCAGGCCGCGGCATTGCTCGGCCAGGTCGAGGGTCTTGTGGCTGGCCTGTTCGGTCATTTCGACCACGTGATCCAGGCGCGCGCAGGCGTCGTCCAGACCATGGCTGTCATGGGTGGGCGGCAGTTCGCCCAGCGTCTGCGCCAGTTCGCGGGCCAGCCGGCCCAGGCCCTGCATCATCGGCTGCGTGCGCCAGGCGGCAATCGCATCCAGTTCGCGGCGCCAGCCGGCTTCATCGCCTTCCTGCAGGGCATCCAGCGCGTGCTGGAGTTTTTCCACCAGCGCCGCGCGGGCGCTGGAAGCATCAATGACTGCGGCCATCAGGCAGCCGCTCCCAGGCGCTCGAAGATCTTGCCCAGCTTCTCTTCCAGGGTCTGCGCGGTGAACGGTTTGATGATGTAGCCGTTCACGCCGTTCTGCGCGGCCTCGATGATCTGTTCGCGCTTGGCCTCGGCGGTGACCATCAGCACCGGCAGGTGCTTGAAGCGGTCATCGGCGCGGATCGCCTTGAGCAGGTCGATGCCGGTCATGCCGGGCATGTTCCAGTCGGTGACCACGAATTCGAAGTTGCCCTGCGCCAGCGCCTGGATGGCGGTCGAACCGTCGTCGGCCTCGGCGGTGTTGGTGTAACCCAGATCGTTGAGCAGGTTCTTGATGATGCGGCGCATCGTCGAGAAGTCGTCCACGATCAGGATTCGCATGTTCTTGTTGGCGGTCACTCGGTACTCCGGGGCAATGCTATTGGGCAGGGTGGTTCGGAACGGATATCGGCGGGGATCCGGAGAAGTTTAGTGAGGGGGTGAAAGCGGCCCTCAATCGTCCTCGATGCCGGCGTCGACCTTTTCGTACACGTCCAGCCGGCCGCGCAGGCGCAGCATGGCCTGGCCGTGGATCTGGCAGACCCGCGACTCGCTGACCCCCAGCACGGCGCCGATTTCCTTCAGGTTCAATTCCTGCTCGTAGTACATGGACAGCACCAGCTGCTCGCGCTCGGGCAGTTGGCCGATGGCCTTGACCAGCTGGGTGCGGAACTCGCCGCGCTCCAGGTTCTGCTGCGGGCTGGGGCCACCGGTGACATGGGTCTGCGGTTCGCCATGGTCTTCGACGTGCGATTCCAGGCTCAACACCTGGCCACGCGCGGCGTCTTCCAGCAGGCGCAGGTATTCCGGCAACGGCATCTCCATCGCCGAGGCGACTTCGGTGGCGATGGCGGCGCGGCCGGTGCGCTGTTCGATTTCGCGCACGGTGGAGGCGGCCTGGCGGGCGCGCCGGTGCACCGAACGCGGCACCCAGTCGCCGCGGCGGATTTCATCGATCATCGAGCCGCGGATGCGGATCGAGGCGAAGGTCTCGAACGAGGCGCCCTGTTCGGCGTCGTAGCTGCGCGAGGCTTCAATCAGACCGATCATGCCGGCCTGGATCAGATCATCGACCTCCACGCTGGCCGGCAGGCGTGCGGCCAGGTGATGGGCGATGCGCCGTACCAGGTCCGCATGCACGGTGACGGCATCGGTGGCCGCGCTTTTCTGCACGGCACGGTATTGGGCGGCAGCACCGGTATTCATGCAGGCACGCTCCGGTTGATCATGCGTTCGACGAAGAATTCGACATTGCCGCGCGCGGCGGTCGGCGGCTGCCAACGGGCGGCCAGGCGCGCGATTTCGTTGATGGCGCGGGCCGACGGGCTGCCCGGATAGGCCTTCACCACCGCCTGCTGGCGCTGCACGGCGCGGCGCAGCCAGTCGTCCTGCGGCACCGCGCCCATGTAGTGCAGGGCCACGTCGCCGAGGAAGCGTTCGCACACCCGCGCCAGTTTTTCGTACAACTTGCGGCCCTCGTTGGGGTCGCGGACCATATTGGCGATCACGTGCACGCGATCGACGCCGCGTTCGCGCGAGAGCACCTTGATCAAGGCGTAGGCATCGGTGATCGAGGCCGGCTCATCGCAGACCACCACCACGGTGTCCTGCGCGGCCTGGCAGAAGGTCAGCACGCTGTCGGTGATGCCGGCGGCGGTATCCACCACCATCACGTCCAGCTGGCGCTGCAGTTCCGAGAACACATTGACCAGGCCGACGTGCTCGGCCGAGGACAGCTCGGCCATGTGCCGGAAACCCGACGAGGCCGGGACGATCAGCAGGCCATCCGGGCCTCCCAGCAGCACGTCCTCCAACTGGCAGCGATGCGCGACCAGATCGGCCAGGGTGAACTTGGGGGTCAGGCCCAGCAGCACGTCGACATTGGCCAGGCCCAGGTCGGCGTCCATCAGCAGGGTGCGCTTGCCCATCTCGGCCAGCGAAGCGGCCAGGTTGACCGACACGTTGGTCTTGCCCACACCACCCTTGCCACCGGTGATCGCAATGACCCGCACCGGATGGAACGCGCCGGCCATCGGCGGCGTGTTGCGCGGATTGGTCTGCAACAGGTGGGACTCATGCGACATGGATGTTCTCCGCGGGGATGGCTTCGTCGGCTTCGCGACGCAATTGGTCAAGACGCAGTACAAGGTTGGCGGCGTTGGCGCGGTGCAGGTCTTCCGGCACGCGCTGACCGTCGGTGATCCAGGCCATCGGCAACTGGTGGTCGACGATCACCGACAGCGGGCTGCCCAGGCGACCGGTTTCATCGACCTTGGTCAGCACCACGCCCTTGGGGCGCACGGCGCTGAAGCGGCGCACCACTTCATCCAGATCGGCGTAGTGGGAGTTGGCCGGCAGCACCAGCAGGGTGTGGATCTGTCCGGCCGCGCGCAGCCAGTTGAGCTGGCCGACCAGGTTGCGGTCGCGCTGGCCCAGGCCGGCGGTGTCGATCAGCACCAGCTTGTAGTCGGCCAGGCGCTCCAGCACCTGCGCCAGCTTGATGTCGCTGTCGGCTTCGTATACGGCGATGCCGAGCTGGCGACCGTAGCTGTGCAACTGTTCGCGGCCACCCACGCGCACGGTGTCGGTGGTGACCAGCGCCACGTCGCGCGGGCTGTTGGCTTCGGCGAACGCCGCGGCCAGCTTGGCGATGGTGGTGGTCTTGCCGGCGCCGGTCGGGCCGACCAGGGCGATCACGCCGCCAGTGAGCAGCGGATCCTGCGCCATGACGGGCAGCTTCTTCGACAGCAGGCCCAGCATCAGGCCACGGCCGCGATGCAGTTCGGTGTCGGCGGGAATCTGCAGCGCCACGTCGCGGGTGATGCCGGCATCGAAACCGTAGTCTTCCAGCAGTTCCATCGCCTGCGAACGCACCGGAGAACCCTTCAGGCGCTCGTCGGTCAGGCGGTGCATCTCGTCTTCGATCATGCCGCGCATCGCGGCCAGCTCGGCGCGCATGGCGGCCAGCTGCTCATCGTTCTCGCGGGCGCGGATCGGATCGTTGTCGGTAACCAGTGCAACCGCCGGGGCAGTAGCCGTTGCAACCGTCGCAGCCGCAACCGTCGTCGTTGCCTGGGAAACATCCGCAGCCGATGCTGCGGCTCCTTCTCCCGCTTGCGGGAGAAGGTTGGGATGAGGGGAAGACGAAGCCAGAATCGCCTCAGCCTTCGCCACATCATCCGCAGTCACCGCGGCAACCGCACGCGCCGTGCCATTCACGCCCGGCACCGCCGGCAAACTCGCCGCCAACCGCGCAGCAAACGAGTCCGGCTTGATCTCGAACTTCGCCGGCTCGCTGGCAGGCAACACAAAATCGTCTTCCTGCTCGTATCCACCCAACGGCTCCGGCGACGGAATACCGGCGTACAGCGATTCGCCATCACGCGCATCGGCGCCCTTGCGGTCACCGCGCAGGCTTTCACGCAGGAAGGCGGGCAGGGCGTCCAGGTCTTCGGCCGGCGCGGCCGGCTTCTTCGGCGCTTGCGGCTTCAGCTGGGCCAGCAGTTCAAACGCGGTCGGAATTTCGTTGGCAGCCTGCTCGGCCGCGATGTCCTGCGCCGGCTTGCCAAGAGGCTTGCGGCTGAAAGGACTGCTGACCGGTGCATCGTCCATCGCCGGCTTGTTGTTCGGCGTGTTGCGCTGGAAGTAAGCGGCCGCGGCCTGCGCGGGCGACAGCGGCGCGTCCTGGCGATTCGATTCGGCGCGCGGCGCGGCACGGTGCAGGTCGTCGGTGCGGGTCTGCGCATCACGCTGCGTGGCCGCCGGGCGTGCGAAAGAAGGAGCGGGCGGAGCAGCCGGTTCGGCCGGGCGCATCGCGTCCAGCGTGCGCTGCACCAGTGCTTCGTCGTAATTGGATGCGGCGACGATTTCCACGCCGTCATCAGTCATGCGGTTGGACAGGATGACCGCATCCGGGCCGTGTTCCTGGCGGACCAGGGCGAAGGCGGTGCGCATGTCCGGGGCGACGAAGCGTTTGATTTTCATGGTTTGGCGCTCTGGTAAACCGCTGGGTTCTGCTGATGAATCAACTGATGGTGCCCACCAACTTCAGTCGCTTGTCCTCCGGCACTTCGCTGTAGGACAGGACCGACAACGTGGGGACGCTGTGGCGGACCAGCCGCGCCAACGCAGCGCGTACTGTTCCTGGCACCAACACCACCGCCGGTTCACTCTTGGCGTCCTGTTGGGTCACGCAGTCCGCAAGGGATTGGTGCAGCCTTTCGGCCAGACCAGGTTCCAGCGCGGCGCCGGTGCCTTGCACGCTGTCTTGCAAGACGCGTTCCAGTTGCGGCGCCAAGGTATAGACGGGCAGTTCGGGCGACATGCCGGAGATTTCCTGCACGATGAAGCGGCCCAGGCCATTGCGTACCGCCGCGGTGAGCGCGGCCGGGTCGGCGTTCTGCGGGGCGAACTCCACCAGCTGCTCGACGATGCGACGCAGTTGGCGAATCGGCACGCGCTCGATGAGCAGGTTCTGCAGCACGCGCACCACGGTGGCCAGTGGCAGCGACTTGGGCGTCAGATCTTCGACGAGCTTGGGCGCGCTCTTGCCCAGCGTGGCCAGCAGCTGCTGCACTTCCTCATGGCCCAGCAGTTCCGGCGCGTGTTCGCGCACCAGATGCGAGAGGTGGGTGGCCACCACGGTGGCGGCGTCGACCACGGTGTAGCCCAGCGATTCGGCCAGCGCGTGCTGGTGCGGCTGGATCCAGGTGGCGTCCAGGCCGAAGGCCGGATCGCGGCCGGGGATGCCCTCCAGCGTGCCGAAGGCGCCGCCCGGGTCCAATGCCAGTTCGCGGTCCGGATGGATTTCCGCCGTGGCCACTGGCACGCCGTGCACCAGCAGGCGGTAGCCGTTGGAGGGCAGCTCCAGGTTGTCGCGGATATGCACGGGCGGAATCAGGAAGCCCAGATCCTGGGTGAGCTTGCGGCGCACCGCCTTGATGCGCGACATCAGCTCGCCGCCCTGGTTCTTGTCGACCAGGGGAATCAAGCGGTAGCCCACTTCCAGGCCCAGCGGATCGACCGGACGTACTTCGTCCCAGGTCAGCTCGGCGTTGGGATTGCTGGCGCTGGCGCCGCCCGGCGCGGGCAGGGCGGGGTTGTCACCGTCGGCTTCGCTGCCGCCGGCCTGCTGTTTCTTGTAGAGCTTCCACGCGATGTAGCCCAGCACCGCGGCCAGCGTCAAAAACACGACATTGGGCATGCCCGGCACGATGCCGACCAGGCCCATGATGGTCGCGGCCACGGCCAGCGCCTTGTGCTGGCCGAACACCTGGCCCACCATCGCCCCGCCCATGTCCTGGGCGCGCGAGGCGCGGGTGACCAGCATGGCCACCGAGGAGGACACCAGCAGCGCCGGCAACTGCGCGACCAGGCCGTCACCGATGGACAGCAGGGTGTAGATCTTGGCCGCTTCGCCCACCGGCAGTCCGTGCTGCAGCACGCCGATGGCCAGGCCGCCAATCAGGTTGATGAAGAGAATCAGGATGCCGGCGATGGCGTCGCCACGGATGAACTTGCTGGCGCCGTCCATCGCGCCGTAGAAGTCGGCTTCCTCGCGCACTTCCTCGCGGCGGGCCTTGGCTTCCTCGCGGGTCAGCAGGCCGGCGTTGAGGTCGGCGTCGATGGCCATCTGCTTGCCGGGCATCGCGTCCAGGATGAAGCGCGCCGACACTTCCGAAATACGGCCCGCACCCTTGGTGATGACCACGAAGTTGATGATGGTCAGGATGGCGAACACCACCAGGCCGACGGCGAAATTGCCGCCCACCACCACCTCGCCGAAGGCTTCGATGACCCGGCCGGCGGCACCGTGGCCGTCCTGGCCGTGCAGCAGCACCACCCGGGTGGAGGCCACGTTGAGCGCCAGGCGCAGCATCGTGGTCATCAGCAGCACGATCGGGAAGATCGTGAAATCCAGCGGCCGGCGCACGTACACCACCGCCAGCAGCACCACCAGCGAGATGGCGATGTTGAAGCTGAAAAGCGCATCCAGCACCGGCGGCGCCAGCGGGATGATGACCATGGCCAGCATGGCCAGCACGATCAACGGCGCGCCCAGGCCGGCACGCAGCAGGTCCATCACCCGCGAATTGGGTCGCACGTTCGCGCTCATGCCGGCTTGCCTTCGTCGACTTCAACGGAGGGCATGTCCGGGTGCTGGGCCACGGTACCGGCGCGCCAGGCGCGCAGCTGGTAGACGTAGGACAGGATCTGGGCGACGGCGGTATACAGTCTCACGGGGATTTCCCGGCCAAGTTGGCTTTCCCGATACAAGGCGCGTGCCAAAGGCGGCGAGGCCACGATGGCCACCTTGTGCGCCTCGGCCACCTCGCGGATGCGCAGGGCCACTTCGTCCACGCCCTTGGCCACCACGCGGGGGGCGCCCATCTGGCCGGCGTCGTATTTCAGCGCCACGGCGTAGTGGGTCGGGTTGACCAGCACCACGTCGGCGCTGGGCACGTCTTCGATCATCCGGCGCTGCGACATCTGGTGCTGCATCTGGCGGATGCGGCCCTTCACTTCCGGGCGGCCTTCGCTTTCCTTCATTTCCTCGCGCAGTTCCTGGCGGGTCATCTTCAGCTTCCGCAGCCAGTTCCACTTCTGGTACGGGGTGTCGATGGCGGCCAGCAGGGCCAGCGCGCCGGCGCAGGCAAACAGCAGGGTGCCGGCAAAGCCCAGGCCGTTGCTGATGGCCGACTCCAGCGGCATGGTCAGCAGCTCGCGCAGGTGGTTCATGCCCAGCTTCAGGGTCAGGCCGGCGGCGGTGCCGACAAAGGCCACCCGCAGCAGCGACTTCAGCAACTCGGCCACGCTCTCGGCGCCGTACAGGCGGGCCATGCCCTTCATCGGGCTCAGGCGGGTGAAGTCGGGCATCAGCGCCTTGTTCGACCAGCGCAGCCCGCCCATCAGCACCGGCGCGATGAAGCTGGCGCCCACGCAGACCAGCACGATGGGCACGAAGATCCACAGCAGCTTGAGCATCAGCAGGCCGACATGGCCGAACAGCAGGTCGTTGTGCTTGAACAGGTTGGGGTCGGGACTGAGCGCGCCCTTCATCCAGCCCAGCGCGCCGCGCGCCAGGGTCGGCATCATCGCGCTGATGGCCAGCACGGCGGCAGCGAACACGGCCGCGGTCGCCAGTTCGCGCGAGCGCGGGATGTTGCCCTGCTCGCGCGCCTCGCGCAGCCGTTTTTCACTGGGTAATTCGGTTTTTTCGCCGCTTTCGTCCGATTCGGACATGGCCAGGTTTCCGACGGAGTCGGGATACCCGGTGCAAGCTTTGTGCCGCGTTCGCTTCTCCCTCCGGGAGAAGGTGGCGCGAAGCGCCGGATGAGGGTGCGGCGGAGCCGGTCAGCTTGCTAGAACAAGTCTTCGGCGATGACGTAGTTGTCCCGCCCGCTCTGCTTGGCCCGATATAGCGCGGCGTCCGCGCGCGAGAACCAGTCATGCCAGTCGGCCTCATGGCCGAGCAGCGCGCCGCCGAGGGAAATGGTGATGCGCCCACCCGGACCGCGCAGCGATTCGCGCACCGCCTTGCGCAGGCGCTCGGTGGCCGCTTCCAGTTCCTCGCGATTGTTGACCCGCAGCAGCACCACGAACTCTTCGCCGCCAAAGCGGAACACATGGTCGTCCTTGCGCATTTCAAAGCGCAGGATCGAGGCCAGATCCGCAATGGCGTTGTCGCCAGCGGCGTGGCCGTACTGATCGTTGACGTCCTTGAAGCGGTCCAGGTCCAGCACGATCAGACCATAGCAGCAGCGGCCGGCTTTCTGGTTGACCAGGGCCTGGGCCAGGGCCTTTTCCATCATGCGGCGGTTGGGCACGTTGGTCAGCGCATCAAGCGAGGCCAGTTCCTGCAGCTCCACCCGATCATCCTGGCTGCGGGTGGCGAAGATGTAGGAGAACAGGGCCGTCAGCGCGGCCGTGGCCAGGGTCGAGACCATCACGAAGGCATCGGCGAACTGGCCGGGCATCAGGCACAGTACGCCCAGCATGGCCAGGCCCACGCCCAGCGCCAGCCGGCGATCGGCCAGGAAGAAGTTGGTCAGCAGCACCAGGTAGAGCCAGGTCAGCGCGACCGGGCCAATCACGTACGCGGCCGCCAGGCAGGCCACGGAATTGAGCAGGCACAAGATGTTGCCGGCGCGGGCGCTGTTGCCGCTGGCGCGGGCGTAGAACACCACCCCCAGCACCGCCGCCACGATCAGCAGGTCCACCACGGCGGCCAGCCAGGCGCCCTGAGTGATCCGGAACAACGCGAAAGCCGCGATCACCACCGCCGTGGTCGAACCCAGCAGGGTGATCAGTTCAAGGCGGGTGTCTCGCGTCTTGGTGTTCATCCGGTTGGCGGGATCGCGGCCCTGCCATGGGCAGCGATGTAGTGGGTCGGGGTGGTGGAGTTACCCAAAGCGGATGCAAGTTTAGTGCCGGGATACTGGCGGGGGGTGAAGGGCGTCACGGTTCAGGTCGGTAGGGGCAGCCGGCTGCCAGACCGGGGCACACAACCTTCGGGCATGAAAAAACCGCCGTGAAGGCGGTCTCCAGCAGCTCCGGAACCGGCTTGGACCTCGAATGGGCGACACCGTGTTTACTTGGCTGGCGACGCCAATGCCGACTGCCTCGTAGGGCTCGCCTTCGCATCACCGCGCCGGCATCAGGCTCATGTCGGGACGGTATTCCCAGGTTTCCGTGCGAGCCGAGGCAACTACGCCAGTGAGTTGCTGGCGCAAAGCCTGCGCGCGCGGCGCTTTTGATCGCGCCAACAGCGCATCCAGATGATCGGCGGGCTGGTCATAGTCGGCCCAACCCTGGCGCGCGATGAGCAGCAGATAGCCCGCCTCGCCACCACTGACCAACTCGTACCAGCTGTGCGCGGCACCCGAAGGCAGGTTTTGCTTCGCCAAAGCAACGGCTTCTTCGAACAATGCACGCGAGCCCGGTGCAACCGTGTAGTGGGTGACTTCCATGCGCGCGGTGGGCCGCCATTGCTCCAGCGGAAACGCGCTGCTCAGGTCGCGGCGCAGGCGATAGCTGGCGCGGTACTGTGGAATGGCGTGCGGGCTGAAGTGGCGTGCGGCATCGGCGCCGTCGCCGGCGGGGTCGACACGCTGGTCGAAGGCGGCGAACGGAGCACCGAAGCTGCCGTCCACGAACATCCCCGCATTCGGCCCATCGACGACATCCCAGCCATACCAGACCAGCGGGTCGGCGTGCTCGCGATGCCAAGCCAGGTGCTGGCGGTAGCCGGCATCAAACGCATCCTGCTGACCAGGCTGGGCCCGATAAGCGAAAAGGTGTGCGGCATCGCCACTGTCACGCAGGCTGACCTGGGCGCTGGCAGGCAGGGACAACAGCAGGCAGAACAACCCAGGCAGTGCGCGCATCGGTGGACCTCGTGGCGAAGATCGGAGCCTAGCGCCGCGGTGCCGCACGGGCCATTTCAGGATCCGCGGCCACTGTTCAATGGCATTGAACGGCGGGCGTGCGGCGGGGCTGGCACACTGTCGGCCTTCACCCGCAGGAGCGCGCATGTCACCGGACTTCCGTCGCCTGGCCGTCTTCCGCTGCGTCGTGGCCGAAGGCGGGGTCAATGCCGCCGCGCGCGTGCTGCACAAATCGCCGTCGGCGGTGACCTATGACGTGCAGCAACTGGAAAAGCAGCTGGGCTCGCCGTTGTTCCGCCGGCAGGGCAGTCGTTTGCTGCTGACCCCGCGCGGCCGCGTGCTGGCTGCATCGATCGAGCGCGCGTATCTGGATCTGGGCCAGGCCTGGGACAACGTGCGCGAGGATATCGCCGCCGAACCCCTGCGCATCGCCTGTGTGTCGGGTTTTGGCCGCTATCGACTGGTGCCGCGGCTGTTGGCCGCGTTGCCGCCGCAGCGCCCGGTTGAAGTGCTGTTCCGCACCGCCAGCCAGGTGCTGGCCCTGCTGGAAACCGGACGGGTGGCACTGGGCGTGAGCTACCGGCCGCTGGTCACGGCCAGCATCGCCTCGTTGTCGATCGGCGAAGAGGAACTGGTGCTGGTCGGGCCCAAGTCGCGCCGCGCCACGCCGGCCCGCGACGAGATTGCCGCCTTGCCATTCGTCACCTACGAGGAATTCGACTACGTGTTCTTCCGCTGGTTTGAAAGCCAGAACCTGGCGCTGCCGTCACGCTGGCATCGCAGTGATCACTTCGACGAACTGGAAGAAGCGCTGGAGAGCGTCGCGCATGGGCGCGGCTGGTCGATCGTGCCGATGGATGCGGCGCTGGGCAGTGCCTACAAGACACGGGTGCGCGTGCACCGGTTGCAGGTAAAGTGCCTCAACGAGGTACATCTGCTGGGGCGGGAGCGGGAGTTGAAGGGGGAGGATGCGGCTTTGCTTCGGTCAGTCGCGCAGTAGCAGTTTCGAGATACGTGTCGGTCCTACCAATGCGAGGGTTTGCGTATCGGCTTCCCACCACTTGATGATAGCGTCCTGTAGAGGCCTCCCGGTACAACGAGAGCGCCAGGTTCACATCCGTTTGCTTCTCTTCGAGCTTCCAGACTTTGACCCGGTGCGTCCGATCGAATGGCCTGCCTGGCTCGAAATGTGGAAGCGAGGTCCCATGCCTGTCATAGCTGTGCTTCCCCATGACCGTAGAGAACCGATCACGATGCACCTGTTGCAGGGCGCGGATGTAGTCCTGCTGGGCCAGGACGGAGGCATCTCCGTGGGTAGCAAACCTGCCCAGGGCCGGTGCGCTGAAGTAACGGACCGAGTTGAGCTCAGCGTGGGGATTTTGTCCGTGTAGCAAGTGTTCAAAGAGTGACACCACATCCAGCCACTTGTAAGGCGTACCCCGAATACGCCCGTAGTACAGGTTGTAGCCGTCGATGTAGACGGCGGTCGCGTTGCGGTTCGTAATCTGTGAGACAAATCCTTCGCACATGAAAAAACCGCCGTGAAGGCGGTTTTTTCGTCCCAAGCCAGAGCCAACTGAATGACAAGACAAGGGATGAGTCGTGCAGCTAGTTTGCACACGGCAAGGCAGAGATGCAAGCCATGTCCAAGGCACTCCCATTGGGCTTCACTATTGGTTAAAAATTTCATGAGCTCCTTTGACTTCTCTTTCGTGCATGGGCTTGGCAGGGCCACAGTACTGAGGCTGGCACGGGTGAGCCATCGGAGAAGTCCGCGTCTAACGCTCACAGAAAACTGACCATCCTGAGGGATCAAAGAGGACGCTACGGGGAGCGCAATAGGGCAATTGACCCGATGCCGGGCGTGTAGCTACGCTGCCGCCAACATCCACCCTCGGGCTGCAAGGACGCACTTTGCAGGGTTACCCATCCGAACCTGAGCTGCTTGCCGCACTGGATCGCGGTGATGAACTCATTCGGCTCTGTGCCGCAGGCGAGTTGCCATTCCAGGCTTTTGTCCTCGCGTACGACAATCTCTATTGGTCCTACGCCCTGGATGGGCATGAGTCAGACAGCGCGGGCGCGGCGTTGCTGGTCAAGTACGCGGCACGCATCGAGCCTCATCGGGTCGTAGCCGAAAGCATTCTGTCCAAGGTTTGTACCGACGCGGACGCCGCGCAGGATGGTTTTCGGGCCGCTGGCAGATTCGGCTCGAAGGAGGCGACCGCCCGGCTCGCGACCATTGCTGCGGAGTGGGTGCCCAAATAACGGGCTGGCATACGTGGGATGGGGGGACCCGCCGCATTCGTCCAATGAGAACTCCAGAGCGGGTGAATCGCGAAGGGCGATATCAGGAAACCCCGCATTGAGATGAAGGCAAATTCCGACCCCCGGAGCGCGTTGCCCGGGCAACCATTCTGGTAGGCTCGCAAAATTCAACGGAAGGCGGATAAGGGGAATGAATCCGGTTGCTCAGAGGGAGGAAATCGCAGACCACATACAAACGTATGGTTGGCACTGCCTCCACGTCTTCTCCAACGAAGCAGGTGGGCAGAATTTCAGCTACACCATCGGGTTTGAAGCGTCCTACGGCGCGCCCGAGATTGTTGTGTTCGGATTGGAGCGAGACAAGGCGCATGCACTGCTCAATGAGTGCGCGGACCTATTGAAAGGTGGGCATGCCTTCAAGCCAGATGTCGAGGATGCCCATGTCCTTGCGGGCGACTACAAAGTGGTCTTCAAGTCCGTTCGCGCGGAGATGTTCACGGAGTATCTCGGTACTGCCGTTCGCTACTATCAGGGCAAGCCCTTCGCTGCCATGGTCATGTTCCTTCCGGACAGCGAGCACCGCTATCCCTGGCAGGCGGGATACGACTACATCTCGACGGAGGAGGCATTGACCCTTGTCTGTTGAGCCGTCTCAAGCCATCGGAGGCCTGATAATCAACTTTCAACTGCCAGCGGTGACATCGGCAGGTACGCGAGGCGGAAGAGCGCGCACCGATTGATCTGGCGTCTCAGCCCGTCAGCGCCCGCGCCGCATCAAACGACTGATCAAAGATCCGCTGCACCGGCGGCCCAAGCTCGCCTGACAACATCGACAGCAGCAGCAGGCCTAGCAGCAAGGCGGTCGGCAGACCCAACTGGATAGGGTTCAACGCGGGCGCCGCACGCCCCAGCACGCCGAACGCCAGATTCACTGCCAACATCGCCACCATCACCGGCAGCGCCAGACTCAGCGCCGAGCGCAGCACCTGCATGAAGAATGTCGGCGCGACCGTGAGCATGGCTTGCGGGTCGGGCAGGGCGGTGCCGATGGGAAGTGCGTGGTAGCTGTCCACCAGCAGCGCAATCAGCGCCAGGTGGCCGTTCAAGGTGAAGAACAGCAATCCGAAGGCCAGGTAGAACCATTGGCCGACGACACCGGAGTTGACGCCGCGCAGCGGGTCGGACATCTGTGCGAAGGCCAGGCCGGTACCTTGCGAGACCAGTTCGCCAGCCATGGCGCCGGCTTCGAACGCCAGCCGCAGCAGGAAGCCGATGCTGGCGCCGACAAACAATTCGCGCATGGCGGTGAGTACGGTGACCGCATCAATCGCCAGCAGTTGCGGCGAGGGTGGCAGCATCGGCGCCAGGGCCATGGCCAGCGAGCCGGCAATCATCACGCGCACGCGCACGGGTACCGCACGCGTGCCGACCAGCGGCATTGCCATCAGCATGGCGCCGGTACGCAGCATCACCCACATCAAGGCGTTGATGACGGCGAAGGCCTGCTGTCCGTCGATGACGGTTTGGGTGGCGGCGTCCATTACGTTGCGGCTACGTCGTCACCCAATCACATGCGGCAATCGATGGAACAACGCCGTGGTGTATTCGACCAACGTGCCCATCAGATAACCGCCCGTGGCAAACAACGCGGCGGTCAGCGCCACGGCCTTGGCCACGAAGGCGATGGTCGGTTCGTTCAACTGGGTCGCGGCCTGGATCACGCCGATGACCACACCGACCACCAACACGACCAGCAGCAGCGGGCCACCGACCCAGAGCGCGATTTCCAGGCCGCCGCGCAGTTCGGTGAGAGCAGTTTCAGGGGTCATGGCAGCGGTCTCAGTTGAAGCTGGCGGCAAGCGAGCCGACGATCAGCACCCAGCCGTCGACCAGCACGAACAACAGAATCTTGAAGGGTGCGGAAACGAGCATCGGCGAGAGCATCATCATGCCCATCGACATCAGCACGCTGGCGACGACCAGGTCGATGATCACGAAGGGGATGAAGATCAGGAAGCCGATTTCAAACGCGGTCTTCAGTTCGCTGGTGATGAAGGACGCGACGACAATCGGGAACGGCACATCGGCCGGGCTGCCGTAGGCGCCGTGGCCGGCCATGCCGGCGAAGGTCATCAGATCGGTTTCGCGAACCTGCGCCAGCATGAAGTCGCGCAGCGGGCCGGTGGTCAACGTCCAGGCGCTGGAGAAATCAATCTGGCCATTGAGATACGGGGCCATGCCTTGTGCCCAGGCCTTCTCGCCGACCGGCATCATCACCAGCATGGTCAGGAACAGCGCCAGGCCGACCAGCACCTGGTTGGACGGCGTCTGGCCGGTGCCCAGCGCCTGCCGCAGCAGGCCGAGCACGATGATGATGCGGGTAAAGGCGGTCATCGCCAGCAGCGCCGAAGGAATCAGCGTGATGGCGGTCATCAGCAGCAGCGTCTGCAACGGCAGGCTGACGTTGTTGCCGCCAATCTTGCCGACTGTCACGTCAGGCAATGCGGGCAGGGTCGGAGCGCGCGGTGCACTCGGCGTTGCGGCAGCGGCGGTGGCCGGTGCGGTGGTCTGGGCGGCAGCGGGAGCAGCAGCGTTGGGCGCGGTCTGCGCCAGCGCCATCATTGGCGCGGCAATCAGCCACAGGCTCAACAGCAGGGGAAGCAGGCGACGCATGATCATTTCTCTTTACGCAGGCGCTTGGCCAGCAGTTGCGCGAAGTCAGGCAAGGGCTGTGCCGCGGGCGGCGGCGGCAGCGGTTCGGCCAGGCGGTGCAGGGTGTTGATGCCGCCGGCGCACACGCCGACCAGCAGTTGTTCGCCACCCACTTCCACCACCAGCAGGCGTTCCTTGGCGCCCACCGACAGGCTGCTGACCACGCGCAGCGCCTCGTTGGGGCGCAGGCCCACGCCCAGGCCGGGCATGCGCTTGAGCAACCAGGCCAGGCCCAGGATCAAGCCCAGTACCAGGATCAGGCCGACCAGCGCGCCGCCAATGCCGGGCGTGGCGGGAGCGGCATGGCCGATCTTCTGCGCCGGCACCGCCGCTTGATTGGCGGCAGTGGCGAGCAGCGGAAACACCGCTGAGAAAATCGGGGCGGAAAAAAGCGGAGTGGCCATGATCAACTCAGCGCAGGCGACGGATGCGTTCGCTGGGGCTGACCACGTCGGTCAGGCGCACGCCGAAACGATCGTTGACCACCACTACTTCGCCATGGGCAATCAGGGTGCCGTTGACGAACACGTCCAGCGGTTCGCCGGCGCCGCGTTCCAGTTCCACCACCGAGCCCTGGTTGAGCTGCAGCAGGTTGCGGATCGGGATGCGGGTGCGGCCCACTTCCAGCGACAGCATCACCGGCACGTCCAGGATCACGTCCAGGCTCATGTCGGCCTCCTGGCTGCTCTTGGTTTCGGCCAGCAGGGCTTCGAACTGCGCGGCCGCGGCTTCTTTGGTCAGGGGAGTGCTCATGCGTGGGTTTCCTGTGGTGCCACCGGAGCGTTGCCGGCTGGCGGTTGGGAGGCGGTGGTGAAACGCGTGCCAGGCGGATGCGTGGCGGTGATCTTGACGGCGTTGTTGCCGTTGGAAATGCCGAACTCACCGGTGAACACCGGCACCTGCTCCACGCACACTGGGATGCTCTTGGGCAGGTCGATCGGCAGGATGTCGCCGATTTTCAGGTGGGTCAGTTGGCGCAGGCTGATGCGCTTTTCGGTCAGGATGCTGGACAGGGTCACTTCGGCGCCGCGCAGCAGATCGTTGACGCTCTCGCGGAAGGTGTCGTCTTCGTGCACGCGATCGGACTGGATGCCGGCGTCGAGCAGTTCGCGGATCGGTTCCAGCATCGAGTAGGGCAGGGTGATGTGCAGTTCGCCGCCGCCGCCGTCCAGTTCCACATGGAAGCGGCTGACCACCACGTACTCGCGCGGGCTGACGATGTTGGCGAAGTGCGGATTGACCTCGGAGTTGATGTACTCGAAGTCCACGTTCATCACCGGCGCCCAGGCATCCACCAGGTCGGTGAAGGTCTGCTTGAGCAGCAGCTGGATCACGCGCATCTCGGTGGCGGTGAACTCGCGGCCTTCAATCTTGGCCGGATAGCGGCCATCGCCGCCGAAGAAGTTGTCCACCACCGTGTAGACCAGCTTGGGCTCGAACACCACCAGGCCCACGCCACGCAGCGGCTTGAGCCGGATCAGGTTGAGGTTGGTCGGCACGTACAGCGAGTGCAGGTATTCGGAGAACTTGATCATCTCGATGCCGCGCACCGACAGATCCGCCGAGCGCCGCAGCAGGTTGAACAGGCCGATGCGCCAGGTGCGGATGAAGCGCTCGTTGATCATCTCCAGCGTCGGCAGGCGGCCGCGGACGATGCGGTCCTGGCTGGAGAAGTCGTAGGCGCGGGCGACGCCGGGTTCAACCGGCGGCTCTTCGGTTTCAATCGCGCCGGAATCCACGCCATGCAGCAGGGCGTCGATTTCGTCTTGTGAGAGCAGGTCGCTCATCATCGTGCGGCTCCGTTACTGCATCACGAAACTGGTGAACAGCAATTGCTCGGCGGCCGGCTTGCCGGTTTCGGCGGTCAGCACCTTGCGCACTTCGGCCAGCGCCTGCGCCTGCAGTTGTTCCTTGCCGGCGCGGGTAATCAGTTGTTCGGCGTCCTGCTGGGCGAACAGCATCAGTAGCTTGGCGCGCAGGGCCGGGGCATGCAGCTCGATGGCCTTCATGTCTTCCGGGTCGCGGGTCATCAGTTGCACTTCCACCTGCAGGTAGCGCGCGCCGCCGACCGATCCGATCAGGTTGACCACGAACGGCGGTTCCAGCGCGAAGTACTGCGCCGGTGCGGGCACGGCGCCCTTCTTGGCGGCTTCCTTGGCCTTGTCGGCGTGCTCGCCCTTGGCCTCGGCGTCGGCCTGGTGGGTGAAGTACCACGCACCACCGCCGGCCGCACCTGCGGCGACGATGGCGATGATGGCGATCATCAGCCACGGCTTGCCGGCGGGCTTGGCATTGGGCTTGAGCAGCTTGGGGTCGGCTTTATCGGCGGGGGGCACGGGTCACTCTCCAGTTGGACAGGAGAGAAGATGCAAGCCGTGTGCCGGGGGGCGTGGCGGGATTTTGTCGGGCTGCCTTCGCTCCCTCTCCCGCTTGCGGGGGAGGGTTGGGGTGGGGGTTACGCGTAAGTGTCGACCAGCCCGCGGGTCACCCGCACCACTGCAGCCGGCGCCCCGGCATCGCCCTGGCCATTGCCGCCAAAGCCTTCACGACCACCCTGGCCAGCACGTTCACCAAACCCCTGCGAACCCGAAGACTGTGCCTGCTGCTGCTGACGATGGCCGACATCGGCCTGCGCCAGTTGGAAACCCTGCTGGCCCAGCAGCTCGCGCAGCTTTGGCAGGCTTTGTTCCAGCGCCTGGCGGACATCGGCTTGCGGGCTGCTGAAGTCGGCATGCACGCGGTCGCCGTCCAGTTTCAGGCTCACTTCAATCGTGCCCATGTCGTTCGGGCTGACCTTGATGTGGGCATGGCTGATCTTTTCGTTGGCCATGTAGGTCAACTGGGTGCCGATGGTCTCGCCGAACTGGTCGGTGTTGACGTCCGGGGTCAGCGCAGTCAGCGGATTGACGGTGGCGGTGCGCGTCAGGCCGTTGTCGGACGGCGCGGTGGTGCCGGTGGCGGCGAACGCGGCCGCAGCGGCCGGCAGGTCGTCGCGCTTGCCGCCCAAGGCGCCATCCAACGCGTCCTTGAACTGGGCCAGGCCCATCGGCAGCAGCTGGGCGGCGTCGGCGGGCGTCGGCAGCGCGGCGGTGGTGGCGGCTGCTTGGCCCGGTGTTGAAGTGAGCAGGCCGGGCAGGGCGATCTTGCCCGCCCGTTCGCCGGCGGCACTGGCCCCGTTGGCATTCGCAGAGGTGCCGGCGCCGCCATTGGCGTCCGCCAGCGGCAAGCCGTCGGTGCCATTGGCACCGGCATCGGAAGTCAGGGTTGCAGCGTCCGGCTTCGCCAGGCCAAGCGCACGCAAGCCGGTGGGCAGAACGCCCGCCAGGCCGCCAGCCAATCCACCCGTCAAAGCCGAGGCAGCACCGCCCAGCAACACGTCACCGGCTGCAGCACCCGCCACGCCCACGGCCGTTGCCGCGGGCATGCCGGCGTCCAGCAGCATCGAAGGCAGGATCAAACCGGCCGGTGGCCAGTCCTGCGCCAGTACCTTGTCCTGGTCTTTGTTCTTGTCGGTGCTCGCCTCGCGGTCCGCACTTGCGACTTTCGCGCCCACCTTGCCGGTCGACGCCGACGCGGCCGCGGACTCTGACGCCTGCGTGGCGGCTTCGGATTCATTCTTGCCATCGGCGAAAGCATTGGCAGCACGACGCTCGCCCGCGCCATTGCGCGCCTGCGATCGTGCCTGCGCCTGCTCGCGTTCCGCACGACGCGAAGTGGCCCGCGCCGCATCCTCATGCCTGCTGACCGGCTTTTCGCTGTTGCTGGCGGACTCGCTCTTGCGCATCACGCTGGCGAAGTCATCGCCACCGCTGGATTCCTTGCGCGCGCCCGTCGACGACGACGAGGCCGACGCGGCCGCACCGGTCTTGACCAGGAACGCGGGCAGGGCGGCGCTGTCGGACTTCACGATGTCTCTCCGGCCTCTTCGGCCGCAGCAGCCGTCGCCGCCAGGCGCGAACGACGCGCGCCCACGTCATCCATCTCGCGCTGGATGCGGCGCTCCACCACCTGGGCTTCCTGCACCCGGTAGCTGGCGGCCAGCTGTTCCAGCACCTTCTTGTCGCGCCCGGCCAGCAGCAGGCGATCGCGTTCGATGCCCACGCTGGCGCGGCTGCGGTCCACGGTCTGAGCCTGTTGCTTGACCGCGCTGTCCAGGCGATCCAGGAACGCGCGGCGGTTGGCCAGCTGCGCCGGACTGGTCGCGGCCATCTGGCTCTGCGCGTATTCCTCGGCGTACTTGCGCAGTTCTTCCAGGCGCGATTCCTGCGTGTCCAGCGTGCGCTGGCGCTCGGCCAGGTCACGCGCCACGGCGTCTTCCTTCTCCTGGGCGCGGCGCAACAGCGGATCGAATCGGCGTGATTGCATCATGGCTTAGTGTTCCTTGCGGGCTTGCGCCGGTTGACCCACCAGATCTTCCAGGGCGTCACGGCTGTCGTGCAGATCGGAAGAACGGGCCACGTCCTGTCCGAGGAATTCCATGATCTCCGGCCAGCGCTCCAGGGCTTCGTCGACGGTGGCGTCGCTGCCGCGCTGGTAGGCGCCGATGGCGATCAGATCGCGGTTGCTGTTGTAGGCCGAGAGCAGCCGCTTGAGCTTGCGAATCCGATCGCGCCAGGTGTCATCGGCGATTTCGGTCACCACACGGCTGACCGAGGATTCGACGTCGATGGCCGGGTACAGGCCGCTGTCGGCCACCCGACGCGAGAGCAGAATGTGGCCGTCGAGAATCGCGCGCGCGGCATCGGCAATCGGATCCTGCGGATCGTCGCCTTCGGTCAGCACGGTGTAGAAGGCGGTAATCGAACCGCGCCCGGCCGAACCATTGCCGGCGCGTTCCACCAGCGCCGGCAGACGGGCGAACACCGACGGCGGATAACCGCGGGTGGTCGGCGGCTCGCCGACGGACAGGCCAATCTCGCGCTGCGCCTGGGCGAAGCGGGTCAGCGAATCCATCAGCAACAAGACGTTCAAACCCTGGTCGCGGAACCACTCGGCAATCGCCGTGGCGCGATACGCGCCTTGCAGTCGCGCCAGCGGCGGGCGATCGGCGGGGCTGGCCACCACCACGGCGCGCGCCAGGCCCACCGGGCCCAGCGTGCTTTCGACGAAGTCGCGCACTTCGCGACCACGTTCACCAATCAGCCCCACCACGATCACATCGGCCTCGGTATAGCGGGTCATCATGCCGAGCAGGGTGGATTTACCCACGCCCGAACCGGCGAACAGGCCCACACGCTGGCCGCGGCCAATCGGCAGCAGCGCATTGATCGCGCGTACGCCCACGTCCAGCGGCTGGGTGATCGGTTCGCGCGAGAGCGGATTGATGGCCACGCCAGCCAGCGGCACGCTGGCTTCGGCGCGGATCGGCCCGCGCCCATCCAGCGGCACGCCGTCACTGTCGATCACGCGGCCCAGCAGGCCTTCGCCCACTTCCACGCCGCCGCGACGGCGCGAAGGCACCACGCGCGCATTGGGCAGCAGGCCATGCAGTTCGGCGCTGGGCATCAGGTAGGTACGTTCGCCGGAGAAGCCGACCACTTCCGCATCGACCCAACCGCCGTCAATCACTTCGACCTTGCAGGTGGCGCCCATCGGCGCTTCGCAGCCGATCGCTTCCAGGGTCAGGCCGACCGCGCGGCGCAGGATGCCTTCGCGAATCAGCCCGTGGCTGCCCAGGTTCGGGCGGATGTTGGACAGGCGCGTGGCCAGGCGCACGTCGCGTGCGTTGATCCATTCCAGCGGTTGCGCACTCATACCGCGCCTCCACGTTGCAGTACGTTTTCCAGCGCACCGCGCAGACGCGCTTCCAGGGTGCCGTCGATACGCACGCTCTCGGCGTGTACGCGCAGGTCGCCCCGGCTCAGGCTGGTGTCGCTGATCAGGCGGGTGGCGGGGAAGGTCACCAGCAAGGGCGTCAGCGCGGCGATGTCATCCGGATGCATGCGCAGTTCGACATCGCGATTGGTGCCGCCCACCGATTCCAGCGCGGCGGTGGCCAGATCCGCCAGCAGCGCCGGGTCGGATTCGTAGGCGCGGCCGACCAGGCTGCCGGCGATGCGCACGGCCAGTTCGCCCAGCGCGCCCACCACTTCGTTCTCCAGCCGATCCAGCGGGCGCGAGAAGTTGTCCAGGATGCCTTCCATCTGCGCGATCAATCGGCGCACTTCGGTCTGGCCCTGGCCGAAACCTTCGGCATGGCCTTCAGCGCGGCCGCGCTGCAGGCCTTCGTTGTAAGCGGCGTCTTCGATCGCCTGGATTTCTTCCAGGGTCGGTGGGCGCAGCACCGGCGCCGGTTCGGCTTCGACTTCGGCAGCCGCCACGTAATCCAGCGGCGGCGCCATCCAGCGCACCGGCGTGCTCATACCAGTTCCTCGCTATTGGCGCTGAGCGAGATGACGCCCTGGTCGGCCAGGCGGCGGACGATGGCGAGGATTTCCTTCTGCGCGCCCTCCACGTCGGACAGGCGCACCGGGCCGCGGGCTTCCATGTCTTCCAACAGGATCTGCGCGGCGCGCTGGGACATGTTGCGGGTGATCTTCTCGCGCACCTTGGCATCGGCACCGCGCAGCGCCAGGCCCAGGCGATCGTTGGGCACTTCGCGCAGCATGGCCTGCAGTTCGCGGTCGTCCAGGTCCACCAGGTTGTCGAACACGAACATCAGGTCCTGGATCTTGCCGCCCAGGTCGGCGTCGATCTGGTTGATCGCGCCCAGAATGGTCTGGTCCTGGCCTGAGTCCATGAAGTTCAGGATGTTGGCCGCCACCTTGATGCCGCCGATGGTGGAGGACTTGAGATTCTGGTTGCCGGCGAACTGGCGCTCCATGATCTCGTTGAGTTCGTTCAGCGCGTTCGGCGGGATGCCATCCAGCGTGGCGATGCGCAGCAACACGTCCGAGCGCGCACGCTCGGGCAGCATCTTCAGGGTTTCTGCCGCCTGGTCACCGTCCAGATGCGAGAGCACGATGGCGATGATCTGCGGATGTTCGTTGCGCACCAGATCGGCGATCGAGCGCGGGTCCATCCACTTCAGCGTGTCCAGGCCGGTGGTGTTGCGGCCCAGCAGGATGCGATCGATCAGGCTGCCGGCCTTGTCTTCGCCCAGCGCCTGCACCAGCACCTTGCGCACGTAGTCGTCGGTGCCCATGCCGATGGAGGTCTGCTTGTCCAGCGCGTGGGTAAAGGTATCCATCACATGCACCACCTGCTCGCGGCTGACGCCGGAGATGGTGGCCATGGCGATGCCGAGCTTCTGCACTTCCTTGGCGTTCATGTGCTTGAGCACTTCGGCCGCGTCCTGCTCGCCCAGCGAGAGCAGCAGCACGGCGGCGCGTTGCACGCCGCTCAGGCCATCCTGGGGAGTGCTGTTGTTACTCATCGGTGGCCACCCAGTCCTTGACGACTTGCGCGACTTGCTTGGAATCGGTCTTCACCGCTTCGCGCGCATGGCGCAGGCGGTCTTCGTAGGCGTCGGAGGGCAGCGCACGCGGCGCATGCTGGAGTTCGGCGCGGTCCTGCTGCAGGGCGCTGATGATCTGGCCGTCTTCGTCGCCGTCTTCCACCAGCGACACGTCGATGGCTTCGTGCGTGGTCTTCTTGTTCTTCGGCGCGATGATCTGGCGCATCGCCGGGCGCAGCACGCCGAACAGCAACGCCAGCACCACCAGTGCACCCAGGCCGTAGCGGGCGATGTCGCGCACCATCGGGCTCTGCAGCCAGGGGTTGTCGAGCAGCGAGGTTTCTTCCACCGGCGCGGCTTCGCGCACGAACGGCGCGTTCATCACCGACACCGAGTCGCCGCGGTTGCCGTCAAAGCCCACCGCTTCCTTCACCAGTGCTTCGATGCGGGTCAGGGTGGCGGCATCCAGCGGCACCATCGTGGTCTTGCCATTGGCGCCGGCACGCGGGATGTGATCCACCAGCACGGCGGCGGTAATGCGACGCACGCGACCGGCCGGCTGGCGGGTGTGCTGCAGGGTGCGATCCATCTCGAAGTTGCGGGTCGCGCTGCTGGCGGTTTCCACCGGCGCATTCGGGTTCGGGTTTGCGGCGGCGGCGGGGCCGGGCGGGGTGTTGCTGGTGGCGCCGGGCACGCCTTCCGGGCCGGCCGAGGCCACCGAGTTGGAGCTGACCTGCTCGCTGCGGATCTTGGCCGGATCGTTGTTGAAGGTTTCGCGCGCTTCCTCGACCACCGAGAAGTCCATGTCCACCGCCACTTCGGCGTTGACGCGGCCCGGGCCGGTGAGCGGTTCCAGCAGTTCCTTGACGCGCTGGTTGAGCGAGGCTTCCAGCTTGTGCACGCGCTCGAACTGCGCGGCATTGAGCGCGGCCTCGCTGTTGGGATCGCTGATGGTCAGCATGCGGCCGCTCTGATCGACCACGGTCACGCGCTCAGGCGCCAGATCCGGAATGCTCGAGGACACCAGGTGCACGATGGCATCGACCTGGTTGCGCTCCAGCATGGCGCCCGAGCGCAGTTCCAGCACCACCGAGGCGCTGGCGGCTTCGCGCTGGCGGGTAAAGGCGCTGGGCTTGGGAATGGCCAGGTGCACGCGCGCGTCGCGGACCGGACGCAGGGTGGTGATGGTGCGCACCAGCTCGGTTTCCAGCGCATGCTGGTAGCGCGCGTTCTCGACGAACTGGCTGACGCCGAAGCCGGGATCGCGCTCCATCAATTCAAAACCGATGCGGCCGCTCTCGCCCAGGCCGGCGCCGGCCAGTTTCAGGCGGGCGTCGTGCAGGTTTTCTTCCGGCACCGAGATGGCGCCGGTGCCCTGGTCGAGCTGGAAGGGGATCTGCGCCGCGCGCAGCATGTCGCTGGCTTCGGCCGTGGCCTTGGCGTCCAGGCCGGTGTAGAGCTGGGTGTACTGCGGCTTCTGCGACCAGAAGAACACCATCAGGCCCACCGCCACCGCGCCGGCGATCATCAGCAGCGTGCCCATCTGCTTGAACACCGGGATATCGCCCATCTTGGTCAACGCTGCGCCCGCCTTCTCGGCAGTCAGCGATTCCTTGAGCGATTCCTTGGAGAGCGTCAGGGCCATGGGTCAAGAATTCCTTACAAGGGCCGGCTGTTTAGAGGGGCATGTTCATCACGTCCTGGTAAGCCTGGACGAGACGGTTGCGGACTTCGACGGTGGCGCGGAAGGCCACCTGCGACTGTTGCGAGGCGACCATCACGCGCGCCAGATCGGCGCGCGGGTCGCCCAATTCAAAGGCCTGCGCCAGGGCGCCGGCGTTCTTCTGGGCATCGTTGACGCCCTTCAGGGCGTTCTGCAGGGTGTCGCCGAAACTGGCCGCGCCGGTGGCGCCAGGCGCCTGCACGCCGGGCTGGCCAAACTGCACCGCGTTCGGGTTCTGCATCGGCTCCAGCGCACGCGGGCTGCCCAGTTGGTTCTGGTAGCTGCGTATCTGCGAGAGGATGGAGTTGACGGAATCGGTCATGGGGCAGTGGCTCGGAAGAGTTCCTTGTCGCTACCTGTGCAAGATGCGTGCCGTTCCGGTCAGCGGCCCCGGGTCAGTTTTCCGTCACCAGCGTTTCTTCCCGCTCCACCCCGTACTTGCGCAGCTTTTCCACCAGGGTGGTGCGGCGCAGGCCGAGCAGCTGGGCCGCATGGGCGACCACGCCGCCGGCGCGGTCCAGCGCGTCGCGGATCAGGTTCAGTTCGATGCGGGCGATGTGCTCGCGCAGATCCAGGCCGTCTTCCGGCAGGCGATCCATCTGCGCCACGGCGCTGGCCGGGGCGGCGGCGTCGCCGGCCACGGCAGGCGCCTGTGCCACGGCGGCGGCTTCGTCGAAGACCACCGCCGGCACGTCGGCCTGGTAGTTCTCCGGCTGGTAGCGCTTGGGCAGGTCGCTGACACGCACCAGGCCCCCCGGATGCAGCACGGCCATGCGCTCGACCAGGTTGGTCAGCTCGCGCACGTTGCCCGGCCAGGGATAGAAGCGCAGCGCCTGCAGGGTTTCCTCGGCAAAGCGCACTTCGCCGCGGCCGGTGCGGGCCAGCTGCACGGCCAGGGTGCTGACCAGTGCCGACAGGTCATCCAGGCGTTCGCGCAGGGCGGGCATCTCGATGGGGAACACGTTGAGGCGGTAGAACAGATCCTCGCGGAAGGCGCCGTCCTTGATGCGGTCTTCCAGGTTGCGGTGGGTGGCGGCAATCACCCGCACGTTGCAGCGGATGGTCTGGTTGCCGCCGACGCGCTCGAAGCTGCGCTCCTGCAGCACGCGCAGCAGCTTGACCTGCATCGGCAGGCTCATGTCGCCGATTTCGTCCAGCAGCAGGGTGCCGCCTTCGGCCATTTCGAAGCGGCCCTTGCGTGCGCTCAGCGCACCGGTGAAGGCGCCCTTCTCGTGGCCGAACAGTTCGCTTTCCAGCAGGTCCGGCGGAATCGCGCCGCAGTTGATCGCCACGAACGGTCCGTCGCGACGCGGCGAGTTCTCGTGCACCGAACGCGCCACCACTTCCTTGCCGGTGCCGGATTCGCCCAGCACCAGCACGGTGGTGTCGAACGCGGCCACTTGATCAATCAGGCGGCGCAGGCGGGTCACCGCCGGGCTGATGCCGGTGGGGCCGCTGCTGTGCACCGACTGGGCCTGGTGTTCGGTATCCAGCCGCTTGAGGCTGGCGCGGCGCAGGCAGGCTTCCAGCTGCGCGTGGCGGATGGGCGTGTCCAGCGGCCAGACGCCGGCTTCGTGCAGGCCATGGGCCTGGGCGAAGGCGCCCGGCTCGCCGTCCAGCAGCAGCACCGGCGGCGGCAGCGAAGCGCTGGCCAGCCAGTTGAAGAAGGCGCTGGTGGTCGAACCGCTTTCCACCTTGCCCACGATCACCGCCATGAAGTCGTGCGGGCGATGGCGACCGATGTCGATGTCGGACGCTTCGGCGGCCCAGCGCGGGGTGAGGTCCATGAACTCGAGCAGATCCGTCACCCGCACGGCGCGGGCGTTGTCGGCATCGAGAACGAGGATTCGTGATTCAGACATGGCGGTTGTCTCGGAACTTTTCCAGGATGGGCAAGACTTCCTGGATGTAGGAAAGCTTGCTGACGAATTCATCGGCGCCGGCGCGATTGGCGTGTTCGCGGTGTTCGGCATCATCGAAGTGGCTGGCGATGACGATGAAGGGGGGCTGGTCTTGCGTCTTGATCAGGCGGGTGGCTTGCAGGCCGCCCATTTCGGGCATCGCCAGGTCCATCAGGATCACGTCAGGACGCAGCGATTCGGAACGTTCGATGGCTTCCAGGCCGTTGTTGGCGCGGCCGACGATGTCGAGCCAGTCCAGCTTGCGCAGGTGGCGGATGGCCGCGTTGATGAAGCCTTCGTGGTCGTCCACCAGCAGTACGGTGATCTTGCTCATCCCTATGTCCTCAACCGGCCTTGGCCAAAGCGGACACGTTACCCCGGCGGCGGTCGCGGGCGGGAGCGATATCGAGCTGTTCCCGGTACTTCGCCACAGTTCTGCGTGCCACATGGATGCCCTGGCGGGCGAGCAGGCCGGCGATGGCCTCGTCGGCCAGCGGCTTGGCCATCGGCTCGCTCTCGATCAGCCGGCGCACCATCGCGCGCACGGCCGGGCCGGAGACGTTGGCGCCTTCCAGGCGTACCGCAAAGAAATGCTTCAACTCGAAGGTGCCACGCGGGGTCTGCATGTACTTGCCGGTGGTGATGCGCGAGATGGTGGATTCGTGCATGCCGATTTCGTCGGCGATTTCCTTCAGCGTCAACGGCGCCATGGCTTCGTCGCCGTGGGCCAGGAAACCGGCCTGGCGTTCGACAATCGCACGGGCGGTGCGGATCAGGGTGTCGTAGCGCATCGACAGACCGCGGGTCAGCCAACGGGCTTCCTGCAGCATCTCGCGCAGCTTGCGCGCACCTTCGCTCTGGTCGGCCTGTTCCAGCGCACGCTCGTGCATCGGCGACACCGACACGCGCGGGGTGGTGGCCGGGTTCAAGGCCACGCGCCAGGAGAAATCGGCGTGCCAGGCCACCACGTCGGGGATGACATAGCCGGTGGCGGCCGGCGCCAGCGTGTCGGCCGGGCGCGGCTGCAGCGACAGGATCAGGCGGATGCCTTCGCGCACCTGCTCCACATCCAGATTCAGGCGCAGGGCCAGTGCTTGCTCGTCATGTGCGGCCAGCAGTTCCAGCGCTTCGGCCAGGATGCGCGCGGCAATCGCACGTGCCGGCACGCGGCCGGGCAGGGCGGTCAGTTGCACCTGCAGGCATTCGCGCAGATCGCGTGCGGCCATGCCGGTGCATTCGCCGTGCAGGATTTTTTGACGGATGCTTTCGGCATGCGTCTTGCTGATGGTGAAACGCTCGGCGGCGGCATCGGCCAGCACGGCGACGTCGTCGCTGAGGTAACCGGAATCGTCGGTGTTTTCCAGCCAGAACGCGGCGATGGCCAGGGCGTCGCGGTCCATCTCCAGCGCCAGTGCGGTGAGTGCACGCACTTGCGGGTCGGAGGATTCGCCGGCTTCGATATTGGCCATGCGATCGTCGTCGCCGTCCTGCCAGCTCGAACGGGCCACGTCCCACAGCGAGGACTCGGGCAGTTCGTCGAAGGCGGCGGTGTCGAGCGCGGCGTCGGCGGAGTCGCCGGCCAATTCGGCGGCGGGCGCTTCTTCGTCCAGTTCCAGCAGCGGATTGTTGTCGAGCGCGCGGCGGACTTCCTGCTCCAGCTGCAGGCCATCCAGTTGCAGCAGGCGAATCGACTGCAGCAGTTGCGGCGTCAGGTGCAGCTGTTGGCCCAGCTGCGCGGTCATCCCCGTCTTCATTTCGCTCTATCCCCGTGGCAGCGCCGGTAGTCCGTCGCCGTGGAGAAAGATTGCGCCGCCGGTGGCGGAAAAATAATCGGGGGGTTTCTGATCTTTATCAGTACGTTCCCGACGCGGGTGTCGGGGTTTTACCTACAGCGCCGGACTTGCGTCGGGGAAAACGTCATCGGGCTGGCGCGGGAAAGCCAATGGCCACGGGGACTTGCGGGGAACAGGCCGCGGCTGCACAGCACCTTGCAAGGTGTAGGCCAATGGTGGGGTGTCAGACCAGGTCGTTCTGGTGGCGCGCGGCCAGCAGCAGCAGATCATTGGCGCGGCGGCAGCCCAGCGATTCCATCATCCGCGCGCGGTGGGTTTCCACGGTCTTGACGCTGATGCCCAGGTTGGCGGCGATTTCCTTGCTGCTCATGCCGCCGCCCAGCTTGCGCAGGATCTGCAACTGGCGCGGCGAGAGCGCCTCGATGCCGGTGGGGCGCGAGGGATTGAGCAGCGGGGCGAGCATCTTGGAAGACACCTGCGGGCTCAGGAACACCTGGCCGGCGGCGGCGGCGCGCAACGCCAGTTCCAGTTCCATCGGCGCGGCTTCCTTGACGATGAAGCCGGCGCAGCCGCGATCCAGCGCGCTGCGTACCTGGGTGGGATCGTTGTGCATGGACATGATCACCACCTTGGTCAGCGGCAGCATCTCCTTGAGCGGCTTGAGCAGATCCAGGCCGCTGCGGTCGGGCAGCGACAGGTCGAGCAGGATCAGGTCGGGGCGGTGGATGGCCGCCAGGTCAAGCGCCTGCTGCGCATCGGAGGCTTCGGCCACCACATCCACGTCGGCGACGGATTGCAGCAGTCGGCCGATGCCGGCACGAACCAGAGTGTGGTCATCAACAATCAAAACACGCACGGAGAACCAACAACTGCGGCGGGGGATGGGGAGACGATAACGGTCTGCCGGAATCCCGCCAATGTGAGTTTAGTGACGGAGACGTGAAAGTGGGATGCCAATCACAAATAACGTTTTCGCGTGCCGGAAATCTGGCGACTGACGCACAACCAGCACGTGCACGAAGTCGCCAGTACGCCGCAGCATGGCAAAGCCGGCAAAGCGTAATGCGCGAAGACTCAGCCTTGTCGGGCTTGCCGGGCTTCGGCGATCTGCTTGCGGTGCAGGCGGAACAGGTGGCGATCCAGCGCTTCGGCCAGGCCCGGACTCAGCGGTGCGAAGCGCAGCCAAAGATGATGCTGGCCGTCGGTGGTGGCGAGTTCGCCGATCACGCGGGCGGGAAGTTCCAGGTGATCGCTGAGCCAGCTGGCCGGCTCGATCAAGGCCACGCCGGCATCGCCCAGATGGCTGTTCCAGGCTTGCATGCTGTCGATGCGCAGGCCGTTGTGCGACCAGCGCACGGCGCGCAGGGGCAGGGCATCGGCCTGTTGCCGGGCCAGGCGGCCGATCAGGTTGAGCATCAGATCGACTTTGGCTTCCAGGCGCTGGAAGGCCTGCGGCAATTCATTGCGTTCGTCGCCCTCGTCGCTGCTGCGGGCGTCTTCGGCGGTGGCGATGGAGCGCAGCAGCGCTTCACCGGCCTGCGGCGGCAACTGCCGATCGCCGCCGCGCCAACCGGCCGGCAGCCAGGCCTCGCAGGTCAGCACATCGGCAAACAGTTCGGCTTCGGCGGGGTGATCCAGAACCGGCACTTGCGCGACCATGCTTCAACCCCCCGAGGTGGCCAGATAGGCGCGGGCCGCGTGGCCGGCCTGTTGGGTGGAACGCATCTGCCGGGCCGCCTCATCGCGGGCGTCGCGCAGGCGATCCTGCAACTGCAATTGTGCATACAGCAAGTTGCCCAGCGCATCGGCGCCGGCATCGCGGCCGACCGCGGCGTGCATGAAATCGCGCACGTCGCGATCATGCTGGTTCAACAGCACCTGCACCGACTCCAGTTCGCCGTTCTGCAGCTGCGCGTGCATGGTCTGCAACTGCGCGAACAGATCATCCAGGGCGACCGGCGGCATCGATCAGGCTCCGTGGGCCATGGCGGGGCGCTGGCGCTGTTCGGACGGAATGGCGTTCCAGGCCGATTCGATCTCGCCCAGCAATTCCAGCGATTCGCGCAGGGCCGAGGCATCGTTGTGCAGGTTGGCCTCGGTCAAGCGGCCCTGCAGGTAGTCGTAAAGCGCCGACAGACTGCCGGCGATTTCGCCGCCGGCCTCATGATCCAGCGAGCCGTTGAGGTGGCCGATGATCGCGCAGACTTCGCCGATGGCCTTGCCCTTGCGGGCCAGGTCGCCGTGCTCCATGCACGCCTCGGCCAGGCGGATGCGTTCGCACGCACCGGCCAGCAGCAAGGCGACGAGACGATGCGGGTCCGCTTCCATCACGGCACTGCTGATGCCGGTGTTGCGGTACTGCGCGGCGTAAGACTGGGCTGACATTCCGGTTTATCTCCTGTTCCCCGCGTCCAGCGGGGCGCGGGTGAATCACTCAGGTTTGGGCGGCCAAAGCGGCCAACTGTTGCGAAAGGTAGGAACTGGTGGTGTTCATCTGCGAAATCATGCTGTCCAGCGCGACGAACTGCGCCTTGTAGCGGTTGCCCACGGCTTCCATGCGGGCTTCCAGCGCGGTGCGCTGGCTGGTGACGTCCTTGATTTGCGCGTTGAGCGAATTGGTGCGTTGGGTAAACGCGCCTTCGGTGCCGATGTAGCTGCCCACGGCGGTCTGCAACTTGGCGGCAAAGCCGGTGTCGCCGGTGAAGGCGTTGCGGATCTTTTCCGGGTCGGCGGTCATGGCCGCGTCGAACTTGGTGGCGTCCAGCACCAGGGTGCCGTCGGAGGACGGGTAGCCCTTGGTCTGCAGGCCGAGCGTCTTGGCATCCAGGCCCTGCGCCGACAGGTCGCTGAGCAGGTTGCCCAGCAAACCGCGCAGTTGGCCCGAGGCGCTGCGCATCTGCGCATCGCCGGTCAGGGCCGAGGGGGTGTCGTTTTCGGCGTCGTACTTGGTGGCGGTGTTGATGGAGGTGATCGCGGCGTTGTACGCGGTCACGAAGTCCTGCAGCAGCTTGCGGCTGGCGGTGAGGTCGCTGGACACGGTGACCACGCTGGTGCCCTTGGTCTTCAGGTCCAGCACCATGCCGGGCACGGCGTCGGTGATCTTGTTGTTGTCGGCGGTCACTTCCAGGCCGTCGATGGAGATGCGGGCGTCGGCGGCCGGCACGCGTTCTTCCATGCTGGTGACCAGGGCCTGCAGGTCGCTGCCGCCTTCGGAAAAGCTCAGGCTGACGGTGTTGGCGGCGCCGGTCTTGTCCGAGCCGATGGACAGGAACTGGCCGGCATTGGAGGTGATGACGCTGGCCTGCACGCCCTTGCTGCGGGCGGCGTCGTTGATGGCGCTGCGCACGTCGACCAGGCGGGCGCCTTCGGCGATGTAGATTTCGATGGCTTCGCCGGCCACGGTGAGCGTCAACTTGCCGGCGCCAAAGGTCTGGTCGGCGGCCACGGCGGTGTTGGCCATCCATTTGTTGGCGGTGGCCAGGTCCAGCACTTCGATGTTGTAGATGCCGCTGGGGGTGCCTTTGCCGACGGTGGCGCCGAGGGTGGCGTCGGTGCCGACTTTGACGGCGCGGTTGTCGAAGGCGTCGCTGGCTTTTAGGGCCTTGAGGGCGGTTTCGAGGTTGCTGAAGGCGGAGCTGACGGTGCCGAGGGCGGAGATCTTGTATTTGGCGCCGGTTTCGATGCGGTTGAGGCGTGAGTCGGCCGGGGCGCGTTCGGCGGCCACCAGTTTTTCCACCATGCCGGTGATGTCCAGGCCGGAGCCGATACCACCGTAACCGAGCGAATAGTCTGCCATTGAAGGATCTCCTGTTCCCTTTTGCGGAAAAGGGCGTGGGGGCCGGCATGACATTCGCAGGCGAATGTCGTGCTGACCCGTGTAGTGGTAGCGGCCACGGCACGCCGATCTTTAGGCCCGCATTTCTCCGTCTCCCACTGCCGGGGCTTGGGCCCTGGTCAGTGAGAAATGCGGGCTCGGGGGAGGGGATGCAGGGTTTGTGCCAAAGGGGGGCGTGGGCGGGTGACAGGGAATGTGGCCGCCCCCTGTAGGAGGGGCTGACCAGACATGCGTCTGTTAGGAGCCAGCCCCGAACCCCGTAGATCGCCCGAATCCGGTATCGCTTGCTGACCTGAATGTGGCTAACGAGGGCTTTTGGCTCTTCGGTTCGTTGGCGCTGGCGCGGTGGGTCTTGGGTGGGTTTGTTTTCGCGCGCTCCCCGCGGGGGGTCACTTTTCTTTGCTTGTGCAAAGAAAAGTAACCAAAAGAAAGCACACCCCGGACGTCGCGCCCCCACGGTAAGGCAGTGGGGGTCCGTGGCGGCGGAGCTGATTTTTGGACGGCACATCCTGTGCCGGCCAAAAACGCCGCACATCCATGTGCGGCGCCCTGCGGGTCTACGCTCCGCCTCCACCGCTCCTAACGGGGCCCGAAAGCCGAAAAGCCGAAGCCAAGTCCGAAGCCAAAGCCAAAGCCGTAGCCGTAGCCGTAGCCAAAGCCGAAGCCGAAGCCAAGCGCAAGGGCAAGGCGCAAGGCGCAAGGCGCAAGGCGGAAAGGTCCGTGTGCAAGGTGAGCAGCTCCGTCCGCAATTCAAAAAGCGTTGCCGGTGGAGGAAGAAGGGGCGCTCGCAAGGTTGAAAGCCTTGCGTGCAAGGAAGAATGCTCTGCACGCGGAGCTAAATGCTTTGCACGTGGAGTTCGGAGCACAGCGCGCGAAGCACATTGCATTGCCGGTGCTGCTCGGAGCTTTGCTCGCGAAGCAAATTGCTTCGCCTGTGCTGTTCGGAGCATCGTGCGCGAAGCAAAATGCTTCGCCAGTGCTGCTCGTAGCATCGTGCGCGAAGCAATTTACCTTGCGGTTCGTGCTCGGAGCCCCTGCGGTTGTTGGGGATGGGCTGTCGCCAGGCTCGCCGGGGGGTTTTCGCCTCGTGCGCCTCGTCGGATTACGTCGGGCCTCAACGGCTCGCTGACCCTGTGCGTCATGAAAACACCCCAGAGTCTGGACGGGTGTCCCAGGTCTGGGGTGCACTTCACCGGGCCGGAGCCTGGTGCGCTTACGCGTGGGTGATGACCAGCCTCCCGTGGCCTACCGCCACCCGGACCCGCTGGCGGCGGTGGAATCCAGCCTGCTCCAGCCATTGGCCTTTGAGGCGGATATAGGGCACTGATACGTAAGGGCGGGCTTCCTCCCAGTTCTTGATCACGATAGTGCGCAGCGGGTCGTCGATGTCAGGCGGCTGATAGCCCGAAGTGCTGATGGTCAGGATGCGTTCTTGTTTGCTTGGACGTGTTTTAGGATTGGAGTTAGCCATTGACGGTACCTTGGTTGCTGTTGGTGGTTAGCGGGTCGTAGGTGTTCTCGCACCTGCGGCCCGCGCTCTTTTGCCGTGGCGTTTCTTTGATGAATTGCCAGCTGGCAGGCCCACCGTAGCGGGTGGGACAGGCGAAGGAATATCAGGAAAGTGCCCGCCGTGAGCTGGCCGAAAATCCGGAGGCGCTGTAGGGAAATGCCTCGGCGTGTGCCGGCGCGGCGATCAATGGGGAAGGAACAGCCAGAGGGCGGTTATGCCGCCCAGCACCAGCAATCCGATGCTGAATCCCAGCGTCGCCTTGTGGCCGGATTCGCTTACGCCGGCATCGATGTCTTTGGTGACCTTCCAGTAGCGGAACAGCGACCACACCAGCAGCGCCAGGCCGAGTATCACCATGCCCAGGCCTGCATTGCCGGCGTCGCGCAGCAACAGTTTTCCTTCCGGCGCCGCATTGTTCTGCACCAGGTACATGCTGAAGCGGTTGATGGTGATGCCAAAACCAATCAGCGACACCGTGGTGCGCAGGTAGGCCAGGTGGGTGCGTTCGTTGGCCATGTGGGTGCGGCCACGCGCAAGATCATTGGCCAGGTGCGGATTGTCCGCGGGCCGCTTTGGATCTTCGGGAGTGTTCATGGCGACGTGTGCGAGGGCGCTGGTCGACGTCCGGAGTCGACACATTCCCAGTTGGGGGCGCGGCAGGCATCTGAAATTCTGCTTAGCCGCCGTGCGTAAAACTACGCAGAAGCACACGCAGGCCCCGAAAAAAAAAGGCCCCCACCGAATCCGGTAGGGGCCTGGGTACTGCCAAGACGGAGGGAGACGAATCCGTCCGTATGCGACAGAGATACGTGAAACAGGAGAGAACTAGCGGAGCAGGCTCAGCACGTTCTGCGGCACCTGGTTGGCCTGGGCCAACATCGCCGTACCGGCCTGCTGCAGGATCTGCGTGCGGGTCAGTTCGGCGGTTTCCTTGGCGAAATCGGTGTCGCGGATGCGGCTGCGCGAGGCGGCCAGGTTTTCCGAGCTGGTCTGCAGGTTGGCGACCACCGAGGTGAAGCGGTTCTGCACCGCACCCAGGTCAGCGCGCGCGCTGTTGACGGCGGTCAGCGCCTTGTCGACGATTTCCAGCGCCTGCTGTGCGCCCTTGAACGTGGAGATGTCCAGGTTGGAGGCGTACTGCTTGGTGGTGGCCACCGTGCTGGCGGCGACGTCGGTCGGGGCGGTGCCGCCGGTCCAGGTGCCGGTTTCAATGGCTATACCCTTGAACGCGCCGTTGCTGCCCACGCTGTCCTTGACCGAGGTCAGGTTGATAGCGCCAGCGCTGCCCAGCTCGGCGAACACGCCGGTCTCGCCCATCTTGGCGTTGATCGCGGTGACCAGCGCGCCGGCAGCGGCGTCGCGGGTGGCCGCAGCCGTGCCCTGTGCGGCCACGTCGACGGTGTCGATGGTGACAGCGGCGCCGTCGGCGTTGGTCAGCTGCATGCCGGCGATCTTCAGCGCGGTCACGCCGTCGGCCGGAGTGGCGGTGGTGAAGGTGGCGGTGGCGAACATCGCGCCGCCCAGTGCACCGGCCTTGGCGTCGACGACCTTGTCGATGGCGATGGCCTGGCCGGCATTGGCGCCGACCTGGAACAACTGGCTGGTGAACGAGCCGTCGAGCAGCTTGGTGCCGTTGAAATCGGCCTGCTTGGCGACGCGGTCGATTTCCGAGGCCAGCTGCTTGACTTCGGCGTTCAGTGCAGCGCGATCCGAAGACGAGTTTGTGGCGTTGGCCGACTGCACCGACAGCTCACGGATGCGCTGCAGGTTGTTGCCGATTTCGGTCAGCGAACCTTCGGCGACCTGGGCCAGCGAGATGCCGTCGTTGGCGTTGCGCACGGCAACGTCCAGGCCACGGATCTGGGTGCTGAAGCGTTCGGAAATCGCCAGACCGGCGGCGTCGTCCTTGGCGCTGTTGATGCGCAGGCCCGAGGACAGGCGCTGGATGGTGGTGGCCAGCGAGGCGCCGCTGGTGCCCAGATTGCGCTGGGCATTCAGCGAAATCGTATTGGTGTTGATGACTTGTGCCATGAGATTTTCCTTAGGCGGTGTGAATAGCTAGGTGGGTGCCTGATCGGGGCGGACGGGGAAAGTGTCCGCCCCGATGCTCTGCGCGATTAGCGCAGCAGGCTCAGCACGTTCTGCGGCACCTGGTTGGCCTGGGCCAGCATGGCCGTACCGGCCTGCTGCAGGATCTGGGTGCGGGTCAGTTCGGCGGTTTCCTTGGCGAAGTCGGTATCGCGGATGCGGCTACGCGACGCGGCCAGGTTTTCCGAGCTGGTCTGCAGGTTGGCAACCACCGAGGTGAAGCGGTTCTGCACGGCACCCAGGTCGGCGCGGGCGCTGTTGACCGAGGTCAGGGCAGCGTCGACGATTTCCAGGGCCTTCTGCGCGCCTTCGAACGTGGTGATGTCCAGGTCCTTGGCGAACGAAGCGGTCGCCGTGGCGGCCGCGGTGGTGGTGGCGGCGGTCAGGCCGGTGCCGGTGATGGTGCCACCGACGACCAGATCCTTGCCGGCCTTGACCGAGTTCAGGGTGACCTGATCCGCGGTGACCGAGGCGTACACGCCGGACTCGCCCATCTTGGCGTTGATGGCCGTGGCCAGCGACTTGGCGATGTCGGCACCGGTGGCGCCGTTCTTGTAGTCCACCTTGTCGATGGCGATGCTGTTGATGGTCAGGCCGCTGATGCTGCCGTCGGCAGCGGCAGTGGCGATGGCCGTACCGGTGACGTCGGCGGCGAACTTAACGTTGCCCAGCGAAGCCGAGCGCGCGTCAACGACCTTGTCGATGGCGATCGCCTGGCCGGCGTTGGCGCCGACCTGGAACAGCTGGCTGGTGAACGAGCCGTCGAGCAGCTTGGTGCCGTTGAAATCGGCCTGCTTGGCGACGCGATCGATTTCCGAGGTCAGCTGCTTGACTTCCGCATTCAACGCGGCGCGGTCAGACGACGAGTTGGTGGCGTTGGCCGACTGCACCGACAGCTCACGGATGCGCTGCAGGTTGTTGCCGATTTCGGTCAGCGAACCTTCGGCCACCTGCGCCAACGAAATGCCGTCGTTGGCGTTGCGGACCGCGACGTCGAGGCCGCGGATCTGCGTGCTGAAGCGCTCGGAGATGGCCAGACCGGCGGCGTCATCCTTGGCGCTGTTGATGCGCAGGCCGGACGACAGACGCTGGATCGTGGTGGCCAGCGATGCACCGCTGGTTCCCAGATTACGCTGGGCATTCAGCGAGATGGTGTTGGTGTTGATTACCTGTGCCATGAAATTTGACTCCAGAGGCGTTTATTGCACGGGGGACGAAAGTTCCAACGATTCCCCGCCGTGCCGCCGGGGACGCGAGGTTTAGCGTTGCAGCAAGCTCATTACGTTCTGCGGCGCCTGGTTGGCCTGGGCCAACATGGCGGTACCGGCCTGCTGCAGGATCTGCGTGCGGGTCAGCTCTGCCGTTTCCTTGGCGAAGTCGGTGTCGCGGATGCGGCTGCGCGAGGCGGCCAGGTTTTCCGAACTGGTCTGCAGGTTGGCCACGACCGAGGTGAAGCGGTTCTGGATGGCACCCAGGTCGGCGCGCGAACCGTTGACCGAAGTCAGGGCCTTGTCGACGATTTCCAGCGCCTGCTGGGCGCCGGCGAAGGTGGTGATGTCCAGGTCGGTGACGTACTTGGGAATCTGGCTGGTGGCGGCCGCCGTGGCGGTGTAGGTGCCACCGGTGATGGCCACGCCGAAGGCAGTAAACGCGCCGGCGTTGTTGACGCTGGTTTCCACCGAGGTCAGCTTGAGGCCGGTGCCGGCGGCATCGACTTCGGCGTACACGCCGGTTTCGCCCAGCTTGGCGTTCATGTGCGCGGCCACGGCCTTGGCGGCGGCCTGGTTGGTGGCGGCCACCGAACCTGCGCTCTTCACGGTCAGGTCCGGGAACGTGGTGACCACGCCCTTGCTGTCGGTGATGCTCAGGCCGCTGATGGTGACGTCGGCCGTGGCTGAAGCGGCGGCGGTCAGCGCCAGGGTGCCGCTGTCGAACTGCGAACCACCCAGGGTGGAGGCGCGGGCGTCGACCACCTTGTCGATGGCGATGGCCTGGCCGGCGTTGGCGCCGACCTGGAACAGCTGGCTGGTGAAGGAGCCATCCAACAGCTTGGTGCCGTTGAAGTCGGCCTGCTTGGCCACGCGGTCGATTTCCGCGGTTAGCTGCTTCACTTCCGCGTTCAGTGCGGCGCGGTCGGAGCTGGAGTTGCTGGCGTTGGCGGACTGGACAGCCAGTTCGCGGATGCGCTGCAGGTTGTTGCCGATTTCGGTCAGCGAACCTTCGGCGACCTGGGCCAGCGAGATGCCGTCATTGGCATTGCGCACGGCGACGTCGAGGCCGCGGATCTGGGTGCTGAAGCGTTCGGAGATGGCCAGACCGGCCGCGTCGTCTTTCGCGCTGTTGATGCGCAGGCCCGAAGACAGGCGCTGGATCGTGGTGGCCAATGAAGCGCCGCTGGTGCTCAGGTTGCGTTGAGCGTTCAGCGACATCGTGTTGGTGTTGATTACCTGTGCCATTTGGGTCGTCTCCTCTTGTTTAGGTTCCCGGCGTGGATGAAAGAGGGTGCTGCCGGTTTTTTGTTTGGCTAGTCAGCCCTCGCTTGCGAAAGGGATAACGGCGTTGCCAGAAAAACCTTTAGGGCAGTTGACGAAAAAATCGCGCTGGTGCTAGGGAATTCGTGCAGTTTCGGGTGCGCCGGGGCCGCCTTATTCGGCAGCTCCCGGGAGAACTTTAGGGGCGGATACTTTTCTGTTTTCCCGGTTGTAAAAGCCGGGTGGCTGGCGGGGTAGCGGGGCCAGGCCCCTGTCGGCAGGGCCCGGAATCCACATTTGTTCGACCTGAAACTCTCCTGGTAAGAGCTCCTGTCCCTGCCGCCAGGGGCCTGACCCCGCTTGGACACATCGCCAGCGTTTTGTTCTTGCGGTGCCAATGAACACAACGCTCGCAGCGTTTTGCTCCCTCCCCTGCGAAGCGGGGGAGGGCTGGGGTGGGGGCGAAGCGATGCGCGCAGCGCGAGCGCTACCTGCTGTTCGATCAGACAATGGGATGTAGGGAGAGTGGGAGCGGGCCCTGCGCAACAGCGACTGGAGCTCTTACCGCTACCGTCTCAGGTCGCACCTATGTGGATTCCAGGCGCTGTTGCGCAGGGCCTGCTCCCACTCACAAGCAGAACAACGCTCAAACCTCAAGGCACAGCGACCTTGTCAGCCGCAGCAGAGGGCACAGGCACCCGCCAGGCATCCTCGGGATTGTCGAGCAACGACAACCCCTGCAGCCGATACTCGCAACCGATCAAGACGCGCTGCTGCAAGCCGGGACGTTCTTCCTCGTAGATCACCAACGCATGCTGATCATCCAGCGCACCGGACAACGGCTGCGCAGCACTATCAGCCAGCCGTTCTTCCAAGCGCTTGGTGGCGGCATCAATCGGCCCCGCTACCACCATCAACACGCGATTCCCGGTAATCACCACCGCATCGCTGACATGGCCCCACGCATGCACCGGAAAATCCAGCCGATACAGATCCATCGCCGGATTGGAATACTGGCGATCCGTCTGCACGAACTCGTCGGGCCGCTCGCGCCGCAAGCGCGACAGCAGGCCGGGTAGGGCGACGTTGTCACTCCGGCAGGTCAGCGCATCGATCAAGGCATCCCCGGTGTCGTCGTTCACGGCAGCAGGCGTGGCCGCACGCGCGGGCTCTGCGCCCGTTACCGGCGCCGTCGCGCGCGTCGTCGGCTTGGGCTGCTGTGCCCAGGCGACCTGCATGCACGACACGCCCATCGCCATCAGCATCGCCGTGGCGAGGGAGGCACACCCCTGCGGCTTATTCCAGCTGCGCATTCGCGTAATCGGCATCCAGGGCTTCCATGGCATCACGCGGCTTCAGCTTGCCTGCTTTCTCGAAGGCATTCGCGGCCGCGTCTTCCTTCTTCTCGCCGTACAGCAGCAACAACACGTTGGCGTGTTCGATGTGGGTGATCGGGGCCTCAGGCGTCAACTTGAGCGCGGTCTTGATGTGCGACTCGGCCTCCGCGGCCTTGGCGCCGTAGGTCAGCCCGCCAATCATCGCGCCAATCTTGTCGATGATCTCGGCGTGGTACAGCGCGTACGCGGTATGCGCTTCGGCATGCTTGGGCGCCAGTTCCAGCGTGGTTTCCAGCGCGTCGCGGACCTTGCCGGCAATCCCCTGCTTGAGCGCCTTGACGATGCTCAGGCCCTGGCTGTAGCGACCCAGCGCGAACGCATGGCCGTAGTGGCTGCTGGGTTCGTCCGGCAGCGCCTTGATCGCGGCCTCGGCCAGCTTGGCGGCCTGTTCGAAGCGCTTGAGCTTCTCGGCCTCGTTGTCGACCAGGTAGGTGGCATGGATGCCGAGCGACTTGATCGCCACCATCGTGCCGATCGGGCCCAGCGCGACGCCGGCGTCGTAGGCCTGCTGGAAATCGCCGCGATGGAACGCACGCCAGGCGTCCTGCAGTGCGCTGGCCAGGCCGGCAGCGTCCTTGCTCTTGGCGGACTTGCCGGCAGCGTCGATCAGCGCCTGCGCGCGTTTGGCGTCGGGGAACGGTTCGGCGTCGCCGCCGTGCAAGGCCGGCCAGGCCTTCTTGAGGGCGTCGCCGTGGTAGGCGAATCCGGGGTTGGGGAAGGGAAACGCCTTCCACGCACTGCTTTTGCCGGCCATGTTGTTCCTCCTCCCAAAGGTGGCCCGAGCATGGCCGCCGGGCCAGTCACTGGCAAGTCCTGCCACGCAGCAGGCGCGGGTGTTTCTGCTAGGACCGGACAGGAACTGGAACGCAGGTTGCGCCCGGCAAAGGCCAGATAACCGCCGTGCGGGGCGGACCACGCCGATGACTCAGCGCTGGTAGGCGGCAATCAGTCCATGCAGATGCACGCGCTCGCCTTCGCGCAGGAACGGTGCCAGCAGCATCATCACCTGCACGATGCCATCGCGGATCGCCCGCTGTTCGTTGCGATCGCCGCGCGCGGCGGCGTAGTTGAGCCAGAAGGTGGCGATGACCAGGATGTTGGTGGCGGTCGCGGCCAGTTCCGCCGGCGTGGCGCGCATCACCTCGGCCACGCCCAGGCCGCGCATCACCTCATGGGCGCTTTCGTCGGCGCGCTTGAGCAGGCGCGCAAAGCGGATGCGCAGGCGCCGGTTGCGGCTGAGGATCTCGACCAGATCGCGATACAGGAATCGATAGTCCCAGATGCACTCGAACACCAGGTGCAGCTGCAGCCAGATGTCCTCCAGCCCGGGCAGGCGATCGCCGGGCGTGGTCAGGGCGACATCCATGCGCTCTTCGAACCGGCCGAAGAGCTGCTCGATGATGTCGTCCTTGTTGCGGAAGTGGTAGTACAGGTTGCCCGGGCTGATTTCCAGCTCGTCGGCGATGTGGTTGGTGGTGACGTGCGGTTCGCCCTGCGCGTTGAACATGCCGAGCGAGGCGTCCAGGATGCGCTGGCGGGTGTCGCGCGCCACGGCTCAGGCGGTCAGCTTCTTCACCAGGTCCACGTATTTCTTCTGCGCATCGGCCTGCGCGGTGCCCTTGAGCTTGGCCCAGGCCTCGTACTTGGCGGTGCCGACAAAATCGAAGAAGCCCGGCTTGTCGCCTTTGACGTCGCCTTCCGAGCCCTGTTTGTAGAGCGCGTACAGACGCAGCAAGGTGTCGTTGTCCGGACGCTCGGACAGGCCCTGGATATCCTTGGATGCCTGTTCGAATGCGTTTTGCAGATCGGCCATGGAAACGTCCTCCCGTTTGGCCGGCATCAGACCACGCGGAACTGGGGCGGTCAATCAGCGGGATTGTCGTTGGCCGATGGCTCTGGCATGTTGGCCGCAGGACCGGCGGAGGGGCCGGGCCACCAACACGGGACGGCACTCCATGAGCTATTTCGTCACCGGCGCCACGGGTTTCATTGGCCGCTATCTGGTTTCCAGGCTGCTCGCGCGCGAGGGCACGGTGTATGTGCTGGTGCGGCCGGACTCGCAGAAGAAGTTCGACGCGGTGGCGAAGAAATCCGGCTGGGACCTCAAGCGCATCAGCGTGATGGCCGGAGACATGAGCCAGCCGCGCTGCGGCTTGACGCCGGCGCAGGTGCGCCGCCTGGCCGGCAAGGTCAAACACTTCTTCCATCTGGCGGCCATCTACGATCTGACCGCCAGCGCCGAATCCCAGCGCATCGCCAACATCGACGGCACCCGCCACGCGCTGGACCTGGCGGCGGCGCTCAAGGTGGGGGTGTTCCACCACACCAGTTCGATTGCCGCGGCCGGGCTGTATCCGGGCATTTTCCGCGAGGACATGTTCGAGGAAGCCGAGGGCCTGGACGATCCCTACCTGCGTACCAAGCATGATTCCGAAGCGCTGGTGCGCCAGGAAAAACGCATCAAGTGGCGGATTTACCGGCCCGGCATGGTGGTGGGCGATTCGAAGACCGGCGAAATCGACAAGATCGATGGGCCGTACTACTTCTTCTCGCTGATCAAGAAACTGCGCGAGCTGCTGCCGCAATGGATGCCGGTGCTGGGCATCGAGGGCGGGCGCATCAATCTGGTGCCGGTGGACTTTGTCGCCGATGCGATGGATCACATCGCGCACAAGCCCAAGCTGGACGGGCATACCTTCCATCTGACCGATCCGGAGCCACTGCGGGTGGGCGAGGTGCTCAACACCTTCTGCCGCGCCGGCCACGCGCCGGAGATGACCATGCGCCTGGACGCGCGGATGTTCGCCTTCGTGCCCAGCGGCGTGCGCGCGGCGGTGGGCAACCTGCCGCCGATCCGGCGCTTCGTGGGCATGTTGCTGCGCGACTTCAAGATTCCGAAAGAGGTGTTGAAGTTCATCACCTATCCGACCCGCTTCGACAGCCGCGAGACCGAACGCGCGCTCAAGGGCAGCGGCATCAGCGTGCCGCGGCTGGACGACTACGCCTGGCGCCTGTGGGATTACTGGGAACGCCACCTGGACCCGGATCTGTTCATCGACCGCAGCCTCAAGGGCAAGGTGCGCAACAAGGTGGTGCTGATTACCGGTGGTTCCTCGGGCATCGGCCTGTCCACCGCGCAGCGCGTGGCCGAGGCCGGCGCGATCACGCTGATCGTGGCGCGTGGCGAGGATGAACTGTTCAAGGCGCGCGATGCGATGAAGGCCAAGGGCGGCAAGGTCTTCGCCTACACCGCGGATCTGGCCGACATGGCCGACTGCGATCGCCTGATCAAGACCGTGCTGGACGAACATGGCCACGTCGACATCCTGATCAACAACGCCGGCCGATCGATCCGCCGCTCCATCGAACTGAGCTACGACCGCTTCCACGATTTCGAGCGGACCATGCAGCTGAACTACTTCGGCAGCCTGCGCCTGATCATGGGCTTCATGCCGGGCATGACCCAGCGCCGCAAGGGCCACATCATCAACATCAGCTCGATCGGCGTGCTGGCCAACTCGCCGCGCTTCTCGGCCTACGTGGCCTCGAAGGCGGCGCTGGATGCGTTCAGCCGTTGCGCGCAGGGCGAGTTGTCAGGCAAGGGCATCAGCTTCACCACCATCAACATGCCGTTGGTGAAGACGCCGATGATCGCGCCGACCAAGATGTACGACAGCATCCCGACCCTGTCGCCGGAAGAGGCAGCGGAGCTGGTGGTGCGCGGCATCATCGAAAAGCCCAGCCGCATCGCCACCCGCCTGGGCATCTTTGCCGCGTTGATCAATGCGGTGGCGCCCAAGGCCTACGAAGTAATCATGAGCACGGCGTTCGAGTTGTTCCCGGATTCGGCCGCGGCCAAGGGCGATCGCAAGGCGCTCAAGGAAGCCGCGCCCAGCCAGGAACAGATCGCCTTCGCCTCGCTGATGCGCGGCGTGCATTGGTAGGCATGCGGCGGAAGGTGGCCATCCGGATCGGGTGGCCTTGTAGGAGGGGCTTCAGCCCCGACCCAATCCCACCGGCAGCGCCTGCTGGTTGCGCATATGCAGGGCCAGCGGCTCGATGCGGCTCCACAGGAACTCGCGCAGTTCGGCGTCGTCGACGTTTTCCAGCATCGACTGGTGGAAACAGGCCAGCCAGCCACTGACCGCGTCCATGTCGATCGCAAACGGCAGGTGGCGCGCGCGCAGCATCGGCGGGCCGTGGCGCTCGGTAAACAGGGGCGGACCACCGAGCCAGCCGCTGAGGAATTCGAACAGCTTCTGCTCGCTGCCCGACAACTCGTCCGGGTGCAGTGCACGCACGGCCGCGGCTTCGGGCAGGCTGTCCATCAGCGCGTACATGCGCACGGTGAAGCGACGCAGGCCAGCTTCGCCGCCGATGCGCAGATACGGTGTGGCGGCTGGGGACGTGTCTGTCTCGGCGGCGTCGTTGTCGCTGGCGCCCGCAGCCGCCGGCGTTACATGTTCTTGCATTGGCGCCAACGGATCGGATCAGTGCTGCCCTTGGGCGGATTCAACTGCACGCGCACCGTGCGCAGCGCCGGGTAGCGCTCGACCTGCTCGCAGATGCGCGGCCAGATCGCATCCGGGTTGCCGTCGTAGTCCACGGTGAGGGTCAGGCGGGTCTGCCAGACGCCGCGGATCACGCCGGGCGTATGCGACAGCTCGCGCGAGATGGCCAGGCGCTGGTCTTCCAGTTCCGCCTCGCTGGGTTCGTGATAGGTGTCCACGGCCTGGGTGGCGGCCGGTGCGGTGGTCGCCGGGGCGACTTCGGCGGGCGCCGCCGGGCGCGGGCCCTCGTTGATCCACCAGTTGGCCAGGGCGGTCGATACGACCGCACCCAGCGCGAACGCGGCCAGCCAGGCGATGCCGATATGGCGGCGCGCGCGCGCCTTGGCCTGCTGGACCAGATCGTGGCGCAGGTCGTCTTCTATCAGTGGCTTGAGCGCGTCCCACAGCGCCGGTCCGTCGAGGACTTCGATATTGCGGCTGCGCGCGGCCTCGTGGCCTTCCTTCTCGACCCGGCCTTCGGTGGCCAGGATGCCGCCCGCCGCGCCGGACAGGCGCACGCTGGCGGCCAGTTCTTCCACCGGCGCGGCGCCGATGCGGTAGGCCGAACCGTGCTTGCAGGACAGCTGCCAGTGGCGTTCGCCCTGGCGCAGGGTGAAGGTGCTGCGCGGATCGCGGGCTTCATCGCCGCGCGTCTCCAGGCTCAGGCCGCGGCGTTGCATCGCCACCAGCACCAGTTTGGAGAATTCCCGCCAGCGCAGGCCCGACAGGGCGTGCAGGCCGCTGGCGATCTCGTCGTTACGACGACGGACAAGCCACAGGTACAGGCTGGCGGCGATGCCGGACAACAGGGTGATGGCCAAACCGGACAGCCAGAAGAGCATGGAAAGTGCGCGTTCGAATGAAGGCGCAGATTCTAGAGGGAACGAGAGCGTCCGGGTGACGTCAACCTGTACGCGCCGGGGTCATTTCTGGCCGCGACGCGAAACGCGGGCACAAAAAAGCCCGCCAGTCCGAAGCCGTAAGGGGAGGGGAGCATACGTACTTCGCTGGACTGGCGGGCGATTGGGATTGTTGCGCGTTGCATGCTGCCATGCAACAAAACTTTCCTGTTTTTCAGTCAACGCACTGCAACGGTGCGTTCACGTCGTGGCTTTGCGCGCTGTGCGCTTCGTGCTGGTGCGTTTGCGCGGCGCCGCCGTGGTGGCTTTGGTGGGTTTGCGGACGCTCTTTTTGGCGGGCGCGGCTGCCGGTTTCTTGACGTTGCGCTTGCTGGCCGCGCGTTTGGCCACCGGCCCCAGGCCGCTGAGGCGACGCAGTTCGGCATTGAGCGAGTCGACGCGATCCAGCAGGCCGCTCAGATCCTCGCGACTGGGGACTTCAAGCCGACGCAGGGCGCGCTGCACGCGATCTTCGAAGACTTTTTCCAGGCGATCCCAGGTGTCGGTGGCGCGTTCGCGCGCCTGGCCCACGGTCTGCTCCATCGCATTGCGCACGGCGTCGACGCGACCACCGGCCAGCTTGCGCGTGCGCTGTTCCAGATTCAGGCCTTCCTTGACCAGGGTCTCGAACAGCTTGCCACCCTCGGCCTGCGCGCGGCCAAAGGCGCCGACGCCGGCCAGCCAGACCTGCTGCGCCGATTCGCTGAGGTTCTTCGACAGACGCTGAGCCTGGGCCTGCAGGTTGTCTTCTTCTGCGGCCTTGCTCTTGCTGGTCTTCTTGCGGGCGGACTTCTTCAACGTGGCCATGGTGATCCCGTCGGTGCTGTGGAATGTGAGTTGAGAATTCGTCGTTCCACTAGAGTTTTCACACGAGTTCGGGCGAAGCCCGAACTCCCCAAAGTTTGCGTGGCAAACTTCGGGCCCCGTCGCGCATTGCCTATCCCTTCGTTCGCACATGCGTGCAAACTTGCCCCCTTGACAAAGGGGGCATTGAAAAGCCCTGATCAGCGCGCCACTGCGCGCTGGCTGGCGATGAACTGCTCCACATCATCCAGTGCGCGGCGCAGGCGGGCGGTGGTGTCGGTCATGCGCGGGACGATGTCCAGGCCGGCCAGGATCGAGCGGTTCTTCTGGTTGACGATGTCGCGGCGCAGCTTGACGCCGTGGGCGGCGAGCATCGGTTCCAGCACGTCGGCGCGGCGACGCAGGTCGGCCAGAGTGTTGCGGTAGGCCAGCTGGCAGACGCGGTGGCGCGAGGAGAAGCTGAAAAGGTTGGTGAAGAACAGCTCGCTGTCGTTGGCGTTGGGTTCGAACACCAGCTGATCGATGTTGGGGAACTGGTGCGGATACTTCTCCAGGCCAATCTGCATGCGCGACTGCAGCAGCGTGCGCAGGGTCTGCGAGAGCACCGCCGGCAGGCCACCGCTGGCCAGGCCCACCTGCTCGACCTCATCCAGCTGCGGCGTGGCGCGGGTGGCGTCGAACGGCACCAGCGGGTTGATGCCGATCATCAGGTCGATGCCGCGCTCTAGCACGGTGGAGGCATGCATGGTCCGGCGCAGGGCGCCGTCCAGATAATGGCGGCCGCGGATTTCCACCGGCGGGTACAGGCCGGGCAGGGCGGCGCTGGCCTGCACGGCCTGCGAGATGGGCACGTTGTCCCAGCCGGGTTCGCCGAAGCGCACCGCTTCGCCGGTATCCAGGTCCACGGCCACGACGAACAGGTCGGCATCGAGCTTGCGGAAATCGTTGCTGCGACCACGGCGGCTGAAGACATCGCTGAGGAAGGCTTCCACCCCGGTGTTGTCGAACAGGCCGGTGGGCACCAGCCCGCCAAAGCGCAGGATCAAATCCGACCAGCGCACCGCCTTGCGCGGGTTGCGCAGCAGCCGCTTGCCCCATTGCGCGTACAGGCCGGGCAGGCTGGCGACGCGGCGCAGGTATTCGTCGACATTGGGGCGCAGGAAGGTCTCGGTGCGGAACTGCGCATCGTCGCTGGTGCCGGTGATGAAGATCCGGCACATCTCGGCGGTGCTCATGCGATTGGCCAGGCCCGCGGCCAGAAACGCCCCCGAGCTCACGCCCACGTAGCAATCCAGACGGGTCAGATCCAGGCCGTCCAGCGCCTCGTCCAGCGCGCGCAGTGCGCCCAGTTCGTACATGCCGCCAATGGGACCACCGCCGGCAATGGCCAGGCCGATGCGGCCGCCGTTGCCACGCTGTTTGGCGCTGTGGAGTGAAAGCATGCCGGTCCCGGGTGCAAGTCTGGGGCGAGTGTAGCCTGCGTCCGCCGGCCGACCCTAAAGCATCGCGTTGGCAGAGGATCGCCGGGGCATGGCTTGCGCCTTCACGGCCGGGCCGGGATCATCGCCCCCATGGCTGCCACCCCATCCGTCAGCGAGCGCCTGGCCCGGCAGCTCACCCGTCATCAAGCCCTGCACGATCCCCGGCGCGAGCCGCGCAATGCGTTGCCCTGGCTAGCGGAACTGCGGCGCTGGCAGGCTGCGCGGCTGGAGGACAGCTTTTCCCATTTCCTGGCCGACCCCGAGCGCGGCGGCGCGGCGCGATTCTTCCTGACCGACGTCTATGGCGATCACGACTTCAGCCAGCGCGATGCCAATGTGGCCAAGGTCATTCCGATGATGCAGCGCCTGCTGCCCGCGGCCGTGCTGGACACCGTGGCCGACGCCATCGAACTGGGCGCGTTGACGCATGCGCTGGATCTGGACATGGCGCAGGCCCTGCAGGCGCTGGCGCCGCGCCGCAAACGGCTGGATGCGGCGCTGTATGGCCAGGCTTACCGGCAGGTGGGCCAGCAGGACGTGCGTGAGCGGCAAATCGATTTGATCGCGCGGCTGGGCGTGGGCCTGGCGCAGGCGGTGCGGATGCGCGGGGTGATGACCCTGCTCAAGCTCTCGCGGGGGCCGGCGCGGGCGACCGGGCTGGGAGAGCTGCAGGGGTTCCTGGAGCGCGGCTTTGCCGCGTTCTCGGCACTGGGCGATGGCCGTGCATTCGTGCGCGATATCGAGCAGACCGAGCGGGAAGTTTCGTGCGGGTTGTTTGCGGGGCACGCGGCCCCGTTCGACGTCAGCTGAACTTTTCGTCCAGCACCCGGCGAATCTCCGATTCGATCGGCCCCTTCATCGCCGACAGCAGGAAACCCAGATCGGCGGTGACATGCAATTGCTTGGGCAGCAGGGCGATGCGGCCGTCGACGCCGGAGCGATTGAACTTGAGCGTGTCGCCCACCCAGGCGTAATCCATGTCGAAGCGCTCGGAGAGTTTGCGCGCCACATCCTCTACCGCCTTGCGCGCCTGCGCCGGCGTCTTGCTGTGATCGTGGAGGATGTCGATGCTGGCCATGGCGGGTCTCCGAAGCGGGTTGTGCGGCGTGCCTGACGCAGGCTGCGCGGCGACGTGCGCCACGGTGTCAGGCTGGCACTTCTGCGTCAACCTGTTAGTCTGCCGCGCGTGGAAAATCTGCGAATCAATTTCTCGAATCGTGCACAGCCGGATCGTCCGCTGGGCATGGGCGTGCACCGGGTGGTGCGCGAAGCCACCGGCCATGTCGGCGTGGGCGATCAATTGCAGGGCGCCTTGCTGGCGAGGCTGTGCGTGGACCGCCGCGGCCTGTGGCTGCAGGTGCCGGCCGGCATGCGCGGCGTGCACGTCAACGGCCGGCCGGTGCAGCGCATGGCGCAGTTGCGTGCCGGCGATGCGATTTATGTGGACGGGGTGGAACTGCTGCTGCAGGCCGGCAGCTTGCCGGCTGGCACGCCGTTGGGCGCCGCCGGCCAGAATGATCCGCGCGTGGTCCTGCGTGGCGTAGGTGGCAAGTACCACGGCCGCAGCATCGCCCTGGTGAAGCCGTGCCTGGTCGGACGTAGCCGCGATGCCGGTATCCGCATCGATGACCCCCTGTTTGGCGAGCGTCACGCGCAGTTGGAGCTGCATGGCGATCGCGTGCTGCTCAAGGATCTGGGTTCGGCCGAGGGCAGCTGGGTCAATGGCGTGGCCGTGCGTGATGCGGTGCTGCAGGCCGGCGATCAAGTCGCCTTCGACGGCCAGCACCGGTTCGTGGTGGAAGTGCCGTGGACCACACCGCCGGCCCTGTCCGACAACGACGAGGTGGAAGAGGCCGATGCCCGTGCGCCCGCCGCTTCCGCTGTCGCGCGCGGCACCGGCCGGCGTTGGCCCTGGCTGTTGCTGGCGGCCTTGCTGCTGGGTGCGGCGATCAGCGCGCTGCTGCTGTTCGGCGCTGGTTGAACCAGCGCACCGCGCGCCAGCCCAGCAGGACCGCCAGGATGCCGGCGTACAGCGCCGGTTCGCGGATGTCGGATTTCACCAGCCACCAGAAGTGCAGGACGGCCAGCACGCCGACGGCGTAGATGGCCTTGTGCAGTTGCCCCCAGCGACGCCCCAGCCGGCGGATCCAGCCCTGGGTGGAGGTGATGGCCAGCGGCAACAGCAGCAGCCACGCGGTGAAGCCGACGGTGATGTAAGGACGCTTGGCGATCTCTTCGAAGATCTGCGCCCAGTAGCCCTGCAGGTCCAGCACCAGGTAGACGCTCAGATGGACGCAGGCATAGAAAAATGCGTAGAGGCCGAGCATGCGTCGAAACCGGATCAGCACCGCCTGGCCGGTGAGCTGGCGCAGCGGCGTGATCGCCAGGGTGATCATCAACAACCGCAGCGCCCACAGGCCGGTGCGGTGTTCGATCTCGGCCACCGGGTCGGCGCCCAGTGCATCGCTGCCGGTCTGCAGCACCGACCAGAACTGCCAGGCCAGGATCGCCAGCGGCGTCAATGCCAGCGCATGCACCAGGGTCTTGGCGGCGATCAGTCCAGCCGAGGCACGCCGCTTCGGCCGGGCTTTGGTTCTGGCGCCGGAGCGCTCCGGGCTCAATACCATTTCTTCAAATCCAGGCCCGCGTACATCGAGGCGACCTGATCGGCGTAGCCGTTGAACAGCCGGGTGGGGATGCGTTCGGCAAAGACCCGGTTGGTGGTGCCGGCGATCCGGCGTTCGGTCTTCTGGCTCCAGCGCGGATGGTCAACGTTCGGATTGACGTTGGAGAAGAAGCCGTACTCGGACGGCTGGAGTTCGTGCCAGGCGGTTTCCGGCATGCGCTCGACGAAGTTGATCGCCACGATCGACTTGATGGACTTGAAGCCGTACTTCCACGGGACCACCAGCCGCAACGGGGCTCCGTTCTGTTGCGGCAACGGTTTGCCATACAGCCCGGTGGCCAGGAACGCCAGCGGATGCATCGCTTCATCGATGCGCAGGCCTTCCTTGTACGGCCACTCGATGGAGCGGTAGGCGATGCCGGGCATCTGCAGCGGGTCGGCCAGGGTGGTGAAGGCGACGTACTTGGCCTGCGACGTGGGCTGGAACTGCTTCAGGACCGCGGCCAGCGGCACCCCCAGCCAGGGGATGACCATCGACCAGCCTTCCACGCAGCGCAGGCGGTAGACGCGCTCTTCTGGTGTCTGCCCCTTTAGCAGATCCTCCAGCGACAACGTGCCCGGCTTGGCGCAGGCACCGCCCACGGCCACCGACCAGGGCCGCGTCTTGAGTGTCTTGCGCGCGGTGGAAGGATCGGCCTTGCCGGTGCCGAACTCGTAGAAGTTGTTGTAGGTGGTGACGTCCTGGTAGCGGGTCAGCGGCTCGTTGGTCTTGAACCCCGAACGCGCCTGCGCGGGAGTGATGGCGGCGCTGGCGGGCGCCGGCGGCGGCTCCGCATCGGCACAGCCGGACAGCGCCAGCGCCGGGCTCAGCGACAGGAACTGCAGCAGGCGACGACGATCCCGGTAGACCGCTTCGTCGGTAATTTGGGAGGAGGGAATCCTCAGCGCATCGCGCAGGGACATGGGAGGCTCCAGGAAAGGGGTAGTGGATTGAACCCGGCCGTGGGCAAAAGTTTCCCGCGCGAGCCGCGGCTATCGTCCATGGGTTTGCCTTTATTTATACCGGCTCGCATGGCAAGAGCGGGCGAAGTGCCGGCGCAGCGCAGGCTGTCAGTCAGGCCCGGTTGCGGCGCCTAGCGCCGGCATGGTTGCCCCTGCAACTGATGCACTGCGGCATACTAGGGATTCCCCTTGCAGGTGCCCTATGACGCGCGCGTACAACTTCAGTGCCGGACCCGCCACGCTCCCCGAGGCCGTGCTCCGCCAGGCCCAGGCCGACATGCTGGAATGGAACGGAATTGGCGCGTCCATCGTCGAGATCAGTCACCGCAGCGCCGACTTCATCGCCGTGGCCGCGCAGGCCGAGGCCGACCTGCGCAAGCTGCTGTGGATTCCGGATGACTACGCAGTGCTGTTCCTGTCCGGCGGCGCCACCACCCTGCAGGCGCTGCTGCCGCTCAACCTGGCCACGGCCGGCCAGACGGTCGACTACGTGGTCAGTGGCCACTGGGGCAAGACCGCCATCAAGCAGGCGCGGCCCTACGTCAAGGTGCAGGTGGCCGCCGATGGCGAACCCGGTGGTTTCCACGACATCCCGGCGCGCGAGAGCTGGCAGCTCAGCGACGACGCCGCCTACGTGCACATCACCGCCAACGAAACCATCCACGGCCTGGAGTATCGCTACACGCCGGACGTGGGCACGGTGCCGCTGGTGGCCGACTTCAGTTCCAGCATCGCCTCCGAGCCGCTCGACGTGTCGCGCTATGGCGTGATCTACGCCGGCGCGCAGAAGAACCTGGGGCCGGTGGGGATTTCGGTGGCGATCGTCCGCCGCGATCTGCTCGAGCGCAGCGGCCAGCCGCGCGCCGACATCTTCGATTTCCGCTCGCATGCCGCGCGCGATTCCATGCTCAACACCCCGCCGACCTGGAACTGGTACATGCTCGGGCTGACGGTGAAGTGGATGCTGGACGAAGGCGGGGTGGAGGAATTTGCCCGCCGCAATGCGGCCAAGTCGGCGCTGGTCTACCAGGCCATCGACGGCTCCGGTGGCTTCTACCGCAATGACATCGCCCACGCGGTACGTTCGCGCATGAACATCCCGTTCTTCCTGCCGGACGAGGATCTGACCGCGCGTTTTGTCAGCGAGTCCAAACAGGCCGGCTTGCTGGCGCTGAAGGGCCACAAGGCCGTAGGCGGCATCCGCGCTTCGCTCTACAACGCCCTGCCGGTGGCGGGCGCGCAGGCGCTGGCCGATTTCATGCGCGATTTCCAGCAGCGCAATGGTTGAGAGGACGTAACACGACATGGCTGCCAAGCCCCGCAAACCCGCAAGCAAGGCCGGCAAGTCCGCGGCCAGGCCCAGCACACCCAACAAGCCGGCGGCCGCCAAGGCCGACGCACCGGCCATCGCCGCACCGGTGCTGGCCGATGTACGCGCCAAGATCGATGGCATCGATCGCCAGATCCAGGAGTTGATCGCCGAGCGCGCCAACTTCGCCCACCAGGTCGGCAAGGCCAAGGGTAAGCTGGCGGCGGCGGTAGATTACTACCGCCCCGAGCGCGAAGCGCAGGTGCTGCGCATGGTGGTGGATCGCAACGAAGGCCCGCTCAGCGATGAAGTGCTGGTGCATGTCTTCCGCGAGATCATGTCGGCCTGCCTGGCCCAGCAGGAGCCGTTGAAGATCGGCTACCTCGGTCCGGAAGGCACCTTCAGCCAGCAGGCCGTGCTCAAGCACTTCGGCCGGTCGGCACATGGCCTGCCGCTGGCCAGCATCGAGGAAGTGTTCCAGGAAGTGGAAAGCGGCAACGCCGATTTCGGCGTGGTGCCGGTGGAGAATTCGGGGCAGGGCACGATCCAGGTCACCCTGGACATGTTCCTGACCTCCAACCTGAAAATCTGTGGCGAAGTCGAACTGCGCGTGCACCAGTTCCTGCTCTCGCGCAGCGGCCGCATCGAGGACATCGAACGGATCTTCGGCCACCCGCAATCCTTCGCCCAGACCTCCGGCTGGCTGCGCGCCAACCTGCCCAAGGTCGAGAAGATTCCGGTCTCCAGCAATGCCGAGGGCGCACGTCGCGCGCGCAATGCCGATGACGCCGCCTGTATTGCCGGCGAGAGCGCGGGCCATGTGTATGGCCTGAAGAAAGTGGTGATGAGCTCGATCCAGGATGACAAGGACAACACCACCCGCTTCCTGGTGATCGGCCGCAGCATCTTCCCGCCGTCGGGGCACGACCGCACCTCGGTGCTGGTGTTCATCCACGACAAGCCGGGCGCCTTGTTCGACGTGCTCAGCCCGTTCGCCCGCCATGGCATCAGCATGAACCGGATCGAATCGCGGCCCTCGCACCATGCCAAGTGGGAGTACGGCTTCTTCATCGATCTGGCTGGCCATGTGGACGATGAAGCGATGAAACAGGCGCTGGCGGAACTGCAGGCGCATTCGGCGCAGATCAAGATCCTGGGTTCGTATCCGGTCGCGGTGCCGTAACGCGAACGGCTTGCCCCACCCAGCCTCCCCCGCAAGCGGGGGAGGAGCAGATAGCGAAGCCTCCCCCCGCAAGCGGGGGAGGAGCAACTAGCGAAGCCTCCCCCGCGGGGGAGGCAAAGACAGCGGAACCAGAGCTCCCCCATGACGCAGAAAATTGATTGGCTCGCATCCCCCGGCACCCCCTTGCGCGGGGAGCTGAGCATCCCCGGCGACAAGTCGGTCTCGCACCGGGCGATCATGTTCGCCGCCCTGGCCGATGGCACCTCGCACATCGATGGCTTCCTGGAAGGCGAAGACACCCGCGCCACCGCAGCCATCTTCCAGCGCCTGGGCGTGCGCATCGAGACGCCGTCGGCCTCGCAACGCATCGTCCACGGTGTGGGCATCGATGGACTGCGTGGCAGCGATTCTCCGCTGGATTGCGGCAATGCCGGCACCGGCATGCGCCTGCTGGCCGGTGTGTTGGCCGCGCAGTCCTTCGACAGCGTGCTGGTGGGCGATGCCTCGCTGTCCGGCCGGCCCATGCGCCGCGTCACCGGTCCGTTGTCGAAGATGGGTGCACGCATCGAGACCGAAGAAGGTGGGCTGCCGCCGTTGCGCATCCATGGTGGCCAGGCCTTGCAGGGCATCGACTACACGCTGGAAGTGGCCAGCGCGCAGGTGAAGTCCGCGGTGTTGCTGGCCGGCCTGTACGCGCAGGGCGAAACGGTGGTGCACGAACCGCATCCGACCCGCGACTACACCGAGCGCATGCTCGCCGCGTTCGGCGCCGACATCGAGTTCTCGCCGGGCCATGCGCGCCTGCGTGGCGGTCAGCGCCTGCGCGCCACCGATGTGGTGGTGCCGGCGGATTTCTCTTCGGCCGCATTTTTCCTGGTGGCGGCCAGCGTGGTGCCGGGCTCGGAACTGCGTCTGCGCGCAGTGGGTTTGAATCCGCGTCGCACCGGCTTGCTGTCGGCGTTGCGCCTGATGGGCGCCGACATCCGCGAAGAGAACCGCGCCGAGCAGGGCGGTGAACCGGTGGCCGACCTGCTGGTCCGCCATGCCCCGTTGCGTGGCGTGGAAGTGCCTGAAGCGCTGGTGCCGGACATGATTGACGAGTTCCCCGCGCTGTTTGTCGCCGCGGCCTGCGCCGAAGGCCCGACCGTCGTGCGCGGCGCGGCCGAACTGCGGGTCAAGGAATCCGATCGCCTGGGCACCATGGCCGCAGGGCTGCGCAGCCTGGGCTTGCAAGTGGATGAAACGCCGGATGGCGCCACGATTCATCCGGGCGCCCTGCAGGGTGGCGGCATCGACAGTCACGGCGATCACCGCATCGCCATGTCGTTCGCCATCGCCGGCCAGCGTGCGCAGGCGCCGGTGAAGGTGGGCGATGTGGCCAATGTCGCCACTTCGTTTCCGGGCTTCGACCGCCTGGCGCGGGGTGCAGGTTTCGGATTGCAGAACGCCTGAGAGACAAGAAAAGGCCCTCGGTGACGAGGGCCTTTTGCGTTGGGTGTTGCTTGAAGGGTGCTTAGATGGGCTTGAAGTCCACCGGCACCTGCACCGTGCTGCTCACGGCCTTGCCATTGCGCATGGCCGGTTCAAAGCGCCACTTGCGCACGGCGCCCAGGGCGGCGCGATCCAGTTCGCGATGACCGCTGCGTTCGACCACGGCCACGTCGGTCGGCACGCCATTGGCATCCACCGAGGCACGCACCATCACCGTGCCACCCACGCCAGCGCGCAGGGCTTCTGACGGATAACGCGGGGTCGGATTGCTGGCCAGCGGACGCGGCGCGGTCGCGCGCGGTGTCACGGCAGCGGTGGTGCGGCGAGCCTCTGCGGCGCGACGCTGCTGACTGCGATCGGCGTCCTGCTTGGCTGTCGCGGTTTCTTCAGCCGGGATCACGATCGGTGTCGGCGTCGTGGCCAACGGCGTGGTGTCGATGCTGCTCTGCTTGTACCAAGCCAGGCCGGCGGCGGCGACGGCCACCAGCGCGAGCAACCACAGCAACGCCATCGAGCCGCTGCGCTCGCGCGGCGTCGTATCAAGGACGGTGGTGTCGTGCACGCGGTTCGGGTTCCCGTCGTTGGCGGGTGCGTTCCATTCGGTATGCGGCTGCGACATGCGAAAGCTCCTGTAGACAACGCGTTTCTGCGTTGACTGGAGTTTTGCCGCGGCATTGTTGACATCGCGTGATTCAGCGGTGAATCACCGGGCGTTTGCAGGGTTGCGATTCAGCTGGCGTGCGATTGATTCAGCAGCACGCCAGTTTTGTCACTGCAATTTGAATTCGACCGGGACCACGACGCTCGAGGGTATCGGCTGACCATCGCGTTGCGCGGCGCGGAAGTGCCACTTGCGCACGGCGTCCAAGGCAGCGCGATCCAGCTCGCGCGATCCGCTGCCGGTTTCGATGGCGACATTGCTGGGCAGGCCGTCCACGCCCACGTCCACGCGCACCATCGCGATGCCGCTTTCACCGCGTCGCATCGCCGATGCCGGATAGGCCGGTGGCGGGCTTTGTTCAATCTGGATTTCGGCCACGTCGCCGGTCGCCAACGCGGGAGGGGGCGCTGCGCTGGTCTCCTCGGCACTCGGCGCGGCCGTGGCCTCGTCGTCCTCGATGGACTCGGGCATTGGCGCCACTTCCACCAGCTGCGGGGTTTCGTTGCCTTCGCTGGTGGGCTCTTCCATGCCACTGGCGCCGCCGCGGGCGGGCAGCGGTTCGGGCAGGGCTTCCACCACGGTCTTGGGGCCTTCCGGTGTGGCCTGCGGCTGATAGAAGCCATCATTGCGGCCGCGCAGCCAGACGATGACGAACAGCAGGAAGCCGATGCCAAAGGCGATGGCGGCAATCTGCAGGGTGCGGCGGGGCAGGCGGAACACGAACTCGGACTCCGAAGCGGACATGGGCGGCACCGTGGCAAGTGCGCCGATTCTGGCATAGCCGGGCGGACGCCGGTGTGTCGGCGCGGCCAGTGGCGGCGCAAATGCGCGATAATCCCGCTCCTGTTACCGCTGCCCGTTGATCGCCATGCTTGATCCCGCCCTGCTCCGAACCCAGACCGCCGACCTGGCCCAGCGCCTGAAGGACAGCCGCGGCTTCGACCTGGATGTCAGTCGCCTGGGCGAACTGGAAGCATCGCGCAAGCAGATCCAGAAGCGCACCGAAGAATTGCAGAACCTGCGCAACACGCGCTCCAAGGCGATTGGCCAGGCCAAGGCCAAGGGCGAGGACGTGGCGCCGCTGATGGCGGAAGTGGCCGGATTCGGCGAAGAGCTCAAGGCCTCTGAGGTCAAGCTCGACGACATCCGCCGCGATATCGAAGCCATCGCGCTGGGCATCCCCAACCTGCCGCACGCCAGCGTGCCGGTGGGCGCGGACGAGTCGGCCAATGCCGAACAGCACCGCTGGGGCACGCCGCGTGTGTTCGATTTCCCGGTCCAGGATCATGTCGAACTGGGTGCGCGCCATGGCTGGCTCGATGGCGACACGGCGGCCAAGTTGTCCGGCGCCCGCTTCACCGTGCTGCGCGGCCAGCTGGCGCGCCTGCATCGCGCGCTGGCGCAGTTCATGCTCGACCTGCACACGCAGGAACACGGCTACGAAGAAACCAACGTGCCGCTGATCGTCAACGCCGACAGCCTGTACGGCACCGGCCAGCTGCCCAAGTTCGAAGAAGACATGTTCGCCACCCACCTGGGTGAGCACAAACGCTATCTGATCTCGACCTCGGAAATCCCGCTCACCAATACCGTGCGCGAGGAAATCCTCGACGACGCGCGCCTGCCGCTGCGGATGACCGCGCATTCGATGTGCTTCCGTTCCGAGGCCGGCAGCGGTGGCCGCGACGTGCGCGGCATGATCCGCCAGCACCAGTTCGAGAAGGTCGAGCTGGTCTCCATCGCCCGCCCGGACGAAAGCTACGCCGAGCATGAGCGCATGACCCGCAGCGCCGAGGTGGTGCTGGAAAAGCTGGGCCTGCCGTACCGCCGCATGCTGCTGTGCACGGGCGACATGGGGTTCTCGGCCACCAAGACCTACGATCTAGAAGTGTGGATTCCTTCGCAGGACACCTATCGGGAGATTTCCTCGTGCTCCAACTGCGAGGATTTCCAGGCCCGGCGCATGCAGGCGCGCTGGCGCAATCCGGCCACCGGCAAGCCCGAACCCGTGCACACGCTCAACGGTTCCGGCACGGCGGTCGGCCGCGCGCTGATTGCGGTGATGGAGAACTATCAGAACGCGGATGGTTCGATCACCGTGCCCGAGGTCCTGCGCTCCTACATGGGCGGCATCGAAACGATCGCCTGATCAAGGCAGCCGGCCTTCTGCGGGAAGGGTCGGCCGTTCGCGGCGAGCGGACGTTACTTCGCTTTGGCCTGCTTGCCGTGGCGCTTCTGCACCAGCGGTCGATTCAAATCGCGCAAGGTGTCCTTGCCCACCCAGCGTTCGGCCTGATCCTCTGATGCGGCCAGCGTCCGGGCCAACGCCAACGCCTGTCCATACAGGCTGGCATTGCGATGGCCGATCGCGCGCAAGGCCCAACTGACGCCTTTCTTGACGAAGTTGCGCTCATCGCCCGCCGCTGCGGTGATCAGCTCCAGGGCGGCTTCGAACGGGGCGTCGCTGGCGCGTTTGTCGTGCACCGCCAGGCTAGCCAGCAGGGCAAAGGCCGTGCGCCGCTCGAATTCGCCACGGCGCGCACTCCAGCGCTTGACCTTGGTCCAGGCGTGCGGGCTGCGATCAAACAGGTGGAAGCAGAGCGTGTCGCAGATCGCCCAGTTGTCGAACTCGCGGCACCAGCGATCCATCTGCGTCGCGCTGAGTTGCAGGGGGTCGGCGACGAACGCCACCAGCGAGCGCGCCTCGTAGATGCCGGTATCCCACAGCGGATCGACCAGCGCAGGCTGGCGACCGATCTGCTTGCCAATCGCCTGGATGGTCGACATCGGTACGCCCAACGCATGCTCGTTGGGAATGCCGAAGCGGGTGAGGCCCTCGCGGTGGGTCTGGCTGGACTGGGCCTTGAGCTTGGCCACGGCCTGCGCAGCGGTGACGGGCGCGGGCGAATGCAACGCGGACTTGGTCGCGGCCATGGAGCCTCCCCAATGGGCGTGGCGGCAGCTTAACCGGCTTTCCGGCCACCCGTGGGTGGCCGGAGCCGAGGGCAGGGGCTGGCTCAGGCCGCCAGCGGCAGGGGCGCCGGAATCGAGCGCAGGGCCGTGGCAATGGCCTCGCTACGGTGCTGCGGCGACAGGCCGACGCCTTCGGCGCGGACGAATTCCACATCGGTGACGCCCAGGAAACCCAGCACGAACTTCAGATAGGGCTCCTGGAAATCGCTGACCGCGCCGGCGGCGTGGACGCTGCCACGGGCGCTGGCGATGATCACCTTCTTGCCACCGGCCAGGCCGACCGGGCCGTTTTCGGTGTAGCGGAAGGTGCGGCCGGCCACGGCAATGCGATCAATCCAGGCCTTGAGCGAGGAGGGGACGGTGAAATTGATCATCGGCGCCCCAATCACCACGACATCGGCGTCCAGGAATTCCTGCAGCGTGGCTTCCGACTGTTCCGCCGCAGCGGTGTCGGACTTGCTGAGCACCGGGGCGGTGAGGTGGGGAAGCGGCTGTGCGTCCAGGTCCTTGTAGCTGACCTTCAGGCCGGGTACCTCGTCCTGCCAACGGGCTACGATGGCGGCGGTGAGTTCGCGGGTCACCGAGTGGCCGGCCAGCGAGCTGCTGTCGATGTGCAATAGTTTCATGATGACTCTCCGGTTCGATGCGGGCGTTGCCGCGTTGGAGAGGATCTTGGGCTGTTGCAGAAATGGAATAAAGCTGGTTAAATATCACTGATTGTTCTGTCCTTGGAACTATAACGCCATGCAGCACGACCTCAACGATCTCTATTACTTCGCCATGGTGGTCGATCACGGCGGTTTCGCCGCCGCCGAGCGCGCCCTGGGCATCCCCAAGTCGCGCCTGAGCCGGCGCATCAGCCAATTGGAAACGGATCTGGGCGTGCGCTTGTTGCAGCGGTCCACGCGCCGCTTTGCGGTGACGGACGTGGGCATGAGCGTGCATCGCCATGCACAGACCATGCTGGCCGAAGCCCAGGCTGCGCGCGAAGTGGTGGATCGCCTCAGCGCCGAACCACGCGGCGTGGTGCGCGTGAGCGTGCCGGTGGCGGTGGCGCAGATGCAGCTGCCGAAGATCCTGCCCAAATTCCTCGACAAATACCCCAAGGTCCGCCTGCAGTTGCACGTCAACAACCGGCGCGTGGACATCATCAATGAAGGCTACGACGTGGCCTTGCGCGTGCGCGCCAAGCTGGATGACGACGGCAGCCTGGTGATGCGCAGCTTCGGCCAGATCCAGGAATTGCTGGTGGCCAGCCCGAAGTACCTCAATCGCGCCGGACGCCCGCAGACGCCGGAAGACCTGACCAGCCACGTCACCCTGAGCATCAGCGAAGACGAGGCGCGCCAGCGTTGGGAACTGCATGGTCCCAATGGCGAAGTGCGTCGCGTTGAACTGCAGCCGCGCCTGGCCGGTTTCGACTTCCCGTTGCTGCAGGCGATGGCCAAGGATGGTTACGGCATCACCCTGTTGCCGGAAACCGTCTGCGCCGAAGCGGTGCGCAAGGGCGAACTGGAAGTGGTCCTGCCGGAATGGTCGCTGCCGCAGGGCATCTGCCACGCCGTGTTCGCCTCGCGCCGCGGCCTGCTGCCGGCGGTGCGGGTATTCATCGATTTCCTGGCCGAACACCTGCCGCAGCAGATTGAATCCTCGCGCCTGGACTGCGGCGGCAAATGCACCGAAGCCGCCAACAAAGCCCTGGAACTGGCGCTGGACAATGCCAACGCGGCAAAGGTGAAGAAAGCCTCCTGAGCAAAAGGGCGGCCGGCGTGCGAAAATGCCGCCGCTTCGCGAATCAGCGTAGAAGTAAAACAATATGGAGAGATGGCCGAGCGGTTTAAGGCAGCAGTCTTGAAAACTGCCGTAGGTGTAAGCCTACCGTGGGTTCGAATCCCACTCTCTCCGCCACATACGCATAGGCCCCCGCAAGGGGGCTTTTGCGTATGTGGCGGAGAGAGTGGATTTGACGAGAACCCGGTTCGACAATCCGCGCAGCGGATTTGCACCGCCACTTTGTGACTCAAGTTTCATCGGCGCCGTCGAGCCGCTGAATAGTGATGCTCTCCGTTATTCTCGTTGTGCATCGACAATAACGAGGAGTTACATGGCTGCAAAATTTTTCATCACCCGCACCGAACAGCATCACCACTTTGTCTTGAAGGCCGGCAATGGCCAACAGATGCTGGTCAGCCCGCAGTTCACCAAAGCCGACGATTGCCAGCAGGCCATTGAAGCGATCCGGGAAAGTCCGTCATTGCCGGATCGCTTCCAGCTCAGCTCGGTGGCCAACGGAAAATGCCTGTTCCATGTAGTGGATCGGGATGCACGCATCGTCGGTACCAGCCAGCTGTATTCCAGCGAAGTGACCCGCGCCGCCGGCATCGCCTCGGTGTGTGTCAGCGCCGGCGTCGCCAAGCTGGTGGAGGCTTGAAGCGCGGGGAACCCGCAGAAGCAGGCCTGGCGTCGATGCGATTCGGCGCCAGGCCCTTCGCTCCTTAGCCCATTGGGCTTGCTGTGCGCCGCACCATCTGACGAGACTGCCCGCATTGACGCCGCATGGTGCGCGCGGGAGGTATCGATGGCCCTGGTTCTGTTCTATCACCCGTTGGCTTCGTTCTGCCACAAGGTCACGATTGCCTTGTACGAGAACGGCACGGATTTCACGCCCGAGATCATTCGCCACGATCTGCCCAGCGACCGCGCCGCACTGCTGGAAGCCTGGCCGGTCGGCAAGATGCCGGTGTTGCGGGACGAGGAGCGCGCGCTGACGATTCCGGAGTCCAGCCTGATCATCGAGTATCTGGACACGCATTATCCTGGTCCGCGCGCCCTGTTGCCGCGTGACGCCGACGCGGCGTTGCAGGCCCGGTTGTGGGATCGCTTCTTTGATCTGTACGTGCAGGTGCCCATGCAGAAGCATGTGGCCGATCGCCTGCGGCCCGACGATCAGCGTGACCCGTACGGCGTGGCCGAGGCGACCGCGACGCTGGAGACCGCTTACCGGATGCTGGAGGCCCATCTGGAGGGTCGGCAATGGGTGTTGGGTGATGCCTTCTCGATGGCCGATTGCGCCGCCGCACCCGCGTTGTTCTACGCCGGCGTCATCCATCCGTTTCCGGAGAACGCCACGCGCATTCGCGATTATCTGGGCCGTTTGATGGCGCGCCCGTCGGTGCATCGCACCTATGAGGAAGCCAAGCCCTTCATCCAGTACTTCCCGTATCGCGCGCAGATGCCGGTGGGCTGGGGCGGCGTGGACTGGCCGACCGACTGAACCCGGCCGGCCCGCGCCGCGGGTTTCAACGTCGCGCGGCTTCCAGGCGGCCTTTCAGGTAGCCAAGCTTTTCTGCGTCGTTGTCACCGCTGGCGATGTCGAGATCGCCCCGCGTAATCTTGTCCACATAGGTATCGCAGACATGGATGCGGCGGGCGATGTCCGGCTCCGCGTCGAGCATGTCGGGAAAGGTTCGGGCCACTTCATTGGCCGCATCGTCGAGCGCCTGGTCGACTTCGGCGCGGGTCATGCCTTCGCGCAGCCCGACCACCATGGCCTCGTTGTGCAGCGTGGCCGAGAGATCGACATACGCCATGTTGCGGGATTTCCACACGTTCAGCGCATCGAGGGATCGCGCGGAAAAGCCCGGGTCCTGCTTCATGCAGTACTCGAAAATCGTCGTCACCGTGGCGGTGGTCATGTTGATCTCGTTCAACGAGATCAGCATGAGCTTTTCCTGCGCACTGAATTCGCCGTCGTCGGCGCGAGCGATGCCGGTCGCGGACAGCAGCAACCCGCACAGGCAGGCGAGCATGGTCTTCATCGATTCCCCTGAAAGGCGCCGGGCGCCGTATTTCCCCGCCGCCACTCTAGCGCGGCGGCGGGGCTTTTGGCATCAGGGGCCATTGAACAGAGCGTTGGCCTGCCCATAGGGCAGGGCGGTGGCGTCGGCGTCAATCCGCGGTTGTTCGAGGAAGGCCGAAGCGCGTTCGCGCAGATGTCCCAAGGCCGATTCGACCAGGGCAGAGCCGGCACTGAGCCGACGCACGCCCCACTCGGACAGCACATCCACCGCGGGCAATGCGGCGCGCCAGAGGACATTCACAGGCAGGCCGGCCTGCCCGGCGATGGCGCGGATGTCGGCTTCGGCGGTCACGCCGGGCACGAACAGACCGTCGGCGCCGGCCTCGCGATAGACCCGCGCGCGTTCCAGCGTGGCCTGGATGCTCGGTTCGCCGGGCGCGGCCAGCTGGCGCAGATACACGTCAGTGCGCGCATTGACGAACACGTCCACCTGCTCCTGCGCGCAGCGTTCGCGGATGCGCTTGATCTTGGCGGCCAGCAGGGCCGGTTCGCGTCCGCTGTCTTCCAGGTTGATGCCGGAAACACCGCGACGAACCAGCTGCAGCACGGCATCGGCCACGCTGTCCGCGTCGTCGGAGTAACCGGCTTCGAAATCGACGCTCAACGGCACGTCGATCACCCGGGCGATGGATTCCACCGAGTCGAACACGCGATCGAGCGGAAGCTGGTTGCCATCGCCATAGCCCTGTGCCCATGCAACACCGGCACTGGTGGTGGCAATGGCGCGTGAGCCCAGCGACGCCAGCAGGCGTGCGGTGCCGGCGTCCCAGGCATTGGCCAAGCGAAGCACGCCGTCGGCATGCAGATGGCGGAAATGGGCGGTGTGCTCGGCGGTGCGGATCATCGGCGTTCCTGGTGGCGGAGTGCCGACATCCTGCCACGAACCCATCCGGGTGGACTCACCGGAATCGGCCTACATCGTTGCGGCGGAAGCGGCCACGCCGCTCACGAATTGATCCGGTTTAGGCGGTGAAACAAACGCCACTTGCCGTCGCCGCCTTCGACATTGATGGCGTAGTCCAGGCCCTGCTGTTCGCGCTGGCGCGCCAGTTGGTTGGCATAGCTCAACGCATCCAAACGCGATTGGAAGTGCAGGGGTTCGGATTCGTTGATCGACAGCAGGAAGCTGCCATCGTTGCCAGGGGAATGCGGTATGTCGAACGTCATCATGGGCTAAAGGCGATCAATTCGCTGCGCGCAGACTAGCGTCAGTGATGTCATCACCATGCAAAGAACTTGTGCGCGTGGTGTGGACGCAACGAGCGTCACGTCTACACGCGGCCTTCGCAATTGGCTGGGTATATCTGCATGGATGGCGGGCGTCGCCCTGCGGCGCCATCCCCGAACCGGCTGATGACCCGGGGCGTCATGGAGAACCCGATGTCCGCATGCCTGCATGCGGCACCCGGCGGTCAGTCGCGAGCCCGACACCGTCGCCGTCCGGAGCCGGGGCGGTTCTCGAACCTCGACCAAGCCCATGATCCCTGCCTCGCAGCCCGTTGCCTGGGCGGAATCTGGCCATGCCGCAGGCTCATCGCCTGGCGCGCCGGCCAGTGCGGCCGTGACGCCAGAGGGCGCTAGAATATGAGTTGCGATGCGCGTGAGCGGCCCACTAGGGTCGGGCGGGCAGGCAATTTGGGGAAGTGGACGATGGCGATACGCGTATTCCTGATCGACGACCATGCCCTGGTACGTACCGGCATGCGTCTGATCCTGGAATCCGAAGACGACATCGAAGTGGTGGGCGAAACCGAAAGTGGTGAAGCAGCGCTGCCGCAATTGCGTGTGCTTGAACCCGACGTGGTGTTGTGCGATCTGCACCTGCCGGGCTACAGCGGGCTCGAGGTGACCGAGCGCATCGTCAAGGCCCACCAGTCCACCCGCGTCATCATTGTCTCCGTGCTGGAAGACGGCCCGCTGCCCAAGCGTCTGCTCGAGGCCGGCGCGTACGGCTACGTGGGCAAGGGCGGCGATGCACAGGAGTTGATCCGCGCAGTGCGAGATGTCGCCCGTGGTCGCCGCTATCTGGGCACCAGCATTGCGCAGAACCTGGCGCTGCTGAACGTGGGCGGCGAGGCCTCGCCTTTCGATTCGCTGTCGCCACGCGAGCTGGAAGTGGCGATGCTGCTGATCCAAGGCATGCGCCAGGAAGAAATCGCCAAGCGCCTGAGCCTGAGCGCGAAGACGGTGAACACCCACAAGGCCCGCCTGTTCGAGAAGGCCGGCGTCACCGACAACATCGCACTGGCGCGCATGGCCGTGCAGTACGGCCTGCTGGACCCGACGCGCTCGTTCTGACGCGCTGGCCGGGGAACCGGAGCCGTTCGGCTCCGGCGCGCAGGCCAGCAGCCACGCTTCAGAAGTGGAAATTCAAGCCCAGGTAAGCCTCACCGCTGGACAGGTCCAGACGCATCTGCTCGTCGACCAGACCGCGCGCATTGGTGAAGGTGTTGTAGCCGCTCTCGACGGTCCCCTGGTTGATCCAGCGATAGCCGGCTTCCAGGCCGAAACGGGGGGTGAAGTGATAGCCGCCGCCAGCGCCCAGTGACCAGGTGAGGTTGTCCTGCGTGTGCGGAGCGTAGCGACGATTGATGTTGCCCTGCCAGCCGCTGGATTCGATCCGGCTGACGCCCAGGCCCACGGATCCGAACACGTAGAACTTCTCGCCGAACGGCACATCCCGATAGAGGTTGGCCATGAGCCGCGAGGTTTCCACCTGATGGTGGTTGTAGCTGGTCGGAAAGCGGGTGGAGCCGCTGGTGAATTCGGCCGATTGGGCAAAGGCATATTCGCCTTCCACGCGCCATGCAGCGGAGAAGCGATGGCCGTACGCGAGCGTGCCGGCGAGGTCGGAGTCGGATTCCTGGCCGCTGACGAACGCGCCGATGCCCGGGCGGGCGCTGAGATCCATGCCGTCGGCCTGCAGGCGCGCGGCGGCGACCTTGATCGAGACGTAGTCGGTGAACGATTCACTGGCTGAAGCAAGGCCAGGCAGGGTAGCAAGCAAAAGCAGGGCGATCGTGGGGTGCAGGGTGTTGCGATGGCGGGTCATGCAGGGGCTCAAAGTGGGGAGGGTAGCGCCGTTCCGCGCGCATCACGCAGCGGAAGGCGGGCAAACCCTAACGATGCGCTCCATGACGTGCCAAGCACCGCGCTTCCAATATGGGTCAAGGCACATGTCGGTCATGCGTATCGCGGATCTTCGACAGCATCGCTGCTTTGCCGAGCGCAAAAAAAAAACCGGCTGCCGAGGCAGCCGGTTTTTCTTTCAGGCAGTGTCGATGAATCAGGCGCTGCGCTCGTTCTCCGGATGATCCGGATCTTCCGGCGCATGGTCGTCGTTGTGGGCCATCGGCGTTTCGTTGGCTGCAACCTTCGGCGTGGGCACGGGATCGAACAGACCACGCGTCACCGACGGCGGCGTATCCGCATCCAGGGCGAAGAACAGCGAACCAGTGGCGCCGCGCGAGACAGCCGTCGGCGGCGTTACCGCAGCCGGGGGCGCGCTCGGCGCCGCTGCAGCGGCATCTGCCGGTGAGGTCACAGCCTCGTCGGGCGCGGCCTCGACCACCGCCAGGCTGGCGGCTTCGGCAGGCGTTTCCACCTGCGCTTCGACCACGGCCGGACGCTCGTCCGCGACCGGTGCGGCAACCGCTGATTCGACTTCCACCACCGGCGTGGCCGCTACTTCGCTGACAACGGGCCCGACGGATTGCGCCGCCTGGCTGACCGCTTCCGTACCTGCCTGCGCGGCCTGCTTCACCGTGGCGGCGATGTCGGCCTGCTGCTCCGGGTTGTGGGCCACGGCCGCCACTTCGGCCTTGGCTTCTTCCACCACCTGCGCAACCGAGGTCGGCGTTTGTCCGGCGGCTGCCGCGATCACGGCCACGGCCGGCGCGGCGGCGCTTGCGGCACGCGTTTCCGTGCGCGGCGGGGCCACATCGTCAAACTCGAACTCGGGCTGATGACGGGCGGGCGAGGGCGCGGCGGCATCGGTCGCCGGCGCAACGGCCACGGCGTCCTGCTCGTCTTCGTCATCGCCTGCGTCGTTCAGATCGTCAGCCAGGGCTTCTTCGCCCAAGGCGGCGCCTTCGCCATTGCCGCGACGACGACGACGACCACCGCGACGACCGCGACGGCGACGGCCCGTGCCGTCGGCATTGGCGGCATCGCTGGCTGCACCTTCGACGTGGGCGCTGACCGCGGCGGTTTCCACGCTCACGGCCACGGCTTCACCCGCGTCGGGCGCGGCCGGTGCAGTCGCACGCTTGGCTTCCTCGGGAGCCACCGTCACCGGCTTGGGCGCGGTGACCGGCGCTTCGCTGGCGACCGTTGCGGCAACCACGCCAGCTGCTGCAGCGATCTGCTCAGGCTGCGGCTGTGTCTGCGGCTTGGGTGCCTGCTGCTCGCCACGGCTCTGCTCGCCGCGCGGCTTCTGGCCCTGCTGCTGCTTCTGCTGATTCTGCTGCTGTTTCTGGCCCTGGCCCTGGTTCTGACCCTGCGCCTGCTGCTTCTGCGGCTTGGGCTCGTTGCGCGGCTTCTGGTTCTGCTGCGGCTGCGCGTTCGCGTTGTTGCCCTGGCCCTTGTTGCGGCCTTCGTCGCGACGGGCGTTGGCGTTGCCGCCGCGGTTCTGGCCCTGCTGGCGGTTGTCACGACGCTGGTTGCGATCATTGCGGTCATTGCGACCGCTCTGACGTTGATCGCGCTCGCGCGGCGCCGGCGGCGCGACCGGCGCAGGTTGGGCACCCATCAAGCGCTTCAGCCAGCCGAACAGGCCACCGCTGGCGGCCGGAGCGGCCACGGCGACGGGCGCCGGCTGCGGTGCGGGCGCGGCTGCTACCGGTTCGCGCTCTTCGCGGATCGGCGCCGGCTGGCTGTGCTGCACATGGGTCACCGCAGGCGCAGCCGGAATGTTGAGCTGGGCCTTGGTCAGCGCGTGCACCGGCAACTTACGCGGCGTGCCGCGCTGGTAGCTCGGCTTGGCGGTTTCTTCGCCCAGCTCGTTCTCGCGCACGCGGGTGACTTCGTAATGCGGGGTATGCAGCGCCTCGTCGGCGACGATGATGATCGGCGAGTCGTGGCGGGTTTCGATTTCGCGCAGCGCGCTGCGCTTTTCGTTGAGCAGGAAGTTGGCGATTTCCACCGGCGCCTGCACCAGCACCTGGCCGGTGTTTTCCTTCATCGCATGCTCTTCGGCTACGCGGATGATTGACAGCGACAGCGATTCCACGCTGCGCATGCGGCCGTGGCCGTCGCAACGCGGGCAGACGATCTGGCTGGACTCGCCGAGCGAGGGACGCAGGCGCTGGCGGCTCATTTCCATCAGGCCGAAGCGCGAGATGCGGCCCAGCTGCACGCGCGCGCGGTCGTACTTGAGCGCGTTCTGCAGGCGGTTCTCGACTTCGCGCTGGTGCTTGTTCGAGGACATGTCGATGAAGTCGATGACCACCAGGCCGCCCAGGTCACGCAGGCGCAGCTGGCGGGCCACTTCCTCGGCCGCTTCCAGGTTGGTGTGGAACGCGGTCTCCTCGATGTCGCCGCCCTTGGTGGCGCGCGCCGAGTTGACGTCGATGGCGGTCAGGGCTTCGGTCTGGTCGACCACGATCGAGCCGCCCGAGGGCAGGCGCACGTTACGCTCGTACGCGCCTTCGATCTGCGATTCGATCTGGAAGCGGTTGAACAGCGGGATGTCGTCCTTGTAATGCTTGAGCTTGCGCAGGCTTTGCGGCATCACCTGCGACATGAACTCATGCGCGGTCTCGTGCAGTTCTTCGGTGTCGACCAGGATTTCGCCGATGTCGGCACGCAGGTAGTCACGCAGGGCGCGCACGATCAGGCGCGATTCCTGGTAAATCAGGAACGGAGCGGGCTTGGTCAGGGCGGCTTCGGCGATGGTCTTCCAGACCTGCAGCAGGTAGTCCAGATCCCATTGCAGTTCTTCGGCATCGCGGCCAACGCCGGCGGTGCGGATGATCACGCCCATGTCGTCGGGGATGTTCAGCGCGTCCAGCGCCTTCTTCAGCTCGGCGCGGTCATCGCCCTCGATGCGCCGCGAAACGCCACCGGCGCTCGGCGAGTTGGGCATCAGCACCATGTAGCGGCCGGCCAGCGAGATGAACGTGGTCAGGGCGGCGCCCTTGTTGCCGCGCTCATCCTTGTCAATCTGCACGACTACTTCCTGGCCTTCGCGCAACAGCTCGCGCAGGCCGGCCTTGTTGTGGTCGACGCCGGCCTGGAAATAATCGCGGGAGATTTCCTTCAGCGGCAGGAAGCCATGGCGATCCGCGCCATAGTCGACGAATGCGGCTTCGAGGGAGGGCTCAAGGCGGGTGATGCGGCCTTTGTAGATGTTGGACTTTTTCTGTTCCTTGGACGGCTGCTCGATATCGATGTCGTACAGGTTCTGTCCATCGACGATGGCGACGCGCAGTTCTTCTGCCTGCGTCGCATTGATCAACATGCGTTTCATTGTGTGCGTTCCTCGCGCGCTACTACCGCGCGGAACGCCATGGCGTTTCGCCTCTGGAACGGTGCTCCACCCCTTGCGCAGGCGCAGCGGGGCAGGTTGGGTTTCCAGCGCTACGACACCACGGCAGGCCGCGGGAGCGCTTTTTCTACTAATTGGGTGTTGCGGGGCCGGCGGCAGCTTCCCAAAGTTTGGTGGCGCCGCGCGGGACATGTTCAGCCACGGATGCCGTCACGCATCCGGCGGTATCCGAGTTCGCCGATGAGCCGCTAACATGGCCGCCCCGAGGGCGATGGCCGCGCACTTGCCGGAATCGCGGAGAGCTGGGCTTCTGGCCCACAGCCTGCTTCCAGACTGCGTAACTCCCTGCGAAATCAAACTCTTATCTCGCCCGCCGAGTGTAACAGAATAATAGTCACGATGACCGATAGCCCCCCCGTCAGTCCGGCCTCCGCCGGCAGCAAGTCCGCCGTGCGCATGGTCCGGGTTCCCGAAGACCGGGCTGGCCAACGGCTGGACAACTTCCTGCTGGGCCAGTTGAAGGGCGCGCCGCGCAGCCTGGTCTACAAGCTGGTCCGCAGCGGCCAGGTGCGGGTCAACGGCGGCCGGGCCAAGGCCGAGCGCAAGCTCGAGGCCGGCGATGAGATCCGGATTCCCCCCGTCAGTCTCGCTGAGGTTGGAGACAAGGCGCCGCCGCCGACCGGCTTCCTGCAGCGGATGGAAGCGGCCATCGTGTTCGAGGACGCCCGCCTGCTGGTGCTCAACAAGCCTTCGGGCGTGGCCAGCCATGGTGGCAGCGGCATCAGCCATGGCGCCATCGAAACCATGCGGGCGCTGCGGCCCAACCAGAGCCTGGAACTGGTGCACCGGCTGGATCGCGACACCTCGGGCCTGCTGATCATGGCCAAGAAGCGCTCGGCGCTGACCGAGCTGCAGGCGTTGATGCGCGAGGATGGCGGCATCCAGAAGCGCTACCTGACCCTGCTGATCGGGCGCATGCCCGACGGCGTGATGAGCGTGGACGCGCCGCTGCATGTGGGCCTGCGCCAGGGCGGCGAACGCCACGTGCAGGTCAATTCCGCGGGCAAGGCCTCACTGAGCCACTTCCGCGTGCTGGAACGTCGCGGCGGACATTCGTATTGCGAAGTGCGCATCGAGACCGGCCGCACCCACCAGATCCGCGTGCACGCCCAGCACATCGGTCACCCGGTCGCGGGCGATGACAAATATGGCGATGAACCGGTCAACAAGCGCCTGCGCGATCAAGCCGGCCTGAAGCGGCTGTTCCTGCATGCGGCGTCGCTGCAGTTCTCGCTCGACGATGGCCGCACGCCTTACGTGCTCAACGCACCGCTGGCGCCGGAACTGGCCGAAGTGCTGGACCGCCTGGGCTGATCGCCTTACTGGCTGGGCTTGGCGTCCAGGGCAAAGCACTCGTTCGGACGTTCGGCCGGCGGGGTGAAGTTCACCGGCACCTGGATGGTGGTCGCGGCGGCCTGGCCACCGCGGGTGGCTGGCTTGAACTTCCAGCCCTGCACGGCTTTCTGAGCGGCTTCATCCAGGCCGGCGTTGCCGCTGCTCTTGACCACCACGATGTCCGAGGTCGTGCCGTCGGCGCCGATGGTCACTTTCAGGGTGGACACGCCACCCACGCCTTCGCAGGCCAGCGCAATCGGGTATTCCGGCGGCGGCGTATCGAGCGCGGCCACTTCGGTGGGGGCGGGCAGGGCCGGGGTGGGCGCCGACTGGCCACCGCAGGCGGACAGCAACAGCGTGGCGGCAACGGCGGTGAAGGGCACGGACAGGGACGGCAGCTTCATGATCAGGCTCCCGCGGCGAGCGCTTCGGCGCGCGCGGCACAGATGAAGTCGTTTTCGCTCAGGCCACCCACGTCGTGGGTGGAATAGCGGACTACGGCGCGATCGAAATGCACGCCCAGATCCGGGTGGTGATCTTCGTGGTTGGCCATGTACGCCAAGGCGTTCACGAACGCCATGGTCAGGTAGTAGTTCTTGAAGTGGAAGGTCTTGCTGAGCGCGTGGCCGTCTTCCACCAGTTCCCAACCCGGCAGTTCCGGCAACAGTTCGGCAATGCGGGCCTGGCCCAGACGGTGTTCGCTTCCCCGTACCGGCACGCAATGGGCCTGGGCAAGCGGTATCAGATCGGTCATGCATTCCTCCCTCTGGCCAGCTTGACGCCGGCTCACGCTACTATGACGTCCACATCCCGCCCAGAGGCGGGGAGCTAGAATACCCGCATGATCCAGATTTCCGACAGCGCGCAGGCGCATTTCCGCAAATTGATTGAACGCGAGGCGTTGCCTGGCCTGGGCGTACGCCTGAGCGCGGTACATCCCGGCACGGCCCGCGCCGATGCCCGGCTGGAATTTGCCGAGCCGCGCGATCTGGCTGGCGATGAGTGGGCGGTGGATTGCGACGGCTTCACCGTCTATGTGGCTGCCGACAGCGTGGCCTGGCTGGACGGCGCGGAAATCGACTACGTGTTCCAGGGCGCCAGCACCCAGCTGACCATCAAGGCGCCCAAGATCAAGGGCGAAGCGCCGACCGACTCGGCCTCGCTGGTGGATCGCGTGCGCTGGGTGGTGGAGAACGAAGTCAATCCGCAACTGGCCCAGCACAAGGGCAAGGTCGCGGTGGAAGAAGTGACCGGCGATGGCGTGGTCTACCTGCGCTTCGGCGGCGGCTGCCACGGCTGTGGCATGGCCGACGTCACCCTCAAGCAGGGCATCGAGAAGACCCTGATGGCGCGGGTTCCCGGAGTGACCGCGGTGCGTGATGCAACGGATCACGCCACCGGCGACGCGCCGTACATGCCCCGCGGCAACGCGGCCTGACGAAGCCAGCGCCGGTGACGCGAGCCGCCGAACTCATCATCCAGGCGCTGCTGCCGCGCAAGCCGGCCCCCGTGGTGGAACGCAAGACGGGCCTGCCTTATGGCTGGGGCCTGTGGCTGCGCGCCTTGCCGGAAACCCAAGGCCGTATCTCGCGCGACAAATCCGAGGCAATCGTCCGCGATCTGACCTTGCGTCCGCTGCCTGCGCGCGGCGGCGCGATCGCGCCGCACCTGGGATTCTGGTCGGCGCTGCGCACCTTGTTCTATCAGCAGTGGGAAGCGCCGCTGCGCGAAGAACGCGGCACGCGCTGGTTGTCAGGCGTGGTCAGCCTGCTGATGCATCTGCTGTTCGTGTTGCTGCTGATCTGGGTGGCCGTGGTGAAACTGCCGCCGCCTCCCGAAGCGGCGGGCGACAGCAGTCGCGTGCAGGTGGAATACATCGGTCGCGGCACGCCGGCCGAGGAGGGCGGTGGCGCACCCGACGTCGCCGGGCAGGCTGCGCCGCGCCAGCCGACCGCCGCCACGCCCACCGCTGCCGCCAGCAGCGAAGCAGGCGGTGACACGGTCGAAGCACCCACCCCGATCACTCTGCCGGAATTCGTGCCGCCTTCGCCCACGCTCAGTGCCGAGACGCCGCAAGTGCGCGAACGCAGCGTGGCCGAGCCGGAGATTCCGCCGCCGCAGCCGGTGCAGGTGACCGAAACGCCGGTGGCCACCCAGGACTATGTGCTGAGCGCGCCCAACGTGCGCACCGACGCCCTCCGCACGCCCGTGGTCACGCCACGCGAAGCCAGCGTGCAGCAGCGCGAAGTCGTGGTATTGCCGACGCCGCAGGCGCCGCGCGTCACCCGCGAAACGCCGATCCAGACGCGCCCGGTCGATCGCCCGATCGCACAGGTGCAGGAGCGCGAAGTATCCGCGCCCTTGCCGCAGGTGCGCGCCACCGAAATTCCCAGCCGCATTGCGCCGGTGCGCGAGATCAACGCGCCCACCGCAGCGGTGCGCGAACGTGCGGTGGCCACTCCAAACCCGGCACCCGCCGTCGCTGCAGCACCGGCACCGGCCGCGTCGACCAGCCCCGCGGCGCCTGCGCCTGCCAGCGCCGCCACAAGTTCGCCCGCAGCTTCCACCGGTACGGCCGCCACTGCCGCACCGGTGCCGAACACGGGCAGCGGACAGTCTTCGACCACCAGCGCCACGCCTTCGCCGCGCGGCAACCAGCCCGGCGCGCGCAACGCCGGGCCGGCGCCGGCGGATCGCAGCGGCGGCTGGAACACGCCGGTCAAGGGCGATGATTGGGGCGCATCCAAGCGCAACGTCGCCGGCGACAGTGGCGCCAATGCCGGCCAGGCGCCGGGCTTGTTCAATGCCGACGGCAGCGTGCGCTTGCCGGGTACCGCTGGCAGCGGCAATGACACCAGCGCGGATCGCGGTGCGCCCGGCGGCGATTTCGACAAGTGGACGCGCGAACAGATTGATCGCTCGGGTACCTGGCTGCAGCGTCCGCCGTACGACTACACACCCACTTCGCTGGACAAGTACTGGGTGCCCAACGAGTCGCTGCTGGCCGAGTGGGTGCGCCGCAACGTGCGCGAGGCGAGCATTCCGATTCCCGGCACCAACAAGAAGATCAAGTGCGTGATCTCGGTGCTGCAACTGGGCGGCGGCTGCGGCCTGGTCGATCCCAACCTCAACGAGCAGCCGCCTTCGTCGCGGCCGCCACCGGAGATTCCGGTCAAGCGCAATCCGATTCCGACCGACTCCTAGGCAGCCGTCCCCTCGTCCGGCGCTGCGCGCCACCTTCTCCCGGCAGGAGAAGGGAGCAGCAAAAACAAAAACGGAGCCTTGCGGCTCCGTTTTTCTTCCAGCAGAACGCTGACTCAGTGCGGGTGGATGTCGTGCACGCCGTGCAGGTCGCGCAGCTTGCGTTCCTGCGAACCGAAGTACGCGGCCAGGTCCGAGATGTCCTGATCGCTCAGGCCAGCGGCCTGCGGCGACATCAGCGCATGCTGGCGATCGCCGGCGCGATACGCCTGCAGCGCATGCGCCAGGTAATCGGCGTACTGGCCACCCAGCTTGGGATAGGTGCCGTCGATCGGGGCATTGCCGGCGGCGCCATGGCAATCCACGCAGCTCTGGCCGGTGGCCTTGCCCTTGGCCTTGGCCAGTTGCTCGCCGTTGGCGATGCGACCGTGCGGCAGGCCGGCGGAAGAACTGGAACCGTGTTCGCCACTGGCGTGGCCGGGATCGGTGGCGGCCGATTCCGCATTCGGATTCGAACAGGCCGACAGTGCGATGGCAGCGAGCAGGGCGATGGCTAGACGCTGGGCGTGCTTGGCGTTGGGCATGTTCGGATTACTTGACGGTGGAAAGGAAGGCGGCGATGTCGGCGATGTCCTGCTCAGAGAAGCTCTGGGACTGCGCCTGCATGGTCGGGTGCTTGCGGTTGCCGTTCTTGTATTCGGTCAGCGCCTGCTGCAGGTACTCGGCCGACTGGCCACCGATGCGCGGCACGTGGTAGTTCGGGTACGCGTTCTTGTAGCCCTCGATACCGTGGCAGCCCTGGCAGGTGTAGGTCAGGGTGCGACCGCGATCGGCATCACCGACGGGGGCAGCGGGGGCGGCCGGAGCGGCGGCGGCGGGAGCTGCGGCCGGGGCGGCAGCAGGCGCCGGAGCGGCAGCGGGGGTCTGGGCGGTCAAGGCTGCTGCCGGGAGGGCAATGGCCAAAGCAAGGCAAGCGGCGAGCGGAAGCGGTCGCATCATGTCGTTAATCCGGGACTCTCATTTGCGCGCGCCACGTCCAATCCGGGGCGCTTGGCTGGGCGGAGTATAGCGTGAGGCTCATAACACCCGCCATCCGCCGAACGGTGCGCCGCCGAAGCGGCCAGGTAGCACGCTCGCGATCACGCCTTTGGTCAGCACGCGCCACGCGTGCAAACGTGCCTGCAACGGCCGCGCATATAGCAGGCATCACTGACGCTAGTCACCATGACCTTCGGCGCATGAAGTGTCATCCCGGGGTGATATACCTTGATACAACACCTAAACAACTCCACCACGGCCCACCACCCATGTCCCGAGCCCACCCACAATCCGGTCGCACCTACCTGCGCCTAGCGCTCTTGCCCGCCCTGTGCGGCATGTTGGTCCTGTCCGCCTGCAAGGGCGGTGGCCCGGCCGAAGAGGCCAAGGCCAGCAATGGCGAAGCGGCCGCCAAGGAAGTCGACGCCGTGCCGGTCGAGGCCGTCAAGGCCAGCCGTCGCCCGGTGGCGGCCAGCTACACCGGCACTGCCGCGCTGGAACCGCGTGGCGAAGCCCAGGTGGTGGCCAAGACCTCGGGCGTGGCGCTCAACGTGATGGTCGAGGAAGGCCAGCACGTCAGCGCCGGCCAGCCGCTGGTGCGGCTGGATCCGGATCGCGCGCGCCTGAGCCTGGCGCAGACCGAAGCGACCATGCGCAAGCTGGAAAACAACTATCGCCGCGCCACCCAGCTGGTGGGCCAGCAGATGGTCAGCGCCAATGAAGTGGACCAGATCAAGTACGACCTGGAAAACGCCCGCGCGCAATACAACATGATGAAGCTGGAACTGTCGTACACCACGGTGGTGGCGCCGATTTCCGGCGTGATCGCCTCGCGTTCGATCAAGACCGGCAACTTCGTCCAGATCAACACGCCGATCTTCCGCATCGTCGACAACTCGCAGCTGGAAGCCACGCTGAGCGTGCCCGAGCGTGAACTGTCCACGCTCAAGGCCGGCCAGCCGGTGGTGATGCGCGTCGACGCACTGCCGGGCAAGACCTTTGAAGGCAAGGTGGATCGCGTGGCGCCGGTAGTGGATTCCGGCAGCGGCACCTTCCGCGTGATCACCGCCTTCACCGATGGCGGCATTCTGCAGCCCGGCATGTTCGGCCGCATCCGCATCGACTACGACCAGCGCGCCGATGCCCTGGTGGTGCCGCGCGTGGCGTTGCTCGATGACGGCGACCCGGCGGTGTTCGTGGTGCGCGAAGGCAAGGCCACCCGGGTGCCGGTCAAGCTGGGTTACGCCGACGGCGAATGGCTGGAAATCCGCGAAGGCCTGAAGGTCGGCGACCGCGTGGTCACCGCCGGCAAGGTCGCGCTGCGTGACGGCACCGCCGTGCAGGTGATTGGCGATCCGCAACCCAAGGCCGTGGCCAAGGCCGGTGACGACAAGAAAGAAGGCAAGCGCTGATGAGCCACCCTGACCACGACCCCCACGCGCTGCCCTCGGGCAGCGCTTCGGGCGGCGGGCTGGTGGAATTCGCCACGCGCCGCCGCGTCACCATCATGATGATCACCTTGACGATGGTGCTGTTCGGCATCATCGCGCTGACCAGCCTCAAGGTGAACCTGCTGCCGGACCTGAGCTATCCCACGCTCACCGTGCGCACCGAATACACCGGCGCCGCGCCATCGGAAATCGAGACCCTGATCTCCGAGCCGGTGGAAGAAGCGCTCGGCGTGGTCAAGAACCTGCGCAAGCTTAAGTCGGTCTCGCGTACCGGCCAGAGCGACGTGGTGCTGGAGTTCGCCTGGGGCACGGACATGGACCAGGCCAGCCTGGAAGTCCGCGACAAGATGGAAGTGCTGCAGCTGCCGTTGGAAGCCAAGCCGCCGGTGCTGTTGCGCTTCAATCCTTCCACCGAGCCGATCATCCGCCTGGCGCTGTCACCCAAGGACGCGGCCAAGACCGATGCGGATGCGATTCGCCAGTTGATTGAACTGCGTCGCTACGCCGACGACGATCTGAAAAAGAAACTCGAGCCGGTCGAAGGCGTGGCCGCGGTCAAGGTCGGCGGCGGTCTGGAAGACGAAATCCAGGTCGACATCGATCAGCAGCGCCTGGCGCAGTTGAACCTGCCCATCGACACCGTCATCCAGCGTCTGCAGCAGGAGAACATCAACATCTCCGGCGGTCGCCTGGAAGAAGGTTCGCAGCGCTACCTGGTGCGCACCGTCAACCAGTTCGCCGACGTCAACGAAATCCGCGAGATGCTGGTCAACGCCCAGAGCGGCGGTGGCGACAGCGCCGCGCAGTCGGCGGCGGCACAGATGGCGGCGATTGCCGCGTCCACCGGTTCGGCCGAAGCCATGGCCGCTGCGGCGTCCGTGCAGAGCGCCTCGTCCGGTTCCAGCGCCGCGATTGCCGGCGGCATGGCCGTGCGCCTGAAAGACGTGGCCGACGTGCGCCAGGGCTTCAAGGAGCGCGAGTCGATCATCCGCCTGGGCGGCAAGGAAGCGGTGGAACTGGCGATCTACAAGGAAGGCGACGCCAACACCGTCTCCACCGCCGAAGCGCTGAAGAAGCGCCTGGAAGCACTCAAGGATCAGATTCCGCCGACGGTGGAAGTGACCACGATTGAAGACCAGTCGATCTTCATCGAACACGCCATTGCCGACGTCAAGAAAGATGCGGTCATCGGTGGCCTGCTGGCCATCCTGATCATCTTCCTGTTCCTGCGCGATGGCTGGAGCACCTTCGTCATCAGCCTGTCGCTGCCGGTGTCGATCATCGCCACGTTCTTCTTCATGAGCCAGTTCGGCCTGAGCTTGAACGTGATGTCGCTGGGCGGCCTGGCGCTGGCCACCGGCCTGGTGGTGGATGACTCGATCGTGGTGCTGGAAAGCATCGCCAAGGCGCGCGAACGCGGCCTGGGCATCGTGCAGGCGGCCATCGCCGGCACCCGCGAAGTGAGCATGGCGGTGGTGGCCTCCACCCTGACCACGATTGCGGTGTTCCTGCCGCTGATCTTCGTCGAAGGCATCGCCGGCCAGCTGTTCCGTGATCAGGCCATGACCGTGGCCATCGCCATCGCGATCTCGCTGATCGTGGCGATGACCCTGATCCCGATGTTGAGCTCGTTCAAGGGCCGCGCGCCGTTGGCGTTCCCGGAAGAGCCGGCGCATCCGCGCTGGCAGCCGACCAGCAAGCTGCAGAAGCCGGTCGCGGCCGTGGGCCATGCCAGCGGTGCGGTGACGCGCGGCAGCTTCTTCGGTATCGCCTGGGTGGTGGTCAAGATCTGGCGCGGCCTGGTGGCCGTGATCGGCCCGGTGATGCGCAAGCTCAGCGACCTGTCGATGAAGCCTTACCACTGGCTGGAAGCGGCCTATCTGCGCCTGCTGCCCAAGTCGCTGATGCGTCCGTGGCTGGTGCTGGGCTTTGCGGCGGCGGCCTTTGCCGCCACCCTGGCCATCGTGCCGTTCCTGGGTGCGGATCTGATTCCGCAGCTGGCCCAGGATCGCTTCGAGATGACGGTCAAGCTGCCGCCCGGCACGCCGCTGAAAGACACCGATGCGCTGGTGCGCGAGCTGCAGGAAAAGCACGGCAAGGATGAAGGCATCCACGCCATGTACGGCGTCAGTGGCGCCGGTACCCGCCTGGACGCCAGCCCGACCGAGAGCGGCGAGAACATCGGCAAGCTCAGCATCGTGATGGCCAACGGCGGCAACGAGAAGATCGAAGCCGCCGAGACCGAGCGCCTGCGCCAGACCATGAAGGCGCACCCGGGCGCGCAGGTCGACTTCGCCCGTCCCGAGCTCTTCAGCTTCTCCACGCCGCTGGAAGTGGAACTGCGTGGCCAGGATCTGGCCAGCATCGAACAGGCTGGCCGCAAGCTGGCGGCGATGATGCGCAATAACCCGCACTACGCCGACGTCAAGTCGACGGTGGAAGAGGGCTTCCCGGAAATCCAGATCCGCTTCGATCAGGAACGCGCCGGTGCACTCGGCCTGACCACCCGCCAGATTGCCGATGTGGTGGTCAAGAAGGTGCGCGGTGAAGTGGCCACACGTTACAGCTTCCGCGATCGCAAGATCGACGTGCTGGTGCGCGCGCAGGAGACCGACCGCGACAGCATCGAGAGCATCCGTCGCCTGATCGTCAATCCCGGCAGCACCCGTCCGGTGACGCTGGACTCGGTGGCCGAAGTCGTGGCCACCACCGGTCCCAGCGAAATCCACCGCACCGATCAAATCCGCGTGGCCATCATCTCGGCCAACCTGCGCGATATCGATCTGGGCGGTGCGGTGCGCGAAGTGCAGCAGATGGTGGCCAATGATCCGATTGGCGCCGGCGTCGGCATGCACATCGGCGGCCAGGGCGAGGAGCTGGCCGAGGCGGTCAAGTCGCTGCTGTTCGCCTTTGCGCTGGCGGTGTTCCTGGTCTACCTGGTGATGGCTTCGCAGTTCGAATCGCTGCTGCATCCCTTCGTCATCCTGTTCACCATCCCGCTGGCGCTGGTCGGCGCGGTGCTGGCGCTCACGCTGACCCGCTCGCCGATTTCGGTGGTGGTGTTCATCGGCTTGATCCTGCTGGTGGGCCTGGTGGTGAAGAACGCCATCATCCTGATCGACAAGGTCAACCAGCTGCGCGAAGAAGGCGTGGCCAAGCGCGAAGCGCTGGTGGAAGGCGCGCGCTCGCGACTGCGTCCGATCGTGATGACCACGCTGTGCACCCTGTTCGGCTTCCTGCCGCTGGCCGCTGCGCCGCTGTTCGGCAGCCCGGGTGCGGAAGTGCGCTCGCCGATGGCGATCACGGTGATTGGCGGCCTGCTGGTCTCCACGCTGCTGACCCTGCTGGTGATTCCGGTGGTGTATGACCTGATGGACCGCCGCGCGGACGAGTACTACCGCGAACGCGGCCGGCGCAACCGCGCCGCGGCGCATGGCATCGATGGCGAGCAGGACGCAGGCGGCGAGGCCGCACCGGAGCAGGCATGAGCGTCGCAGAGTTCAGCATCAAGCGGCCCGTCACGGCGATCATGTTCTTCATATCGCTGGTGGTGATCGGCACGATCGCCGCCGTGCGCTTGCCGCTGGAAGCGTTCCCCGACGTCTCGCCGCCTTTCATCATGGTGCAGTTGCCGTACACCGGCTCCACCCCGGAAGAGGTGGAGCGCACGGTGCTGCGGCCGGTGGAAGAAGCGCTGTCGACCATGACCGGCATCAAGCGCATGGACGCCAGCGCCCGTGCGGACGGCGCCAACATCTTCATCCAGTTCTCGGACTGGAACCGCGACGTGGCCATCGCCGCTTCGGAAGCGCGCGAGCGCATCGATGCGATCCGCGATGACTTGCCGGACGACATGCAGCGCTACTTCGTCTTCAAGTTTTCCACTACCGACGAACCCGTATTGCGCGTACGCCTGGCCAGCAAGCAGGACCTGACCGGCGCGTACGACATGATCGACCGCGAGTTCAAGCGGCGGCTGGAGCGCATCCCGGGCGTGGCACGGGTGGAAGTGTCGGGTGCACCTGCCAACGAAGTGGAAATCGCGATTGACCCGGACCGCCTGACCGCGCACAACCTGGGCTTGAACGAGCTGACCACGCGCCTGCAATCGGCCAACTTCTCGGTCTCGGCCGGGCAGATCCTGGACGGCGGTCGTCGACTGCGCGTGCAGCCGGTCGGCGAGATGACCGATCTGGAACAGCTGCGCGGGCTGGTGCTCAACAACAGCGGCCTGCGCCTGGGCGACATCGCCGATGTGCGGCTCAAGCCGGCGCGGATGGACTACGCGCGCCGCCTGGATGGCCGCGCGGCGGTGGGCCTGGACATCTTCAAGGAACGCAACGCCAACCTGGTGGATGTGTCCAGCGCCGCGTTGAAGGAAGTCAACGCCATCAAGGAGAACCCGGCGCTGGAAGACGTGCAGATCCTGGTGATGGACAACCAGGGCGACAACGTCACCTCCTCGCTGCTGAGCCTGGCCGAAGCCGGCGGCATCGGCCTGGTGTTGTCGATCGCGGTGCTGTTCTTCTTCCTGCGCCACTGGCCGTCGACGCTGATGGTGACCCTGGCCATCCCGATCTGCTTCGTGATGACCCTGGGTTTCATGTACTTCACCGGCGTCACCCTCAACATCCTCAGCATGATGGGCCTGCTGCTGGCGGTGGGCATGCTGGTGGACAACGCCGTGGTGGTGGTGGAGAGCATCTACCAGGAACGCGAGCGCATGCCGGATCAGCCCATCTGGGCCTCGATCATCGGCACCCGTCATGTGGCCATCGCGCTGTCGGCCGGTACGCTGTGCCACTGCATCGTGTTCGTGCCCACCATGTTCGGTGAGCGCAACATGCTGAGCATCTTCCTGTCGCAGATCGCCATCACCATCTCGGTGTCGCTGCTGGCCTCGTGGCTGGTGGCGGTGAGCCTGATCCCGATGTTGTCCGCACGCATGAAGACCCCACCGGCTGTGGCCAAGCCGGACGGCCTGATTCCGCGCCTGCAGAAGAACTACGCGCGGCTGCTGCGCTGGACGCTGGCGCACCGTGGCTGGAGCGTCACCGGCATCCTGCTGGTGATCGTGGTCAGCCTGGTGGTGCCGGCGCGCGGCATGAAGATGAACATGTTCGGCGGCGAAGACGTCGGCGAGACCCGCGTGTACTACCAGTGGAAGGGCGCCTACACCAAGGACCAGATGTCCGAGGAAGTGGCCAAGGTCGAGAAGTACCTGGAAGCCAACCGCAAGCGTTACAAGATCACCCAGATCTATTCGTTCTTCAGCGAGCAGGGCTGGGGTGGCACCAACGTCAAGTTCGACACCACCGACACCGAGGAAAGCAAGAAGCTGGTGGAGGAGATGCGCAAGGAGCTGCCCAAGTCGGCGCGCGCCAACATCGGCATCGGCAACGAAGGCGGGCCGGGCGGTGGCGGCGGCGGACAGGGCCAGCAGAGCGTTTCGGTGCAGCTGGTAGGCGACTCCACGCAGACCTTGAACGAGCTGGCCAAGGACGTGGTGCCGATTCTGGCCAAGCGCAAGGAACTGACCGACGTGCGCGTCAATGCCGGCGATCAGAACAGCGAGCTGGCGGTGCGGGTGGATCGCGAGCGGGCCTTGTCGTTCGGCTTCAGCGCGCAGGAAGTGGGTCGCTTTGTCGAACTGGCCCTGCGTGGTGCGCCGCTGCGCGAGTTCCGTCGGGGTGAGACCGAGGTGCCGGTGTGGATTCGTTTCGCCGGCGCGGAGAAGTATGGTTCGGCGGATCTGGAAGCCTTCAACGTGCGTGCCCCGGATGGCCGTACCGTGCCGCTGTTGAGCATGGTTGATGTCTCGGTCAAGCCGGCGGCGACCGAAGTGCAGCGCGCCAACCGCCAGACCACCTTGACGATCCAGGCCAACCTGGCCGACAAGGTGGACATGCCGACCGCGCGCAAGGCGATGGAAGACACGCTGAAGACGGTTGCCTACCCGGCGGGCTACAGCTACAGCTTCGAGGGCGGCAGTTTCGAAGAGGATGAGGAAGCCAGCAAGCAGATGATGTTCAATCTGCTGATCGCGCTGGTGATGATCTACGTGGTGATGGCGGCGGTGTTCGAGTCGCTGCTGTTCCCGGCGGCGATCATGAGCGGCGTGCTGTTCTCGGTGCTGGGTGTGTTCTGGCTGTTCTACCTGACCGGCACCGAGTTCAACATCATGGCCTTCATCGGCATCCTGGTCCTGATGGGCGTGGTGGTGAACAACGGCATCGTGCTGGTGGAGCACATCAACAATCTGCGACGGCGCGGCATGAGCCGCACCGAGGCCTTGGTGGAAGGCAGCCGTGAGCGTCTGCGTCCCATCCTGATGACCATGGGCACGGCGATCCTGGCGATGGTGCCGATTGCCATGAGCACCACGCAGATGGCCGGCGACGGCCCGCCGTACTTCCCGATGGCGCGCGCGATTGCCGGTGGCCTGGCCTTCTCGACCGTGGTGAGCCTGCTGTTCCTGCCGACCATCTACGCAATCCTGGATGACATGCGTAATGGCACCAGCCGGGCGATTCGCCGGGCGCGGGGCAAGGCGGTGGAGCCGCTGACCAGTGCGCCGACGGCGAGCTTGACGGCGCTGAAGGTGGATTGAGGTTGCAGGTGGGTGTGATGAGGAAGGGCCGGGCATTGCCGGCCCTTCTTCGTTGTGGGCTGGCATCAGGCAGCCAGCGGGTCTTCCGTTGCCTCCAGGGCTTGCGCCAGTTGGGTGCTCAGCAGATTGAGGCAGCCGCTCCATTGCTCGGGCGCGATGATCGGATCGTCATTGCGCGAGAGCGTCAGCAGGTGCAGCAGGTGCAGGGTTTCCTGCACGGTCCAGAGTTGCTGGCGGGCGTCGTCGGAGAACGGGGCGGGGGTGGGAGGGGCCGGTGGGGCGGGGGGCGAGGGCGGTGCGGGAGGCGGGCTGAAGGCGCCTTCGGTAGCCGGGCGGAGGAGGGTGCTTGTAGGATGGATGCTAGCCATGGTCAGTAATTCCTTTACTGGTTTTGGTTAGCGGGCCGGCTGAGTCGTTACCTCAGACGGTCCGCGCTTTTGTCTCGCAGCTGGGGTGAAGCGGGGCGCTGCGGGACGGGGATGCCCTGTAGCAAAACCTAGAACCTGTTGCGACGAATTGCACCTATATCGCGAAAGAAAATTTGTCGGGGAAGTCCGCGAGTGAGTGTCGGAAATGACGTGGGCAAAATCGGAATGACCCGGGCAGCGCAAATGGCATGTGCGCGATTCTCACGCTTGCTCTCCCGCCACAGTTGACACCGCAACACCTCGCGCGCAACCATCCGCCGCGCTGGCTCAGAACACGGACGAGCCAGGGGGAATTTCAGGGATTCGGCTCATCGAGCTGAAAGGGAGAACACGTGCGAGTCCTGGTTGCCGGCATGCTGCTGGCGGTGGTCACACTGAGCGCGCTTCCGGCGCAGTCGCAAGAACTGTCAGCCGAAGACAAATACCTTCGCCGCCTCAAGGTCAACGATGCCATCGACCCGACGGGCACCTCGTTGTTCGGCGAGCAGGTCAACCTGTACACCGGTGACCTGACGTTCCGTCATACCGATGTGGTGCTGGAAGGCACCGGGCCGACGATTTCGTTGACCCGTGAGCTGGCCTCAGTTCAGACCAGCGAAGCGCGCATGCGCCCGCATTCGATGGGCGACTGGGTGCTGGCCATCCCGCGCATCGAGACATTGACGCAGGGACCGTTGGGTTCGGGCCCGGTCACCAATCCCGGTCAGCAATGGATCGTGGCGCCTTTGAGCAGCGCCGATGCAACCAAACGCTGCACGTTGTTCAACCGCCCGCTGTATACCGGCGGCCTGGACGACCCGGAAGATGCCTGGAACGGCATGGACCTGGTCACCGAGTCCGGCGAGCGACAGAGCTTGTTGCGTCGGGTGGCCAGCAGTCCGTCGGCGCCGACGGTGCAGAACGGCGGCAGTGCCATCGTGTTCAAGGCGCTGACGCTGGGCAACTGGCACATCGGCTGCCTGGCCAATACCAGCAACGGGGAAGACGGCGAAGCCTTCATCGCGGTGGCGCCGGACGGTACGAAGTACTGGCTCAACTACCTCACCGGCGAGCGTGCTTACACGGTGTTCGAGCAGAAGGACGGAGCGAACTTCCGCCAGTTCCGCATGTTCGCCAACATGTACGCCAGCCGGGTCGAAGACCGGTTCGGCAACTTCGTGACCTACAGCTATACCGGCGACCAGCTCACCGCCATCACCGCCAGCGATGGTCGCGCGGTCAGCCTGAGCTGGCGCACCGACGCGCCGGTCATCAGCCAGATTACAGTCAATCCCGGCACGGCCGACCAACGCGTGTGGCAGTACCAGTACAACGTGGCCTCGGCCGAGGTGGTCACGCTGACAGGCGTGGTGTTGCCCGATGGCACGTCGTGGCAGTTCAATCTGGCGGGGGTGGGCGGCCGGGCCGCTACACACCCGGATTTGCACAAATGCGGGCTGCGGACGCTCTCTGCCACCGGTGGCGGCAGCAGTTCAACCATTGCACATCCAAGCGGCGCAACGGGAACATTCGTGTTGGGTAGCCGTTGGCACTCACGCAGCTACGTGCCAACGACTTGCCTGTACCCCAATGGTTTGGCCAGCCCGGGCGTCGAAGGCATACAGACGGTCTTCGGAGGCAATTCGCTGCTGAGTAAAACCATCAGCGGCCCGGGTCTGACCCCGTCCACGTGGAGCTACGCTTACTCGGTCGCGGCCGGCAGCTCCACCAGTGATGCTTGTGCGGCCAGCAGCACCTGCGTGGACACCCGCTGGGTGGATGTCACCGGCCCGGCCGGCGACCGCACGCGCTATACCTACTCCAACCGCTGGGGCGCGCACGAAGGCAAGCTGCTCAAGACCGAGACCTTCCAGGGCGCCAGCACGCTGCTGCGCACCGAGACCTCCACCTATGCCGCCGCCACCGAAGGCCCGTACCCGGCGAAGGTGGGCGAGGTGCTGGCATTGCAGAAGAGCAACTTCACCAAACAGGAAACCTGGACACCGCTCAAGACCGCGGTCACCGCGCAACAGGGCGTGACCTTCAGCCGTGCGACCACCACGTTCGACACACTGTCTCGGCCGTTGACCAACACCCTAAGTAGTTCGCTGGGGTACTCCAAGACCGAGAGCACCGCCTACTCCGACTTCCCCAGCCTGGGCGTGCTGGGCGCGGTGCGCGAGCAGAAGGTCGATGGCACGGTCACCTTCAGTACCACCTTCACCGCCAAGGCGCAGCCGTGGGTGGTGAGCAACTTTGGCAGCGTAGTGCAGACGCTGACCTACCAGGCCGACGGCAACCTGGCCACGGCCAAGGACGCACTCAACAACGTCACCACGCTGTCGAACTGGAAGCGCGGCGTTCCGCAGAACGTCACCTTCGCAGACAACAGTTACCTGACCGCCGAGGTCAACAACAATGGCTGGTTGAAGTGGGTGGAGGACGAAGCCCGCTCGCGCACCTGTTACACCTTCGACGCCATGGGGCGGCTGACCAGCATCACCTACACCTCCGAGTCGGCCACCAACACCTGCAATACCAGCACCTGGGCGGCTACCACACAGAGCTTCGCGCCCAGCGCCATTGGCCGTTATGGCTTGCCGGCAGGCTACTGGATTCAGTACGTGGACACCGGCAAGGGCCGCACCGTTCGCCATTTCGATGCGCTATGGCGTCCGGTGCTGGAAGAGCAGTTCGACAACACTGACAACCCCACCGCCCTGGCGACCCGCAGCATGGTGGTCAAGCGCTATGACGCCGAAGGCCAGCTGGAGTTCCAGTCCTACCCGGTGGCGAGCCTCACGACCATTGGCGATGCCAGCCTGAAGGGCGTGTGGAGCGAGTACGACGCGCTGGGCCGCATCAAGTCCAGCACCCAGGACAGCGAGTTGGGTTTGTTGCCCACGGTCACCGAGTACCTCACCGGCTTCAAGGTCAAGGTCACCAGCCCCAAGCTGCAGAGCACCACCACCAGCTTCATGGCCTTCGATGCGCCGACGCAGGACTGGCCGGTGTTGATGGAGCACCCGGAGTCGGCCTTCACCCACATCACTCGCGACAAGTACGGCAAGCCGACCAAGATCCGCCGCAGCAACAACGTCAGCCCCACTGGCGGCACCCTGGCGGTAGACCGCAGCTACACCTACAACGCCAAGCAGGAGCTGTGCGCCTCCACCGAACCGGAGACCGGCACGACCTTGATGGGCTATGACGCCGCCGGCAACCTGAGCTGGTCGGCCGCGGGCCTGCCTGCCGGCACTGCATGCGATGCCACCGGCACGACATCGGCGGTGGTGCTGCGCAAGGCCGCGCGTACCTACGACGCACGCAATCGCTTGAGCACGCTGACCTTCCCCGATGGCCTGGGCAACCAGGTCTGGACCTATCTGCCCACGGGCAAGCCGGGCGTGTTGACGGCCTACAACGCCGCCAACTATGGCGAGCCGGTGGTGACCACCTACAGCTACAACCGCCGTGGCCTGCTGTACCACGAGCGCCTGGTCACCTCGCTGCTGGACTGGCCCTACGAGTACAAGTACAACGCCAACGGCCATCTCGCCAGCAACAACTGGCACGGCATCGTGGTGGCGTATGCGCCCAACCAGCTGGGCCAGCCGACCCAGGCCGGTTCCTACGCCAGCAACGTGCAGTACTTCCCCAATGGCGCGGTCAAGCAGTTCACTTATGGCAACGGCATCGTCCACACGCTGACCCAGAACGCGCGCCAGCTGCCGGCGCGCAGCGTCGATGGCGCGATGCTCGACCTGAGCTACGCCTACGACAAGAACGCCAACGTGGCCAGCATTACCGATGCCACGGCCGGCGCGCGGCAGTCGCGGACGATGACGTATGACAACCTGGACCGACTGCTCACTGCCAGCGGTCCCAGCTTCGGTGCGGCCACGTATGGCTACGACGTGCTGGACAATCTGAGCGGCGTCAAAGACCGGTGGCATGCACCCGCGCGACCACAGCTACCACTACGACCTGGGCAACCGCCTGGACAGCGTGACGCAAGTGCCCGGCAACGCCATGGTCATCGCCCTGAGCTACGACCCTCAGGGCAACGTGTACAACAAGAACGGCGTGGTGCACAAATTCGACTACGGCAACCGCCTGCGCGAGGTGGAAGGCAAGGGCAGCTACCTGTACGACGCCCACGGCCGGCGCGTGCGCGACACCATCAACGGCGTGGCCGCGCACAGCCAGTACCTGATGAACGGGCAGCTGGCCTTCTCCACCGACTCACGCACGGGCAAGGTCCGAGAGCACATCTACCTGGGCGATGACCCGGTCGCCATCCGCGAGCGCGACGCGCCGACCAATGTCTACACCTACCGCTACCTGCACACCGACGGCCTGGGCTCGGCGCTGGTGGAGACCGATGCCACCCAGGCGGTGCTGGAGCGCAGCGAGTATGAGCCGTATGGCGCGTTGACCAATCGGGCGGACAAGGATGACGTGGGGTACACCGGGCACCGGCAGGATGCCAGTACCGGGCTGACGTATATGCAGCAGCGGTACTATGACTCGGAGGTGGGGAGGTTCTTGAGCGTGGATCCGGTGACGGCTTACAGAAATCCGATAGTGATGTTCAATCGCTATAAATATGCCAACAATAGTCCGTACCGTTTTACTGATCCCGATGGCCGGACGTGTCAGAGCGCAGCTGAAAAATTCAACTGCACAGTTGATTCATACATAGACAAGAAAGGTAATGAAATTCAGCGAGCAGATATGACGAAGGCGCAGCTTAGACGCGTCAAAGCGTTTGAAAAATCCTATACCGATGCTGTAAACACGCTCATGGCAAATCCGCAGAAGTCGGTGACAATCTCGATGCCTGGAGAACCTGGCGCGGATGGCAATCCAGGTGAGCCGGGCAAACAAGCGAGCACTACCGCTGGTGAGGTGGGCAAGGCACTGATAGGAATAAGTATCGTAGCCAACAGTCCTTTGGCAGGCAGTGGAATGGCCACAGGTGGCAATACCACCTATATCGGCTCGCTAGGGCTTTCTGGTGGGGGAACTCTCGTGGGCATCAGAAAGACTAGTAGGGACATGACTCGTCAGGTTGCAATTACCCATGAAGGGATGCATGGCGATGGAACTGGCGTCTCGCCAGCCTTGAGGGGTGATATGCCAATCGGCCCGTGGAACGATGCCCATCAAACGCCTTTGAATGAGGCATCAAGAGAATTGCTGAATCCTTGAAGAATTCAATCTGACAGCGACAACGACTGTGTCTTTCCAAAGAGGTGTTGAAGCCGATGAGATTGCATTTGGTGTTTGCAGGTATGGGGCTGGCCATGATTGGATGTTCCTCATGGCCCAACAAACCTAATCTATGTTTTAGCGATGAGCCTTCTATCAGTCCTACGAGCACTGGCGAGGTGAAGGCAGTCGAATTCGTGAAACGCCGCGTGGGCGCAATGTGTCAGCCAGCTAGTGTCGAGTGCAACCTGCAGTTGCGCCATGGAGATAGCGGCAATATCGAAGTGGTCGTCTCAAGGGCAATGGTGTCAGATGATTCGCCCAGGTGCACGAGGCTAGACGGAGCCTTTGAGACTTACGTGTTCTCAACAGCAGGCGAATATCTAAGGGTAGTCCTTGGGTTGTAACCAGAAGTGGCTCCACGCATTTGATGGAATGATGTCCACTTTGGAAGAGAAGAGGACTTCGAACAAGATCCCGGCGTTCTGCTAAGAAAAAGGGCCGGTATGACCGTCCCTTCCTGCATTGGCAGGGGCGTTTTAACCTCAACCCACCAACTTCCCCAACATCCGCAACCCACCCGTCCACACACCAATCGCCGTACCCAGACTGGTCAGGAAGAAGTTCAGCAGCACGCGGGCCACGCGGTTCTTCCACCAGCCCCGCAAGGTCTGCACGTCATCACGTAGCGCCATGAAGTCCGCATAGGTCGGCTTGCGCAACGTGGCTTCCACCAGCGCACTGACCGTGCCGGATGCCAGCGCCGGATGCAGCGGCGTCAGCGGCGAGGCGATGAACGCGGCCAGGATGCTCAGCGGATGCCCGCCGGCAATCGCGCAACCAATCGCGCCCAGGATGCCGGTGGCCAGCACCCACTGCACGATCAGGTCCGAGCCCACATCCACGCCGCCGCGATAGAAGCCCCACGCAAAGCCACCCAGCACGAAGCTGGTCAGCAGGATGGTGAACCACGGGATGCTGCTCTTCTCCGCCACATGTTCCAGCTCGGCCAGCGTCGCCGCCGGCTCGCCCTGGTCTTCGCGCAGATGCTTGGCCAGGCCGGCGAGATGGCCGGCACCCACCACGGCCAACATGCGATGCGGGCCGCCTGCGGGTGAGGGCAGGGCGCCATGGCCGGCCTGGCGCAGGCGGGTGGCCATGTAGCGATCGCGCTCGGCAATCACGGTCTCGTACAACGCGGGATTGTCCTGCGCGAATTCGCCGAAGCTCGATTCCAGCATGTCGCCTTGCTTGAGTTTCTCGATTTCGTCGTCGCCCACTTCCTCGTCGGCGAACATGCCGGCCAGGATGCCGGCGCTGATCTTGGTGCGGCCCCACCAGCTCAGCCGCTGCAGGGCACGCTTGAAGGTCAGGCCGACTTCGCGATCAATCAGGTGCACCGGCAGGCCGCGTTCGCGTGCGTCGAGCGCGCCGGCTTTCAGTTCGGCGCCGGGCTCCACGTCCAGCTGTTCGGCCAGGCGACGCTGGTACGCGGCCAGCGCCAGGTTGGCGGCGAACAGATGGGTCTTGCCTTCGCGCAGCACCTTGATGAGGTCGAGCTTGGCCAGCGCATCCGGGTCGGTCAGTGATTGCAGGCGCCCGGCGTCCAGTTCCACCGCCACGCTGTCGAACTCGCCGCTGGCAATCGCCGCGCGCACGGCGTCGACGCTGCTGCGCGATACATGCGCGGTGCCGAGCAGGGTGTAGCGCACGCCTTCGCGCTCGACAATCTGGTGCGGCTGCTCAGCCAACGGGGCCTGGGCGGGAAGGTGCGGTGCGTCGGTCATCGGTTCACTCATTGGAAGGTGCGTCGGCATCGCCGGGGCCCAGGGCGCGCTGCATCTGCACCGTGTCCAGCCAGCGGCCGTGCTTGCGGCCCAGGCCGCGGAAGACGCCCACGGTCTGGAAGCCCAGTTTCTCGTGCAGGATCACCGACGCAGCATTGGCCGGTTCGCCGATCACCGCGATCATCTGCCGGTAGCCCTTGGCTTCGCAGGCTTCAATCAAAGCCTGCAGCAGCGCGCGGCCAATGCCCTGGCCCTGGAAATCCGGTTCGATGTAGACGGTGTCTTCCACCGTCCAGCGATAGCCGATGCGGCTGCGGTAACTGCTGGCGTAGGCGTAGCCGGCGAACTGGCCATCCACTTCCGCCACGAGGTAGGGATAACCCGCCGCCATGACATCGCGCATGCGCCTGGCCATCTCGGCTTCGTCGGGGACATCGTATTCGTAGGTGGCCACGCGCTCGCGTACTTCGTAGGCGTACAGCGTGGCAATGGCGGGAATGTCGGCCGGGGTGGCCTCGCGCAGATGCAGGGGCAAGGCGGCGGTCTCAGTCGATATAGCGCTTGAGCAGATCGCCATATGCATCGATGCGGCGATCGCGCAGGAACGGCCAGATGCGGCGCACGTGTTCGCTGCGTTCCATGTCCACTTCAACGCTCAGGATGGTTTCCTCGGTGCCGGCTTCGGCCTGGAATTCACCCTGCGGACCCAGCACATGGCTGTTGCCCCAGAACTGGATGCCGGAAGTGCCCAGCGGCGAAGGCTCATGTCCGACGCGATTGCAGCTGAGCACCGGCAGGCCATTGGCCACGGCGTGGCCGCGATGGCTCAGCACCCAGGCATCGCGCTGGCGGTTTTTCTCGGCGGCTTCGTCATCCGGATCCCAGCCGATGGCGGTGGGATAGAGCAGCACTTCGGCGCCGGCCAACGCCATCAGGCGCGCGGCTTCCGGATACCACTGATCCCAGCACACCAGCACGCCCAGGCGACCGACCGACGTCTGGATCGGGGTGAAGCCGATATCGCCCGGAGTGAAGTAGAACTTTTCGTAGAAGCCCGGATCATCCGGGATATGCATCTTGCGGTACTTGCCGGCGATGTGGCCGTCTTTCTCGAACACCACCGCGGTGTTGTGGTACAGGCCGATGGCGCGGCGCTCGAACAGCGAGCTGACCAGCACCACGCCGTGCTGCTTGGCGAGCTGGCCCAGGCGTTCGGTGCTGGGGCCGGGAATCGGCTCGGCCAGATCGAATTCCTGCACCGACTCGTGCTGGCAGAAGTAGGGACCGTTGTGCAGTTCCTGCAGCAGCACCAGGCGCGCGCCACGCTTGGCGGCCTCGGCGACGCGCGCTTCGATCACGCTCAGGTTGGCGTCGGCATCGCCGTGGTTCTTTTCCTGGATCAGGGCGACGGGCAGGGTCGTCTTGCGGGTCATGGCGGGGGATGTCTTTAGCGGACGCGCATGGTAACGCGGATGGCCGCGCACCGTGCCGACGCGGAGTGAACGTGGTTAGGGCTTCGCCGGCGCGACGTGCGCGGGTGGAACCGGCTCCGGCGTCGCGAGTTCGCGCCGATGCTGCGCGCGCCCCAGCCAGCCGCCGGTGCCCGCCCAGACCAGGGCGATGCCCGCGCCGATGAACATCGCCAGGGCCGGCTGCTGGGCAATGTGATCCAGCGCCGCCTTGACCCAGCCGCTCAGGGCGTCGGCGCCGCGATAGACCACGGTGTCGTTGAAGTTCTTGGCCTTGTACTTTTCCTCATCGCCGACCACGGTGTAGAGCATTTCGCGGCCGGGTCGCACCAGCGCGTATTCACCAGCGCGGCGCACCACCATCACCACCGCGAACACCGCGAAGGTGGGCGCCAGCGCCAGCCACAGGAAGCCGGCGGCGGTGACGATGGGCACGACCACCAGCAGCACGCCCACGCCGAGTTTTCTTGCCACCTGCCCGGTGATGAAAATCTGGGTGAGGATGGCCAGGCTCTGCACGATGGTGTCGATCGTGCCGAAAACCTGGGTCTGCCGGGTCTTGTCGGGGAAATGCTCGGCCACCAGCCGCGCCTGTTCGAAGTAGAGGAAGGTGCTGACGCTGGCCAGCAACACCACGAACAGGGCAATGACCATCAGATAAGGCGACTTGAACACCGCGGTGGCGCCGGCAAACGGATTGCCGCCGAGCGGACGCGCACGCGCGGCCACATCGTTGGCGCGCAGTGGCTGGCGGTCACGCCAATGCTGCAACCACACGGTGGCGAAGATGCTGCCCACCAGGAACGCCGCGGACAGGAACACCAGCCCGGCGTGGCCGAGCGGTTCCACCAGCAGCGTGCCGAGCAGCGGACCGACCAGCCCACCCAGGCTGGCGCCGCCGGCCATCAGCGCGAACAGGCGCTTGGCCTGGTTCACCGCGAACAGATCCGCCAGCACGCTCCAGGCCAGCGAGATGCTCAGCAGGTTGAATACCGACAGCCAGATGTAGAAGGCACGCGCAATCCAGACGTCATCGGCACGCCACAGAAACAGCAGGGCGAACACGATCAGGTTGGAGGCGAAGAAGCCGAACGTCCACGGCAGGATCCGCCGGCGCGAGGCGCGTGCGGCCAGCCAGCCGAACAGCGGCATCGCCAGCAACGTGGCGATGAAGGTGCCGGTGAACAGCCATTGCAGGTTGTCCACTCCACCGGCCACGCCCATGGTTTCGCGCACCGGCCGCAGCATGAAGTAGCCGGTGAACAGCAGAAAGAACAGGCTCAGTCCGGCCACCACCGCGCCCGCTTCGTGCGGCTGGACGTTGAAAAGACGGGCGATGAAGTTGGCGCGCGGTGGTGGGTTCGACATCGTGTCGTGGGCTCAGGCGAAGTGGCTGATCAGGGATTGGCGTTGTTGGGCGTCCAGGTCCGGGCCGATGCCCGCCTGCAGGTTGTCGCTCTGGCGATCCGGTTTGCCGGTGGCCGGAATCACCACGGTCACTGCCGGCTGGCTGAGCGCGAACTTCAGGAAGGCCTGCGCCCAGCTGGTGATGCCGGCGGCGGCGGCCCAGTCGGGCAGGGGTTTGTCCTTGACCTGGGCGAACAGTTTTCCGTCTTCGAAGGCGCGGTTGATCATCACCGCGATGCCCAGATCCTGGGCCAAGGGCAGCACGCGTTTTTCCGCGCCGCGCGACACCACCGAGTAGTTGATCTGCAGCCAGTCGGGTTTCTCGGCCTGGATGATCTCGGCCAGTTCGTCCTGCGCGCTTTCCAGGTAGTGGGTGACGCCGACGTAGCGCACCTTGCCTTGTTCTTTGAGTTCGCGGGCGACGGCCAGTTGGGTCTTGAGGTCGCGCAGGTTGTGGACCTGCAGCAGTTCGACCTTGTCGGTTTTCAGGCGACGCAGGCTGTCGTTGAACTGGGCCAGGCCTTCCTCGCGGCCGCTGACGCCGGAGAGCTTGGTGGCCAGCCAGGCCTTGGGTCGAAGCTGTTGTTCGGCGAGCAGAGCGCCGACCACATCTTCGGCGGTGCCGTAGGTGGGCGCGGTGTCGATGACGGTGGCGCCACTGGCGATGAAGCGTTTGATCACTTCGCGCAAAGGATCGCGGTCCGCAGCGGACTCGCCGACTTCGAAACTGCCCGAGGTGCCCATGCCGATCACCGGCACGCGTTCCTGCGTGCGCGGTATCAGGCGGGTGTTCAAGGGGCCGGCGAGTTTGGGCGCGGGCTTGTCCGCGGTGGCCGCGCCAGCGGCCTGCTGGCTGATGCCGGCCTCGGCGCTGTCACGGCAGGCCGCGAGGCCCAGTCCGGCGACGATCGCGGCGGTGGAGGTCAGGAATCCACGTCGGGTCTGCACGGCGTTCTCCTTGCGGGGGAAGAACACCGGTTATGGAGGATCGCCACCGCGCGTGTGTAAACGAAGCGTTCAATGGCGACCCAACCAATGGCCTACGCGCATATACCGGGCAGGACGGTTGCGTGGCAACCGCCTCAGGCGGAAAGCAAGCCCTGCGGCAGTTGCATGGTGATGCAGTGCAGGCTGCCGTTCTGCCAGATCAGCGAGCGGCAGGGCACCTGCACGATCTCGCGATCCGGGTAAGCCCTGGCGAGCACGGCGGCGGCGGCGTTGTCCGAGCGATCACCATAGGCCGGCATCAGCACGGCGCCATTGAGGATCAGGTAATTGGCATACGACGCGGCAAGGCGGCGACCGTTGTCGAGAATCGGCTCGGCCCACGGCAGCGGATACAGGCGGTACGGCGCGCCATCACGCGTGCGCAGCGCGGCGATTTCCTCGCCCATCGCGGTCAGTTCGGCATGGTGCGAATCGTTGGGGTCGTCGCAGGCCTGGAAGACGATGGCGTTGCCAGGCGCGAAGCGGGCGAGGGTGTCGACGTGGGCGTCGGTGTCATCGCCTTCCAGATAGCCATGGTCCAACCACAGCACGCGGTCCTGCTTGAGCCAGCCGGCCAGGCGCTGGCTCAGTTCTTCGCGGCTGGCGTCGGGATGGCGCTCGTGCAGGCACTGCCAGGTGGTCAGCAGGGTGCCGGCGCCGTCGCTGTCGATGGCGCCACCTTCCAGTGCAAAATCAATGGTTTGCACGAAGTAGTTGTGAAACAGGTTCATGCCCGACAGCTCGCCGACCAGGCGGTCGTCGCGGCTGGCTTCGTACTTGCCGCCCCAGCCGGTGAAGCGGAAATCCAGCAGCTTGTAGCGGCCACCATCGCGCAGGGTGATGGGGCCGGTGTCGCGCAGCCAGGTGTCGTCGTACTCGGCCGGCACGAAGCGCACCTTCGCCATGTCCACCCGCGCCGAGCGCAGGCGCGCTTCGGCATAGGTCTGCAGATCGTCGTCGGCCACGCAGATCACCACCGGCTGGAAGCGGGTGATGGCGGCGACCAGCGCCACATAGGTGTCCTCGACTTCACCCAGGCGCTCGGCCCAGTCGGTCTCGGCATGCGGCCAGGCGATCAGGATCGCGGACTGGGTTTCCCACTCCGCGGGCAGGCGAAAAGCATCGGTCATTGGTTCAGGGCTTCAACGAATGGGGGGCTTGGGGCCCACTTCGTCGGCGCTGGCCTGGTTGGCCACGACGTCGATCACGCGGTCGCGTTCGAAGTAGACGGTGAAAGCAGGATAGACCCAGCGATTGATGGTGGGCCACTGGCGCTTCTGTCCGCCGCGCGGATCCAGGCGCTCCTGCGGCGCGCCGAATCGCTGTTCCACCTGGGCGCTGGTCCAGCCGCGCACGGGGGCGGCCTGCTGTGCGGTTTCCTGCACGCGTTCAATCAACAAGGTATCGCCGTCCTGCGCGCTGGCGACAGCGGATACGGCAAGCAACGAAACCGCGATGGCAACACGAAGCATGGCGTTGGTCTCCCCCGGATGAAGCGCCATTTATAGCAAAAGCGCCGCAACAAAAAACCGCCCGGAGGCGGCTTTCTGGGTGTTGCGCGAAGGCGACGGCATCCATCGGGATGCAGCCGCGTCTGCACCGGTCTTAGCGCTGACGCGCCTTGAAACGCGGGTTGGACTTGCAGATCACGAAGACCTTTCCGCGGCGGCGGACGACCTTGCAGTCGCGGTGACGGGCCTTCGCCGACTTCAGGGAGGACAGGACCTTCATGATGTGAAACCTCGGCGTAAAAGTGTTGGGGCGAAACGAAGCCCGCTATTCTACGGGTAATTCCTGAGTTGTATCAAGTGGTTGCCTTGGAGAAAGGCAAAGGGCCCCCGAGAGCGGTGTGGCCGGGCCCCGGGCAGCCCCGTGGCAGAGCGGCATAATAGCGGTCAAAACCATAGGAATGCCCCATGACCGAAGCCGCTCCCGTCCTCACCATCGATGGTCCCTCCGGGGCGGGCAAGGGCACGGTCAGCCGGCTGGCGGCCGAGCGCCTGGGCTGGCATTACCTGGATTCCGGCGCGCTGTACCGTGCCGTGGGCGTGGCGGCGAGCTGGGCGGACCTGGATGTGTCCGACCCGGCCGCCCTGGTCCGCTGCACCTTTGATACCTCGGTCCGCTTTGAGGAGGGGGCCCAGGGGCTGCGCGTGATCGTGGACGACGTGGACGCCACCGACGAACTGCGGCTGGAGACCACCGGCGCGCTGGCTTCGGCCATTGCCGCCATTCCGGAAGTCCGGGCGGCGCTGAAGGAGCGCCAGCGTGCTTTCCGGCGCGCGCCGGGCCTGGTGGCGGACGGCCGCGACATGGGCACGGTGATCTTTCCCGACGCCGCCTACAAGGTGTTCCTGACGGCCAGCGCCGGGGAGCGGGCCGAAAGGCGCTATAAGCAGTTGAAAGAAAAAGGGGTTTCCGTTACCTTAGACGGTCTGCTGCGCGAGATCCTGGCGCGCGACGCCCGTGACGCCCAACGCACGGTGGCGCCTTTGCGGCCGGCCGATGACGCCGTCCTCATCGACACCACCGGCCTGGGCATCGAAGACGTCGTGACCCGGGTTCTGGCGATCGTCACCGGTTGATTCGGCAATACCGATCCGCCGGACACGCCGCCAGCGCAACTGGCGCAGCAGAAACGGTCCGCGTGGCGATGGTCGCCAGCGCGGTTAATCCACTTCCAACACACGGCATGTTGTTCTGTGCCGAAAGGGTGGGCAGGGGAAAACGCCACGAAGGCGTGTACCTGCCCGTGTGTCCAACTGAGTAATCAACAATGACCGAATCATTTGCCGAACTGTTTGAACAGAGCCAGACCCAACTGGCCAAGCTGAAGCCGGGCGCCATCGTCACTGGCGTCGTTGTGGAAGTCCGCAACGACGTGGTGGTGATCAACGCCGGTCTGAAGTCCGAAGGCATCGTGCCTATCGAACAGTTCCGTAACGACGCCGGCGAAATCGACGTGGGCGTGGGCGACGAAGTAAAGGTGGCCCTCGACTCGATCGAGAACGGCTTTGGCGAAACCATCCTCTCGCGCGAGAAAGCCAAGCGCGCCATGGTGTGGGACGAGCTGGAGCAGGCGCTGGAAAAGAACGAAACCATCACCGGTCGCATCAGCGGCAAGGTCAAGGGTGGTTTCACCGTCGACATCAAGGACGTCCGCGCATTCCTGCCGGGTTCGCTGGTCGACGTGCGCCCCGTGCGCGACCCGGGCTACCTGGAAGGCAAGGAGCTGGAGTTCAAGCTCATCAAGCTGGATCGCAAGCGCAACAATGTCGTCGTCTCCCGCCGTGCGGTGGTTGAGAGCGAGCATTCGGAAGAGCGCGAGCAGCTGATGGACAAGCTGCAGGAAGGCGTGGTGCTGAAGGGTGTGGTCAAGAACCTCACCGACTACGGCGCGTTCGTCGACCTGGGCGGCATCGACGGCCTGCTGCACATCACCGACATGGCCTGGAAGCGCGTGCGCCATCCGTCCGAAGTCGTGGAAGTCGGCCAGGAGCTGGATGTCCGCGTGCTCAAGTACGACCGTGAGCGCAACCGCGTCTCGCTGGGCCTGAAGCAACTGGGCGAGGATCCGTGGGACAACATCGCCCGTCGCTACCCGGCCAACAGCCGCGTGTTCGGCAAGGTCTCCAACGTCACCGATTACGGCGCGTTCGTCGAAATCGAGCCGGGCGTGGAAGGCCTGGTCCACGTGTCCGAGATGGACTGGACCAACAAGAACGTCAACCCGTCCAAGGTCGTGCAGGTGGGTGACGAAGTCGAAGTGATGGTGCTGGACGTGGATGAAGAGCGTCGCCGTATCTCGCTGGGCATGAAGCAGGTTGCCGCCAATCCGTGGGAAACCTTCGCTGCCACCCACAAGAAGAACGACAAGGTGTCCGGTCAGATCAAGTCGATCACCGACTTCGGCATCTTCATCGGTCTGGACGGCGGCATCGACGGCCTGGTCCACCTGTCCGACATCAGCTGGAACACCACCGGCGAAGACATCGTGCGCAACTTCAAGAAGGGCGACACGCTGGAAGCCGTGGTGCTGGCCGTTGACCCGGAACGCGAGCGCATCAGCCTGGGCGTCAAGCAGCTGGAGCAGGATCCGTTCGGCCAGTACATGGCCTCGCATCCGAAGGGCTCGAAGGTTGAAGGCGTGGTCAAGGAAGTGGACGCCAAGGGCGCAACCATCGAATTGGCTGACGGCATCGAAGGTTATGTCTCGGCTCGTGACGTCGCCAATGAGCGCGTCGACGACGCCAGCCAGCACCTGAAGGTCGGCGACAAGGTCGAAGCCAAGTTCATCGGCATGGATCGCAAGGGCCGCACCCTGCAGCTGTCGATCAAGGCCAAGGACGACGCCGAGATGCGCGAAGTGCTGGAGGAATACCAGTCGGCTTCCGGTGGCACCACCACCCTGGGCGCGCTGCTGCGTGCACAGCTGGACGGCAACAAGTCCGAGTAAGTCTGCTTCGGTTGCACTGCTGTAATACGCAAGTCCATCCCGCCGGTCCGGGTTTTCGAACCCGGACCGGATCGGGGCACCCCGCCTGACATCCGCGCCCGATGACCAAGTCCGAACTCATCGAAATCCTGACCCGCCGCCAGCCTCACCTGAAGGCCGAAGACGTCGATCTTGCCGTCAAGTCGCTGCTGGAAATGATGGCCGGCTCTCTGGCGCACGGTGACCGTATCGAAATCCGCGGCTTTGGCAGCTTCTCGCTGCACTATCGTCCGCCGCGCATGGGCCGCAATCCCAAGACCGGTGACTCGGTCGCTTTGCCGGCCAAGCACGTGCCGCACTTCAAGCCGGGCAAGGAGCTGCGCGAGCGCGTCAGCACCGTGACCCCGCTGGAAGAAAACGTCGACTGATCCCGCAAGGGCAGGGCTGGCATGTCGCAGGGGCACGCACTCGGATAAGCTACCGGCTCGATAGCAAGGAGCTGGGAGCCGCCCGATGAACACTGTCCGCCTGATCATCGCTTTGTTGTTCCTGGCCATCGGCCTGATCGTGGGTGTACTCAACACCCAGCCCATCGTTCTCAAACTGCTGTTTACCGACATCCCGACTTCGTCCGGGGTGGCCATTATTCTTTCGCTGCTGTTCGGCGTGATCATCGGTGGCCTGATCGTCATGGCCACCATGGTGCTGCCGCTCTACGCCAAGCTGCGCAAAGCGTCGCGTCCGGCGCCCAGTGCGCCCGCCGCGCCTCCAGTGGTCCCGCCGTCGACGCCGGGCCCGGGACTCTGATCGATGGAATTCCTCAACGAGTGGTTCTGGTTCTTCCTGTTCCTGCCACTGGCGGCACTGACCGGCTGGATCATTGGTCGTCGCGGTGGCCAGCGCCATGGCGATACCCAGGTGAGCCGGCTGTCCAGCACCTACTTCCGCGGCTTGAACTACCTGCTCAACGAGCAGCCGGACAAGGCGATCGAGCTGTTCCTGCACATTGCCGAGTTGGACAAGGAAACCTTTGAAACCCAGGTGGCGCTGGGACACCTGTTCCGTCGCCGCGGCGAAGTGGATCGCGCCATCCGCCTGCATCAGGGCCTGGTGCAGCGGCCAGACCTCAATGACCAGCAGAAGGTGCAGGCGCTGCTGGCACTGGGCGAGGACTACATGCGCTCGGGCCTGCTGGATCGTGCCGAAACCGTATTTACCGATCTGGCCCGCATCGACCAGCGTGCGCCGCAGGCACTCAAGCACCTGATCGGCATCTACCAGGCCGAACGCGACTGGGAAAAGGCCATCGACAACGCGATGCGCTTCGAGGAAGTCACTGGTGAGCCGATGGGCAAACTGGTGGCGCAGTTCGAATGCGAGCTCGCCGACCGCTACCGCGCCGCCAATGACCTGACCTCGGCACGCGCGGCCATCGCCCGTGCCTACCAGGCTGACGCCGGCTGTGTGCGCGCCGGCATTCTGGAAGGGCGGCTGGAATCGGACGATGGCAACCATGAAGCCGCCATCCGCGCCTTCGAACGCGCGGCGCGCCACGACCCCGATTACCTGCCGGAGCTGTTGCCCGGGCTGCTGGCCGCGTACGACAAGGTCGGCGATGTCTCCGGCGCACGCGCCTTCCTGTCTGAAATGAGCGAGCACTATCGGGGTATCGCCCCGGTGCTGGCGCTGACCCGCCTGGTCGAAGGCCAGGATGGGGTGGCCGCGGCCCGCGCGTACCTGGCGCGCCAACTCAAGGACCGACCCTCGGTGCGTGGCGAAGCGGCCCTGATTGATCTGACCCTGGCCGAAGGCGCCGACGCCACTGCCACGCTGCAGGACCTCAAGCACATCACCGACCAGTTGCTGGTGCGCAATCCCAGTTACCGCTGCACCCGCTGCGGATTCGGCGCACGCACCCACCACTGGCAGTGCCCAAGCTGCAAGGAGTGGGGCACCATCAAGCCGCTCCTGAACTACGCGGTGGTCTAGTGGGGCAGGCACTTCCCTGGCTGGCGTTGCATTTCTGCATCGCCGCAGTCGGGACATGGCTGGCACGACGCTACGCCTTGCGTCGGCAACTTCTGGACGCACCCGGCGAGCGCCGCAGCCACAGCGTGGCGACACCGCGTGGCGGGGGCATCGCCATCGTTGCATCGCTGCTGGTAGCGGCCTGCTGGCTGGGCTGGCACGCACCGGAACAGCGGCTGATGTTCGCCAGCTTTGCCGTGGGCCTGGTGCTGGTGGCTGGGGTGGGCTGGTGGGATGACCACCGGCCGCTGTCCCCCTGGTGGCGCCTGGCCGTGCATGCGTTGGCGGCGACGTTGCTGGCGTGGACGTGCTGGCACGCCTCGGGCTGGCTCCCTGCCGTCGTGGCCTGGCTTGCTGTCATGGCCTTGGTGAACATCTGGAATTTCATGGATGGCATCGATGGCATCGCCTCCACCCAGGCGGCGCTGAGCGCCTTGGCGTTCCTGTTTGTTCTCGCCGGGCCGTGGGCCTGGCTGGCCGGCGCCCTGTTCGCGGCTTGCCTGGGCTTCCTGCCATTCAATTTTCCGCGCGCGCGGATTTTCCTGGGCGATGTGGGCAGCGGGGCCTTGGGCTACGCGCTGGCCGGGCTGTTGGCGGTGGCGTCGATGGCGGCACAGCCGGTCTGGCTGCTGATCCTGCCGATGCTGCCGTTCCTCGTAGACGCAGGCTTCACGTTGGCTTCGCGCATCCTGCGCGGGGACCGTTGGTGGACCCCGCATGTGGGGCATGTCTATCAGCAGGCCGCGCGCCGTTTTGGCCACGTCGCGGTTACGTTGGCTTACCTTGTGATAAGTTTCGTTACGCTCTCGTTAACTGTCTGCATGTCTAATGGGGGGGATGAGGCGGTCCAGCTCGCCTTGATCGGCAGCTGTTTCGCCGTAACACTTGCGCTGTGGGGATGGGCGCGCAAGGGACTGTCGCACGTAGAGTCAAGGAGTCGAGACGAATGAATTCATGGCGGGATCGGTTCGCAGCTGCATGGCCGCGGATTTTCATTGCCGCACATGACCTCCTGATGGTCTGGTTGTGCTGGCAGCTGCTGCACTACGCGCGCTATGCGCTGCTGCCGCAGGCTCCGGACTACCCGGTCTGGTCCAACGAAGTGGCGATCGTCGTCACCGGCCAGGGCCTGGTGTTCTGGTGGATGGGCCTGTATCGCGGCCTCTGGCGCTTCGCCAGCCTGCCGGACCTGTGGAATATCGTGAAGGCGTCCGCGCTGGGTTTCCTGGCGATCATGGTCGGCTTGTTCTTCTACAACCGCTTCGGCGCGCTGCCGCGCACGGTGCTGGCGTTCTATCCATTCGCCCTGGTGATGTTCCTGGGCATGCCGCGCCTGCTGTACCGCGCCTGGAAGGACGCCCAGGCCAACCGCGCCCAGGAAAACGCCTCGCGCGTGGTCATTCTTGGCGCCGGCCGGGCGGGTGAAGCGCTGGTGCGCGAGTTGCGCCGCACCGGGGTGTACTACCCGGTGGCGTTCCTGGATGACGCCCCGCGCCTGCAAGGCACGCACCTGCAAGGCATCCCGGTACTGGGCAAACTGGACCAGGCCGCCGCCATCGCCCGCGAAACCGCCGCGCGCATGCTGGTCATCGCCATGCCGTCGCTGGATGCGCCCAGCATGCAGCGGGTCGTGGCGATCTGCGAAAGCACCGGCCTGCCGTTCCGGATGGTGCCGCGCCTGACCAATGTGCTGGACGGCCACGCGATGCCCGGCGACCTCAAGGAAGTGGCCATCGAGGATTTGCTGGGTCGCAAGTCGGTCACGCCCGATTGGAAGCTGATTCGCGGCTGGTTGGGTGGCCGCAGCGTGCTGGTCACCGGCGCGGGTGGCTCCATCGGCTCCGAACTTTGCCGCCAGTGCGCGCGTCATGGCGCCCAGCGCATCACGCTGCTGGAAATCGACGAGCTGGCTCTGATCACCACCCAGGCCGAATTGAAGCGCTCGTTCCCCGACCTGGAAGTGTTGACCGTCCTGGGCAATTGCGGCGACCCGGCGGTGATTCGCCACGCCTTGCAGCGCTGCGAACCCGATGCCGTTTTCCATGCAGCCGCCTACAAGCAGGTGCCCCTGCTGGAAGAGCATCTGCGTGAGGCGGTGGGCAACAACGTATTGGCCACCGAGACCGTGGCCCGCGCCTGCCGCGAAGGCAGTGTCGACACCTTCGTGCTGATCTCCACGGACAAGGCGGTGGACCCGGTCAACGTGCTCGGCGCCACCAAGCGCCTGGCCGAGATGACCAGCCAGGCGCTGGATGATGGCCGTTCCGGCGGGACCCGATTCGTCACGGTGCGCTTCGGCAACGTGCTGGACTCGGCCGGCAGCGTGGTGCCGCTGTTCCGCGAGCAGATTCGCAAGGGCGGACCGGTGACGGTCACGGACCCGGAAGTGACCCGCTACTTCATGACCATTCCCGAGGCCAGCCAGTTGATTCTGCAGGCGGCGGCGGGCGCGGCCCATGCATCCATCTACACCCTCGACATGGGCGAGCCGGTGCCGATCCGCTTGCTGGCCGAGCAGATGATCCGCCTGGCGGGCAAGCAGGTGGGCCGCGATGTGGCCATCGTCTACACCGGCCTGCGCCCCGGCGAGAAGCTGCACGAGAATCTGTTCTACGCCGACGAGAACTACCGTCCCACCTCGCATTCCAAGATCATGCAGGCCGAGCCACGTGGGGTGGCGGCGGACTTCATCGAGCTGGCCCTGCAGCGCCTGCGCGCCGCCCATGGGCGCTTTGACGAGGAAGAAATGCAGGAAGTACTGCGGATCGCCGTGCCGGAGTTCTCGCCGCTTGAACGCGACGTTGAACCTGCCTCGGCTAACATCGTGGTCTTCCCCGCACGCGAAGCCCGCAGGACACGATGACCCGACGCATTCGAAAGGCTGTATTCCCCGTTGCCGGCCTCGGCACGCGTTTTCTCCCCGCCACCAAGACCGTGCCCAAGGAAATGCTGCCGATCATCGATCGGCCGCTGATCCAGTACGCCGTGGATGAGGCCATCGAGGCCGGTTGCGATACGTTGATCTTCGTGACCAACCGTTACAAGCATGCGGTGGCCGACTACTTCGACAAGGCCTACGAGCTGGAACAGAAGCTCGAGCGGGCCGGCAAGCACGAGCAGTTGGAACTGGTGCGCAACGTGCTGCCCGAGGGCGTGCGTGCGGTGTTCGTCACCCAAGCCGAAGCCCTGGGGCTGGGCCATGCGGTCCTGTGCGCCAAGCCGATCGTGGGCGATGAACCCTTCGCGGTCGTCCTGCCTGACGATTTGATCTGGAATCGCGGCCCCGGTGCACTCAAGCAGATGGCCGATGCCGCCGAAGCCACTGGCGCCAGCATGATTGCGGTGCAGGACGTGGCGCCGGAACAGACCGCCAGCTACGGCATCGTGGCGACCGACGCGTTTGCCGGGCGCTCGGGCCGCATCAATCGCATCGTCGAAAAACCCGCCCCGGAAGTCGCGCCCAGCAATCTGGCCGTGGTCGGTCGCTATGTGCTGGACGGCAGCATTTTCGACCTGCTCGAGAACACCACGCCCGGAGCCGGCGGCGAGATTCAGCTGACCGACGCCATCGAAACGTTGCTGGGCCAGAAGCCGGTGCATGCCTACCGCTTCCAGGGCACGCGCTTCGATTGCGGTACCCATATCGGCTTGATCGAAGCCACCATCCGCTATGCGCTGGACCATGAAAAGCTCAGCGACGCCGCCCGCGACATGATGCAGAGCGCCCTCAGCGAACTGGGCGTGACTGACCTGGAGTAGGGCGGTGAACGAGTCGATCAGCTGGGCGGACTTCGAGAAAGTCCACCTGTGTGCCGGTACCGTGCTGCGGGTGGAAGAATTTCCCGAGGCGCGCAAGCCGGCCTGGAAGCTGTGGGTCGATTTCGGGCCGCATGGGGTCCGCAAGACCAGCGCCCAGGTGCGCGCGCTGTATGAAGCGGACGACTTGATCGGCCGGCAGATCGTCGGCGTAATCAATTTCCCGCCCAAACAGGTGGGGCCGTTTGTCTCGGAATTCCTGTTGACCGGGTTTCCCACCGACGAGGGCGTGGTCATCACCACGCTCGAGCGGGCCGTGCCGAATGGAACGCGGCTGGCCTGAGCGGCTGGCGCCGTTGTCCGGGTAAAAGAAAAGGGCAGCCGAGGCTGCCCTTTTCTGTCCTGCACGCGCCCGAACTTACAGCGCTTCGAAGATGCCTGCCGCGCCCATGCCGGTGCCGATGCACATGGTCACCATGCCGTACTTCAACTGGCGGCGGCGCAGGCCGTGCACCAGGGTCGCGGTGCGTACCGCGCCGGTTGCGCCGAGCGGATGGCCCAGGGCGATGGCGCCGCCAAGCGGATTGATCTTGCCCGGGTCCAGCTCGCTGTCGCGGATGACCGCCAGGGCCTGCGCGGCAAAGGCTTCGTTGAGCTCGATCCAGTCCAGCTGATCCTTGGTCAGTCCGGCCTGCTTGAGCGCCTTGGGAATCGCGGCGATCGGGCCGATGCCCATCACTTCCGGACGCACGCCGGCCACCGAGAAGCTGACGAAGCGCGCCAACGGGGTCAGGCCGTAGTCCTTGATCGCCTGCTCCGAAGCCAACAGCACCGCGCCGGCGCCGTCGCTCATCTGCGAGGAGTTGCCAGCGGTGACGCTGCCGCCAAACTGGCCGTTGCGGAACACCGGGCGCAGTTTGCCCAGGCCTTCCAGCGAGGTATCGGCGCGCGGGCCTTCGTCGTTCTCGACCAGCAGTGAGCGCAGGCGGATGGTGTTGCCGGCCAGGTCGGGCTGGTGCGAGCGCACTTCATACGGCGAGATTTCGGACTTGAATTCACCGGCGGCGATCGCGGCCAGCGCCTTCTGGTGCGAGGCGAGGGCGAAGGCATCCTGCTGCTCGCGCGAGATCTTCCATTCCTCGGCGACCTTCTCGGCGGTGATGCCCATACCGTAGGCGATGGCGACGTGGTCGTCCTTGAACACCGACGGCGACAGCGCGACCTTGTTGCCCATCATCGGCACCATCGACATCGACTCGGTGCCGCCGGCCAGCATCAGGTCGGCATTGCCCAGGCGGATCTGATCCGCGGCCAGCGCCACGGCCTGCAGGCCGGAGGAGCAGAAGCGGTTGATGGTCTGTGCGGCGATGGTGTTGGGCAGGCCGGCCAGCAGCACGCCAATGCGCGCCACATTCATGCCTTGCTCGCCCTCGGGCATGGCGCAGCCAATGATGGCGTCGTCGATCCGGCCCAGGTCGATGCCCGGCGCCTGCGCCACCACCGACTTCAGCACATGCGCGAGCATGTCGTCAGGACGGGTATTGCGGAACACGCCCTTCGGGGCCTTGCCGACCGGGGTACGGGTGGCGGCGACGATGTAGGCTTCTTGGATTTGCTTGCTCATGGTCTTTCCTGAATAGGTGGCGATCAGTTGCGCAGCGGCTTGCCGGTCTTGAGCATGTGCGCGATGCGGGCCTGGGTCTTTTCCTGCTGCGCCAGTTCGACAAAGTGCTGGCGCTCGAGCTTGAGCAGCCATTCCTCGTCGACCAGCGCGCCGCGATCCACTTCACCGCCACACAGCACGGTGGCGATGCGGCTGGCGATCTCGTAGTCGTATTCACTGATGAAGCGGCCTTCCAGCATGTTGACCAGCATCATCTTGAAGGTGGCGATGCCGACGTCGCCCGCCACCTGGATGCGCCGCGCCGGCATCGGCGGACGGTAGCCGCTCTCGTGCAGCGCCAGCACCTGCTGCTTGGCCACGTACAACTGCTCGTAGGCATTGAACACCACCAGATCAGTGGCGCGCATCAGGCCCAGTTCCTTGGCTTCCATCGCCGAGGCCGAGACCTTGGCCATCGCCACGGTTTCAAAGGTGCGCTTGAGCTCGGCGAACACATCGCCGCCCGGGCCTGCGGCCTGCGAAGCGCGCACGGCGATTTCCTTCAGACCACCGCCGGCCGGCAGCAGACCGACGCCGGCTTCCACCAGGCCGATGTAGCTTTCCAGCGAGGCCACGGTGCGCGCGCTGTGCATCTGGAACTCGCAACCGCCGCCCAGGGCCAGGCCGCGCACGGCGGCGACCACGGGCACCAGCGAGTACTTGATGCGCTGACTGGTGGCCTGGAAGTTGGCGACCATCGCCTCGAACTCGGCGACCTTGCCCGCCTGCAACGCGCCCAGCGCGCCGGCCAGGTCTGCGCCGGCGGAGAAGGGCTCCTTCGGCTGCCAGATCACCAGGCCCTTGAACTTCTGCTCGGCGATCGTCACCGCCTGCTGCAGGCCATCGAGCACGGCATCGGACACTGTGTTCATCTTGGTCTTGAAGCTGACCACACCCACGCCGTCGCCATCGGTCCACAGCCGCACGCCGTCGTTCTCGAACACCGTTTCGCCCTGCGGGAACACTTCGCCCAGCAGCGGATCAGGGAAACGCTGGCGCTGATACACCGGCAGGTTGGAACGCGGCAGTTTGACGTTGCGGGCCGGGCTGTAGCTGCCTTCGGCGGCATGCACGCCTTCGCGGCCGTCAAACACCCAGTTGGGCAGCGGCGCGCTGCTCATGCTCTTGCCGGCGACGATGTCATCGGCAATCCACTGCGCCACCTGCTTCCAGCCGGCGGCCTGCCAGGTTTCGAACGGGCCGAGCGACCAGCCGTAACCCCAGCGGATCGCCAAGTCCACGTCGCGCGCGGTCTCGGCGATGTCGGCCAGGTGGTAGGCGCTGTAATGGAAAAGATCGCGGAACACCGCCCACAGGAACTGCGCCTGCGGGTGCTGGCTTTCGCGCAGTTTCTGGAACTTCTCGGCCGGGTTCTTCAGCTTGAGGATTTCCACCACTTCCGGCGCGGCCACGCGATCGGCGGGGCGGTAGTCCTGTTGCTGCAGGTCGAGTACCACGATGTCCTTGCCGACCTTGCGGAAAATGCCGGCGCCGGTCTTCTGGCCGAGCGCGCCCTTCTGGATCAGCGCGTCCAGCCACTTCGGCGACTTGAAGTAGGAATGCCACGGATCCTCGGGCAGGGTGTCGCCCATGGTCTTGATGACGTGCGCCATCGTGTCCAGGCCGACCACGTCGGAGGTGCGATAAGTCGCGGACTTGGGCCGGCCAATCAGCGGGCCGGTCAGGGCGTCGACTTCATCAAAGCCGAGGCCCGAAGCGGCGGTGTGGTGCGCGGTGGCCAGGATCGAGAACACGCCGATGCGGTTGCCGATGAAGTTGGGCGTGTCCTTGGCATACACCACGCCCTTGCCCAGGGTGGTGGTCAGGAAGGTTTCCAGGCCCTCCAGCACGGCGGCATCGGTGGTGCGGGCCGGGATCAATTCGGCCAGGTGCATGTAACGGGGCGGGTTGAAGAAGTGCACGCCGCAGAAGCGGTGGCGCAGCTGTTCCGGCAGCACTTCGGCCAGGCTGTTGATGCCCAGGCCCGAGGTGTTGCTGGCCAGCACGGCATGATCGGCCACGAACGGGGCAATCTTCTTGTACAGGTCCTGCTTCCAGTCCATCCGCTCGGCGATCGCTTCGATGATCAGGTCGCAGCCTTTCAGGTGCTCCAGACCGGTCTCGTAGTTGGCCGGCGTGATCAGCTCGGCCAGCGCTTTGCTGGCGAGCGGGGCAGGGCTGAGCTTGGCCAGGTTGGCGATGGCCTTCTGCACAACGCCATCGGGATGGCCTTCCTTCGCGGGCAGATCGAACAGGACGGTATCGACACCGGCATTGGTCAGGTGGGCGGCGATCTGGGCGCCCATCACACCGGCGCCCAGCACGGCCGCCTTGCGAACAAGCAATGGATTGGACATGGGTAGTTCCTTGGATTGCAGGGTTGTTTACTTGTTGCGGTCGGCACGCAGGCCGGCCGCGGCGAAGCGGATGAGTTCGCGGGCGGCGCGTTCGCGGTGCGCGGCCTCGCTGATGCCGTGCGGGCGCTTGATGAGGCCGAAGTCCGCCATGGCGTAGGTCAGGGCGCCGGAGAAGAAGTCCAGCCGCCAGTAAAGTTCCTCCTTGCTCAGTCCGGGCACGCAGTCGGCAATGGCCTTGCCGAACTCGCGCAGCACATGACCGTAGTGATCAGACAGGAACTGGCGCAAGCCATCGTTCTTTTCGGCGTAGGCGCGGGCAATGACCCGCACGAACGCGCCGCCTCCGTGGCGGTCCTGGGCCAGGGCCAGGGCGGGCTCGACAAAGGCCGCCAGGATCGGCTCCAACTCGCCGGAATGCTGCTCCAGCGCCGCCTTGAGCAGGGCCAGGCGCTGGCTGGTCATGTCGTCCATGCGCCGGCGGAAGACCTCATTGACCAGGTTTTCCTTGGATCCGAAGTGGTAGTTGACCGCGGCAATGTTGACGTCGGCCCGGCCGGTGACCTGGCGCAGCGATGTGCCGGCAAAACCGTGCTGGGCAAACAGCTCCTCGGCGGCGCCGAGGATGCGTTCCTTGGTGGAAAAGTGGGTGGCGTTGCCCATGGGCGGTGACTCCGTTAATCAAACGCTCGTTTGATTGTCCATTCGGGGCGGTACGGTGTCATGCTGTGGTGCAACATAAATCCTGTACCGGCGGATGCCAAATTGCCGGCGATACGTTAGAATCTCGCTACGCAATTCAATCTAAGCCCGTGTTTCGACGCGGGTTTTTTCATGTTAACCTTGGGCCGTCAGTGGCCCGCCAACGGAGAATTCCCCATGGCGCTGGAGCGCACCCTGTCCATCATCAAGCCCGATGCCGTTGCCAAGAACGTCGTCGGCGAAATCTATTCCCGCTTCGAAAAGGCCGGCCTGAAGATTGCCGCCTCCAAGATGAAGCATCTGTCGCGTCGTGAAGCCGAAGGTTTCTACGCCGTGCACCGCGAGCGTCCGTTCTTCAATGCACTGGTTGAGTTCATGATCTCCGGTCCGGTGGTCGTGCAGGTGCTGGAAGGCGAGAACGCCGTGCTGAAGCACCGCGACATCCTCGGCGCCACCAATCCGAAGGACGCTGCGCCGGGCACCATCCGCGCCGACTTCGCCGATTCGATCGACGCCAATGCCGCACACGGTTCGGACTCGGTCGAAAACGCGAACATCGAGATCGCGTATTTCTTCCCCGCCACCGACGTGTACGCGCGCTAAGCCATAGCGATGAGCCAGCACGAGCTGCCGCCGATTGAACTCAAGCTCGCCACGGATGCAGCCGTGGCGGTTGGCATGCCCGTGTCTGCGAAACAGAACCTGATGGATCTGGATCGCGAGGGCCTGGAGCGCTTCTTCATGGAGCGCCTGGGCGAACAGAAGTTCCGTGCGCATCAGGTGATGAAGTGGATTCATCACCGCTACGTCACCGACTTCGATCAGATGACCGATCTCGGCAAGGCCCTGCGCGCGAAGTTGCAGGAACATGCCGAGGTCGTCGTCCCGCAGGTCGTGTTCGACAAGCCGTCCAACGACGGCACGCACAAGTGGCTGCTGGGGATGGGCGTGGACGGCAAGAACGCCGTCGAAACCGTATATATCCCGGACAAGAACCGCGGCACGCTGTGCGTGTCTTCGCAGGTGGGTTGTGGTTTGAACTGCACGTTCTGCTCCACCGCCACGCAAGGCTTCAACCGCAACCTGACCACCGCCGAAATCATCGGCCAGGTGTGGGTGACCGCCCGCCACCTGGGCAACGTGCCCGCGCAGAACCGTCGCCTCACCAACGTGGTGATGATGGGGATGGGCGAGCCGCTGATGAATTTCGACAACGTCGTGCGCGCCATGAACATCATGCGCGACGATCTGGGCTACGGCCTGGCCAGCAAGCGCGTGACGCTGTCCACCTCGGGTCTGGTGCCGATGATCGATCGGCTGTCCACCGAAACGGACGTCTCGCTGGCGGTCTCCCTGCATGCGCCCACCGATGCGCTGCGCGAGCAGCTGGTGCCGCTCAACAAGAAGTATCCCGTCGCCGAACTGATGGCGTCGTGCGTGCGTTACCTGCGCGCCAACAAGAAGCGCGACTCGGTAACCTTCGAGTACACGCTGATGAAGGGCATCAACGATCAGCCCGAGCATGCGCGGCAGCTGGCGCAGCTGATGCGCAAATTCAGCAATGCCGCGCAGCTCAAGGATGCCGGCAAGGTCAACCTGATCCCGTTCAACCCGTTCCCCGGCACCCGCTACGAGCGGTCACCGGACGAAGTCATCCGCTCCTTCCAGAAGATCCTGCTCGACGCCCACGTGTTGACCATGGTCCGACGCACCCGTGGCGATGACATCGACGCGGCCTGCGGCCAGCTCAAGGGCCAGGTGATGGATCGCACCCGCCGCCAAGCCGAGTTCCGCCGTCATCTGCAGGAACAGGGCATCGACGATGCAGCGGCTTAAGCTCAGCCTGCTCCTGATTCCCTTTGTGCTGGCCACGGCCAGCTGCAGTCGCCTGACCATAGTCAAACCCAAGATGGAACGTGAGGACGGCGAGCAGATCGCCGAGAGCTATCACGTCCAGGACAGCCCGGCGACCAAGAAGCGCATGGAAACCGAAAACGCCCTGCAGCGCAGCACCCAGCGCCTGCGTGCCGGCGACCTGGATGCCGCCGAACGCAACGCCCGCGCCGCGCTCAAGGCCACCCCGGATTCGGCCGACGCCTTCACCTTGCTGGCCATCGTGGCCGAGCGCCGCGGCCAGGCCAAGCAGGCGGGCGAGTCCTACAAGCGCGCGGTGGATCTCAAGCCCGACGTGGGCGCCTACCAGAACAATTACGGCACCTGGCTGTGCAGCAATGGCTATCCGGCCGAAGCGCTGATCTGGTTCGACCGCGCCTTGAACGATCGCAGCTACAGCACGCCCGGTTCGGCCCTGGCCAACGCCGGCGGTTGTGCCCTGAAGGCCGGCCAGCAGGAACGCGCCGAGCGCGATCTGCGCCAGGCCCTGACCCTGGAACCAAAGAACGCCTACGCGCTGGCGTCCATGGCTGAAAACGAATACCGGTCGGGCCGCTACTTCGAGGCACGCGCCTTCATCGAACGCCGTATCGCGGCTGCGCCTGCAAGCCCCGACGTGCTAAAACTTGCATCACAAATCGAAGAAAGACTCGGCGACAAGGCCGCTGCCGGTCGATATGTTCAGCAACTTCGGGCGGAGTTCCCGGACACGTCAAGCGCTCAACCTGGGGGAAAGGCAGAACAATGACGGGTTTCAACTCGATTGATACGCAGCGCCTGCAAGGTTGCGGGGCCTTCCTGCGCCAGGCACGCGAACAGGCCGGCCTGAGCCTGCAGGACGTGGGGAACAGGCTGAAAGTGCCACTCAAGGTGCTGCAGGCGCTGGAAGCCGAAGACTGGGCGCAGCTCGGCGCGCCGGTTTTCATCCGCGGCCAGTTGCGCAGCTACGCCAAGCTGCTGAAGGTGGACGTGGACGGCTACCTGGCCCAGGCGCAACTGGAAACGGTGCGGCCTTCGGAGCTGGTGAGCCGCAGCTACACGCCCACGTCGCATCGCGTCTTTGAAAGCGCCAAGCGCAAGGCAATCTATGTGGTGGTGACCGCGATCATCGCCACGCCGATCTGGATGGCCACGCGTCCCCATCTCGGCGGAGGCCAGCAGACCACGGCCTCGCTGGATGTCATGCCGCAGGGTTCCGCTCCGGCCAGCAGCAATGCATCGAATGGCGCCACCGGAGCCGAAGTGGATCGGCCCTCGGCCGCACCCGCCGCCCCGTACGTGGCCTCGCTGACGCCGCCCATTTCGCGCAGCACCCCCGCGTTGAGCCTGAATTTCACCGGCGACAGCTGGGTGCAGATCATCGGGGCCGACGGCCGCAGCCTGGAACAGGCACTGCTCAAGGCCGGTGATCAGCGCAGCTATGAGGCCGGGCAAGTGGGTCGCGTGGTGCTGGGCAATGCATCGGCGGTAGAGGTTCAGCGTGGCGGCAGTACCGTGGACCTGACGCCCTATCAGCGAGCGAACGTGGCTCGCTTTACGGTATCCTCTGACGGTTCCCTACTGCCGGTCGCCGACTGACCCGCACGCGGGTTTGTCCACTTCAGAACAAAGACCCCGTCCGACGGGGCAAGAGTACGCATGGCGATTGATGATCTGCTCGACGAGCACGAACAAAGCGAACGCGTCCGCAGTTGGCTCCGGAACAATGGCGCTGGCCTGATTGGCGGCGTCGCCCTGGGACTGGCGGTGATTTTTGGCTGGCAGTGGTGGCAGAAGGATCGCCAGCAGTCCAGCGAACAGGCCAACCAGGCCTACGAAAAGGCCGTTGCCAGCATCGCCGGCACGGACCTGAAGAAAGCCGAGGCCAGTGTTGCCTCGCTCAATGGCAAGCAGGGCGTGTATGCCGATCTGGCGGCGCTGCGCCTGGCCAAGGCGCAGGTCGACGGCGGTCAACGCGATGCGGCCATCGCCACGCTGCGGGCCATCAAGCCCGAGCCCGCGCTGCAGCCGGTGGTCCAGCAACGCTTGGCGCGTCTGCTGATCGACGCCGGCAAGCACGACGAAGCGCTCAGGTTGATTGGCGATGCCAAGGATTCGGCCAGCCTGGTCATCCGCGGTGATGCTTACGCCGCGGCTGGCAAGCAGGCCGAGGCACGCGAAGCGTATACGAGCGCGCTCACCGGTCTGGACGTGGCTTCGCCGCTGCGCCGCCTGGTGGAACTGAAACTGGCTGACGTGGGCGGAACTCCGCCGAAGAGCGGAGACTCGGTCTGATGAATCGGAATGTTGCGATGAAGCGGCTGCTGGCCGTGCTGGCGCTGGTGTTCGTCCTGTCTGGCTGCACCACCATCAAGGGCTGGTTTGGCAGCAAGACCGATGACAAGAAGGCCACCGAGCCGGCCGAGCTGACCGACATCACCCCCTCGGTGAAAGTCACCAAGCTGTGGAGCGCCAACGCCGGCAAGGGTGAAGGGCGCCTGGGCCTGCAGCAGGGTCCGGCGGTCGCCGATGGTCGCGTCTATGCCGCGGCCGTGGAAGGCGGCGTGCGTGCCTTTGATCTACAGACCGGAAAGCAGGTGTGGGAATACGAGCCCGAGAAGCGCCGCGGCGATGCGCCTGGCAGCAGCAGCGGGCAGGTGGCCGACGAACCGGCTGCCGGCGAAGAGGAAACCAAGGCCGCCAAGCGCGCGCGCAAGGAAGCCGCCAAGCTGGCCAAGAAAGCGGCCAAGCGGAAGATTGAGTGGCGCTTCTCCGGCGGTCCGGGTGCGGGCGATGGCTTGGTGGCCATTGGCACGCTCGACGGCCAGGTGATTGCGCTGGATGCCAGCAGTGGCACCGAGAAATGGCGCGCCAAGGTCAGCAGCGAAGTCATCACCGCGCCGGTGATTGGCCAGGGCCTGGTGCTGGTTCGCACCAACGATGGTCGGGTGACAGCGCTGGATGCCGGCAATGGCGAACGTCGCTGGTTCTATGCCAGCGAACTGCCCAGCCTGACCGTGCGCGGCAACGCGCCGGTGACGATCGGTCCGGGCGTGGCGTTTGTCGGCAACGACGATGGCACCTTGAGTGCCTTGTCGCTGGCCGATGGCCGCGAAGTCTGGGGTCAGGCGATCGGTGCGCCGGAAGGCCGCACCGAACTGGATCGCATGGCCGACGTGGATGGCGCGCCAGTACTCGACGGCACCACGGTCTACGCCACCAGTTTCAAGAAGCAGACCATGGCGCTGGAAGGTCCGAGTGGCCGACCGCTGTGGCGCAAGGACAATGGCGGCGCCGGTGGCCTGGGTGTCACCAGCAGCCTGGTGGTGGTATCGGATCCGGCAGGTACGGTCTGGGGTCTGGATCGCTTCAGCGGCTCGGCGACCTGGTCCAATCCCGCGCTGGCACGTCGTTCGCTGACCGGTCCCAGCATCCAGGGCGACTACGCCGTGGTGGGTGACCTGGACGGCTACGTGCACTGGATGAAGCTCGACACCGGTGAATTTGCGGCGCGCGAGCGTGCTGGTGGCGATCCGATTCGCGCCAAGCCGGTCGTGGTCGACGGCATCCTGCTGGTGCAGAACGTCGACGGCCAGATCACCGCTTTCGGCCTGCAGTAACACGCAAACTCAGCCCCCGGCGTCCCCAGCGGACGCCGGGGGTTTTTCGTTTCCGGAGTTCTCGCAGGCTCGCCTGAACGCCCTTTTGATGGCTACCCGGGCGGCTTCCCGATACCATGGCGGCTCCGCGCGGCCACTGTTCCGCGTCCGCCGGGCTCCGCCGGCCCCTCGATTCCCTTCCGCGAAACCTCCGCATGCTTCCGCTCGTTGCCCTTGTGGGCCGCCCCAATGTCGGCAAATCGACGCTGTTCAACGCGCTGACGCGTAGTCGCGATGCGCTGGTCCATGATCAGCCCGGCGTGACCCGTGACCGCAATTACGGCGTCTGCCGGCCCGAAGATCAGCGTTCGTTCGTGGTCGTGGATACCGGCGGCATCGCCGGTGAGGAAGAAGGTCTGGCCGGCGCCACCGCGCGCCAGGCGCGTGCCGCCGCCGAGGAAGCCGACCTGGTCTTGTTCATCGTCGATGGCCGCGAAGGACGTTCGGCGCTGGATGACGACATCCTGCGCTGGCTGCGCAAGGCGGCGCGGCCGACCCTGCTGGTGATCAACAAGATGGACGGCGTCGACGAAGACGCCGCCCGCGCCGAATTCGCCCGCTATGGCTTTGACGATGTCATCGGCATCTCGGCCAGCCATCGCCAGGGCGTGGATGACCTGCTCGAGGAAGTCTACGAACGACTTCCCGAAGAGGGCGACGCCGAAGCGCTGGACGAAGATCCCACCCGCATGCGCGTGGCCTTTGTCGGCCGGCCCAATGTGGGCAAGTCGACCCTGGTCAATCGCCTGCTCGGCGAAGAACGCATGATTGCCTCGGAAGTGCCGGGCACCACGCGCGATTCGATCGCCGTGGACCTGGACCGCGATGGACGCCAGTACCGCCTGGTCGACACCGCCGGCCTGCGCCGCAAGTCGCGCGTCGATGAGGCGGTGGAAAAGTTCAGCGTGGTCAAGACCCTGCAGGCCATCGAACAATGCCAGGTGGCCGTGCTGCTGCTGGACGCCACTGAAGGCGTGACCGATCAGGATGCCAGCGTGCTCGGCGCCATCCTCGATGCCGGCCGCGCGCTGGTGGTGGCCATCAACAAGTGGGATGGCCTGACCACCTATCAGCGCGAGCAGGCCGAATCCATGCTGGCGCGCAAGCTCAGCTTCGTGGAGTGGGCCGAATCCGTGCGCATCTCGGCCAAGCATGGCTCGGGCATGCGCGAGCTGTTCCGCGCGGTGCATCGCGCGCACGCCTCGGCCACCCACGAATTCAGCACCAGCGAGATCAACAAGGCGCTGGAAATCGCCTACGAAACCAATCCGCCGCCGAGCATCCGCGGTCACGTCTCCAAGCTGCGCTACGTGCATCCGGGCGGCAGCAATCCGCCGACCTTCATCGTGCACGGCACGCGTCTGAAAGTGTTGCCGGAATCGTACAAGCGCTATCTGGAAAACTTTTTCCGCAAGCGCTTCAAGCTGGTTGGCACGCCGGTGCGTTTCATCTTCCGCGAGGGCACCAACCCCTACGAAGGCAAGAAGAACGTGCTGACCGAACGGCAGGTGGCGAAGAAGCGCCGGATGATCCGCCACGTCAAGCGCGGCAAATAACCGCGTTTGCATAGTAGGGTAGGGCGATGAACTCTCCACACCCCGCATACCCAAGCCGCATCGGCCACGACGAAGCGCTGGCCATCATCGAAGCCGCCGGCCAGGCGCACCGCCTGGACCAGGAGCGCATCGCCACACGACGCGCCGAAGGCCGTGTACTGGCCAGCGACGTGGTGGCCGGCATGCCGCTGCCGCCGTTCGACAACAGCCGGATGGATGGCTTTGCCTTTCGCCACGGCGACATCGATCCCGGCCAATCGGCGCCTACGTTGCAGATCGCTGGCGAGCAGTTTGCCGGCCGCGATCTAGGCCAGGTGCTGGCGCCGGGCCAGTGCATCCGCATCACCACCGGCGCGCCGATGCCCGCTGGCGCCGACACGGTGGTGATGAAGGAAAACGTGGACGAACAGGCCGCCGCCATCTGCTTTCGTGAAGTCCCGCGCTTGGGTGCACACGTCGGCCGCGCGGGCGAGGACGTGCGGACAGGCGACACCGTGCTGATGGCCGGCGATGTACTGACGCCGGCGCGCACCAGCCTGCTGACCGCGCTGGGCCTGGCCGATGTCGCCGTGTCACGACGGCCCACGGTGGCCGTGTTCACCACCGGCGACGAGCTGGTGGAGCCCGGCATGCCGTTGGCGCCCGGTGAAATCTACAACAGCAACCGCGAACTGCTGATGGGCCAACTGCGCCAGCTGGGGCTGGAGCCGACGGCCTGGCCCAGCCTGCCCGACGATCCGGCGCGCGTGCGCAGCATGCTGCTGGATGCGGCCTCGGCGTTCGACCTGATCATCACCTGCGGCGGCGTGTCGGCCGGCGAGAAAGACTATCTGCCCGGGTTTCTGGGCGAGGCCGGCCGCATCCTGTTCTGGAAAGTGCGGATGAAGCCCGGCATGCCGCTGTTGTTCGGCGAGCTGGAATCGGCATTGTGGCTGGCCTTGCCCGGCAATCCGGTTTCCACCCTGGCCACGTTCCAGGCCTTCGGCGTGCCGTTGCTGGAACAGATGCAGGGCCGTCGCGAAGCGCGGCCACGCTGGTTCGCGCGCCTGGCGCTGGCGTGGTCCAAGCAACATCCGCGGCATGAGTTCCTGCGCGGCAAGCTGCAACCGCGCGAAGACGGCAGCCTGTGGGTCACGCCCAACCCGGCCGACGCCTCCCACCGCCTGCAGGCGGCCGCCGACAGCGATGCCTTGATCGTGCTGGCCGAGGGCGAACATGACTATCAGGCCGGCGACGTCGTTCGCGTGCTGCCGTACTGATCGGGTGCGATAATCGCGCCATGGAACTCCGCGAACTCAGTCCCGCCCAGGCGCGCGAGCGCGTGGCGCACGGCGCGATCTTCATCGACGTGCGCGAAGAACACGAACGTGCGCAGGGCCAGGCAGAAGGCGCGCTGGGCATCGCCAAAGGCGAACTGCTCGCCGAACCGGCTCGTCATCTCCCGGATGCTTCCCGCGAAATCGTGATCATCTGCCAGCGTGGCGGACGGTCGCTGGAGGCGGCCAGGGCGTTGCAGGCACTGGGTTACGAGCATCTGGTGTCGGTTACCGGCGGCACGACACGCTGGGTGGACGAGGGCCTGCCCACGGTCGTTCCGCAACTGGATCCGCAGGCCGCTGATTTCTACGAGCGCTACTCGCGCCACCTGTTGCTGCCGGAAGTCGGCATCGCCGGTCAACGCCGCCTGCAGCAATCGCGCGTGTTGATGATCGGCGCCGGTGGGCTCGGCTCACCGGCCGGTTTCTACCTGGCGGCGGCGGGCATTGGCCATCTGCGCGTGGCCGACGACGACGTGGTCGACCGCAGCAACCTGCAACGCCAGATCCTGCATACCGAAGCGCGTATCGGCCAGGCCAAGGTCAGCTCGGCGCAGGCCACGCTCGCCGGGCTCAATCCAGGGGTGCAGGTCGAAGCGGTGCAGGAGCGAGTGACCTCCGACAATGTCGAACGGCTGCTGGAAGGGGTGGACGTGGTGCTCGACGGCGCCGACAACTTTCCGGTGCGCTACCTGCTCAACGATGCCTGCGTGAAGCTGGGCAAGCCGCTGGTGTATGGCGCCGTGCAGCGGTTCGAGGGGCAGGTGAGCGTGTTCGACGCCGGCCGCCACCGTGGTGAGGCGCCTTGCTATCGCTGCCTGTTCCCCGAGCCGCCGCCGCCGCAGTTCGCGCCCAACTGCGCCGAAGCCGGCGTGCTGGGCGTGCTGCCTGGGGTGGTCGGCCTGTTGCAGGCCACCGAAGTGATCAAGCTGCTGCTGGGCGCGGGCGAGCCCCTGCGGGGGCGGCTGCTGCACTTCGATGCCCTCGGCATGCGCTTTCGCGAGACACGCCTGCGAGCGGATCCGCATTGCGTGGTCTGCGCGCCGGGGCAGGCCTTCCCGGGCTACATCGATTATCAGAAATTCTGCGCAGTCGGTGCCTGAGCCAGTCAGGGCACGCCTGCTGACAACCGGGCGTGGGCAAAAAGGGCGGCCGGCCGCCGCTTGCCGCTAGACTGTGGCCATGTCAGTTGAAAACACCACCAGCGATCTGATCAACGTGGTGGCGCTGTTGGGCGCCGCCGTCGTGGCCGTACCCATCTTCCGCCGCCTGGGCCTGGGCTCGGTGCTCGGCTATCTCGCCGCGGGCTTGCTGATCGGCCCGTTCGGCTTCGGCTGGTTCTCCGACCCGCAATCGATCCTCCACGTGGCCGAACTGGGCGTGGTGATGTTTCTGTTCGTGATCGGCCTGGAAATGCGGCCCTCGCATCTGTGGAGCCTGCGCGGCGAGATCTTCGGCCTGGGCACCTTGCAGATCCTTACGTGCACGCTGCTGCTGACCGGCGTGGTGTACCTGTTCGGCTATTCGCTGCCGGTGTCCTTCATTGGTGCCATGGGCTTCGTGCTGACCTCCACGGCGGTGGTCATGCAGCTGCTGGGCGAACGCGGCGACATCGCGCTGCCGCGCGGCCAACGCATCGTCTCGATCCTGTTGTTCGAAGATTTGCTGATCGTGCCGCTGCTGGCGATCGTGGCGTTGATGTCGCCGGTGGTGCACGCGCAGGGCGGCGACTCGCGCTGGCTGGGCATCGGCATCGCCGCCGCCTCGGTGGCCGGGTTGATTGCCGCCGGCATCTGGCTGCTCAATCCGCTGTTCCGCATCCTCGCAGCCGCCAAGGCGCGCGAAGTCATGACCGCGGCCGCGCTGCTGGTGGTGCTGGGCGCGGCGCTGCTGATGCAGTTGGGTGGCCTGTCGATGGCCATGGGCGCCTTCCTGGCCGGCGTGCTGCTGTCCGAGTCCACCTTCCGCCATCAGATTGAAGCCGACATCGAACCGTTCCGCGGCATCCTGCTCGGCCTGTTCTTCCTGGCCGTGGGCATGGCGCTGGACCTGGGCGTGGTCTACCGCAACTGGCCTTTCATCCTCGGCGCGGTGCTGGCGATGATGGTGGTCAAGGCGATTGCCATCTACGTGGTCGCGCGCGTGACCCGCACCTGCCACGCCGAGGCGCTGGATCGCGCGGTGCTGATGGCGCAGGGCGGCGAGTTCGCCTTCGTGCTGTTTGCCGCCGCCGCCGCCGCGCGCGTGATCGATGGCGAGACCGCCGCCAACCTGACCGCCATCGTGGTCATCTCGATGGCGCTGACGCCGCTGGTGGCCACGCTGTTCCGTCGCTTCACCCCCAAGACGCAGGCCAACCTGGAAGGGGTGGATGCAGCCGAAGGCCTGAGTGGCAGCGTGCTGATCATCGGCTTCGGCCGCTTTGGCCAGGTGATGAGCCAGTCGTTGCTGGCGCGCGATGTGGACGTGACCATCATCGATACCGACATCGAGATGATCCGCAGCGCCGAGGAATTCGGCTTCAAGATCTACTACGGCGACGGCACCCGTCTGGACGTGCTGCACGCCTGCGGCGCCGACAGCGCCCGCGCCATTGCGGTGTGCATCAATGATCGCGAAGCGGCCAACCGCATCGTCGAACTGGTCAACCAGGAATTCACCCAGGCCAAGCTGCTGGTGCGTTCTTTCGATCGCGAGCATTCGCTGCAACTGGTCGCCGCCGGGGTCGACTTCCAGATTCGCGAGACTTTTGAATCGGCCGTGCAGTTTGGCGAGGCCGCGCTGGTGGAACTGGGCGTGCCGGAAGATGAAGCCGCCAATATCGCCGCCGAAGTGCGTCGCCTGGACGCGGAACGCTTCGAACTGGAAATGGCCGCAGGCGACGTGCGCGCCGGCATCCCGCTGATGCGCGGCAATATCCCCACCAAACCCACGCCGACGCCATTCACTCCGCCACGTCGCGAAGCCCGCCCGCTCAACGAAGAAGCCGCCGAGGCCATCGGCGAAGAAGAGTAGGAGGGGCTTCAGCCCCGAAACCGGGAAGCCTGATCGCCCGACTGAAGCCGACCTGCCTAAGGCGGCGCCAGGAAGTCCTGCAGCGCCGCCCAATAGCCGCTGGCCAGCGACACATCGTCGTGCCCTGCCGCAGGGAAGTTCACCACAGTGGGCGGGCTACCCAAGTCCCTCACCAGCCGATCCGTATTGGCCGGCGGCACCACCGCATCGCGTCCTGCCCGCAGGATCAGCACGCGGCCGCGGTACGCCTTCAGCGCTGACACCGAGTCGTAACGATCCTTCACCAGCCAGCGCACCGGCAGCCACGCATAGTGGCGGGCAGCGACATCCGCCAAGCTGTCGAAGGGCGTAATCAACACCAGCTGCCGGACCGGGCGTTGCGCGGCCAACTGGCTGGCCACGCCGCTGCCCAGGCTGCGGCCGACCACCGCGACGTCTCCATGCGGATGACGCCGCCTTACTTCGTCATGAAGGGCGACGGCATCGGCGACCAGATCCGCCTGGCTGGGCGATCCGGGATTGCCGCCGTAGCCGCGATACGGCAGCAGATACACCGTACGCTGCGGCAGCCGGGTCAGAAAATCCTCGCGATTGTCCTGCACGCGTTCGGCATTGCCGCCAAAGTAGATCAGCGCATCCGGCTTGCCCGGGTTGATCACCCAGCCGCGCAATAGGCCCACGGGGCGGGGCAGCTCGAAATCCGTGGCGGCCTCGTTCTGGCCGGCCTGCGTGTACTGGGGAAAATAGATCAGGCTGCGTTGCCTGACATACAACAATGCGCATACCGCCACATAGCCGATGGCGAGCAGCGCGGGCAGCCAGAGCCAGCGACGCATGCCGGGCGCTCAGTCGTGCCGGCGATGGCTGTGTTCGAAGGCGGCGCGCTGTTCGGGCGTGGCTTCGGTCTGATGGCGCGCCTTCCACTCGCTGTACGGCATGCCGTAGATGCGTTCGCGCGCGGCGTCCTTGTCCATGCTATCACCGGCGGCTTCGGCGGCCTGCCGATACCAGTCGGCCAGGCAATTGCGGCAGAAGCCGGCCAGGTTCATCAAGTCGATGTTCTGCACGTCCGGGCGCTGCTCGTTGAGATGCTGCAGCAGGCGGCGGAACGCGGCGGCTTCCAGGGCGGTGTTGTCGGTCATGGCGTCGTACAATAACAGCTGACTCCGCCCCCCTGTGTTGCTGATGACTGCCCGAATCCTGGACGGACGCCGCGTTGCCGAAAACCTGCTCGACGAGCTCAAGGCGCGCGTCGATGCGCGCGTGGCGGCCGGCCAGCCGCGCCCGGGTCTGGCGGTGGTGCTGGTGGGGGGTGATCCGGCCTCGACCGTGTACGTGCGCAACAAGCGACGGGCGGCGGAAAAGGTGGGCATCCATGCCCATGACTACGACCTGCCGGCCGGCACCAGCGAGGCGCAACTGCTGGCCCTGATTGACCAGCTCAACGCCGACCCGGCCATCCACGGCATCCTGGTGCAGTTGCCGCTGCCGGGGATTGCCGACGCCAGCCGCCTGCTGCACCGGATTGATCCGCGCAAGGACGTGGATGGATTCCATCCCGAAAATGTCGGCCACCTGGCCTTGCGCCAGTTCGGCCTGCGGCCGTGCACGCCGCGCGGCATCACCACGCTGCTGGCGTACACCGACCGCCCGGTGCGCGGCCAGAACGCCACCATCGTGGGGGTCAGCAATCACGTGGGCCGGCCGATGGCGCTGGAGTTGCTGATTGCCGGTTGCACGGTGACCAGCTGCCACAAGTTCACCCCGCTGGACGTGCTGGAAGCGCGCGTGCGCGATGCCGACATCCTGGTGGTGGCGGTGGGTCGCCCGGGCCTGATTCCCGGCGATTGGGTCAAGCCCGGCGCGGTGGTCATCGATGTGGGCATCAATCGCCTGGATGACGGCCGGCTGGTGGGCGACGTGGGCTTCGAGGCGGCGGCCGGACGCGCCAGCTGGATTACCCCGGTGCCCGGCGGCGTGGGCCCGATGACCGTGGCCACGCTGATGCAGAACACGCTGGAAGCGGCCGAGGCTGCAGTTTCCGGCTGACCTACAAGACGCAGCGTTCGGTTTCGAGGTGCCAAGAGGGCGGCAAACGCGGTAGAATGTCGCGCTTCCCCACACTCGGGTCCGCCGATGCTGCGCATCCAGGCTGAAGCACTGACTTACGACGACGTTTCGCTCGTCCCCGCCCACTCTCTCGTCCTGCCCAAAGACGTCAGCCTGGAGACGCGCCTGACGCGCGGCCTGCGGCTGAACCTGCCGATTGTCTCGGCCGCGATGGACACCGTGACCGAAGCCCGCCTGGCCATTGCGATGGCGCAGATGGGCGGCATCGGCATCATCCACAAGAACCTGACCGCCGAACAGCAGGCCGCCGAAGTGGCCAAGGTCAAGAAGTTCGAAGCCGGCGTGATCAAGGAGCCCTTCACCGTTGGTCCGGAAACGACCATCGCCGAAGTGCTCAAGCTGACCCGCGCGCGCAACATCTCCGGCGTGCCGGTGGTGGAGGGCGGGCAACTGGTCGGCATCGTCACCAGCCGCGACATGCGCTTCGAGACCAAGCTCGACGATCCGGTCCGCCACATCATGACCAAGAAGGATCGCCTGATCACCGTGCGCGAAGGCGCCAGCGATGAGGAAGTGCTGCAGTTGCTGCACAAGCACCGCATTGAAAAGGTGCTGGTGGTCAATGACGGCTTCGACCTGCGCGGCCTGATCACGGTCAAGGACATCCAGAAGAAGACCGACAACCCCAACGCCGCCAAGGACAGCGCCAGCCGTCTGGTGGTGGGCGCAGCGGTTGGCGTGGGTGGTGACACCGAACAGCGCGTCGAAGCACTGGTGGCGGCTGGCGTGGACGTGGTCATCGTCGATACCGCGCACGGCCATTCGCAGGGCGTGCTGGATCGCGTCAGCTGGATCAAGAAGCGCTTCTCCGGGCTACAGGTCATCGGCGGCAACATCGTCACCGGCGATGCCGCGCTGGCGCTGATGGATGCCGGCGCCGATGCGGTCAAGGTCGGTGTGGGCCCCGGTTCGATCTGCACCACCCGCATGGTCGCCGGTGTCGGCGTGCCGCAGGTGACCGCGATCGACATGGTCGCCGAAGCCTTGAAGGATCAGATTCCGCTGATCGCCGACGGCGGCATTCGCTATTCCGGCGACATCGGCAAGGCGATTGCCGCCGGTGCATCGACGGTGATGATCGGCGGCCTGTTCGCCGGCACCGAGGAAGCCCCGGGCGAAGTGGAACTGTTCCAGGGTCGCAGCTACAAGAGCTACCGCGGCATGGGCAGCCTGGGCGCGATGGAGAAGGGCAGCAAGGATCGTTATTTCCAGGACGCCTCCGACGCCGACAAGCTGGTGCCGGAAGGCATCGAAGGCCGCGTGCCGTATCGCGGCTCGGTCGGCGGCATCCTGCACCAACTGGTCGGTGGCCTGCGCGCCACGATGGGCTATGTGGGCTGCGCCGGCATCGAGGAAATGCGCAGCAAGCCCAAGTTCGTCAAGATCACCGGTGCGGGCCAGCGCGAAAGCCACGTACATGATGTGCAGATCACCAAGGAACCGCCGAACTATCGGATGGGCTGAGATTGCATTGATGGCAAGCGGACACGGGGAACACGGATGGACGGCGCGATGCGCGCCGCGAAATTCCAGGTTCCCCGTTGCCGTATCTGGCATCCGCTGACGTTGGTTCCTGTTTCTCCAATGGCCGGCTGATGCCTGGCTGGCAGCACCACCTTCCCGTTTACGCTACGGATGACACCGCCGCTCATGATCGACGTCCACTCAGACAAAATCCTCATCCTCGATTTCGGCGCGCAATACACGCAGCTGATTGCCCGGCGCATCCGCGAGATTGGCGTCTACTGCGAAATCTGGGCCTGGGATCATGATCCCGAGGAGATTGCGAAGTTCGGCGCCAAGGGCATCATCCTGTCGGGTGGTCCGGAGTCGACCACGCTGGAAGGCGCACCCAAGGCACCGCAGCAGGTGTTCGATGCCGGCCTGCCGATCCTCGGCATCTGCTACGGCATGCAGACCCTGGCCGCGCAGCTGGGCGGCGCCACCGAAGCGGCCGACGCGCGCGAATTCGGCCACGCCGAAGTGGAACTGGTCGCGCATGACGCACTGCTGGGTGGCCTGAGCGATCACGACGGCGACGCCCGCATCGATGTGTGGATGAGCCATGGCGATCATGTGGCCAAGGCGCCGCCGGGTTGGACGGTCACTGCGGTCACCGATCGCATCCCGGTCGCGGCGATGGCGCGGGAAGACAAGCGCTGGTACGGCGTGCAGTTCCATCCCGAAGTGACCCACACCAAGCAGGGCCAGACCCTGCTGCGCCGATTCGTGGCGGAAATCTGCGGCTGCAAGACACTGTGGACCGCGGCGCACATCATCGACGATCAGATTGCGCGCGTGCGCGATCAGGTGGGCAGCGATGAAGTCATCCTGGGCCTTTCAGGCGGCGTGGATTCCTCCGTCGTCGCCGCGCTGCTGCACAAGGCCATTGGCGATCAGCTTACCTGCGTGTTCGTCGACACCGGCCTGCTGCGCTTCCAGGAAGGCGACCAGGTGATGGCGATGTTCGCCGAGCACATGGGCGTGAAGGTGGTACGCGTCAATGCCGCCGATCGCTATTTCAGCGCGCTGAAGGGCGTCAATGATCCGGAGGCCAAGCGCAAGATCATCGGCAACCTGTTCGTCGAGATCTTCGAGGAAGAGTCGCACAAGCTCAGCAACGCCAAGTGGCTGGCGCAGGGCACGATTTATCCCGACGTGATCGAATCGGCCGGCAGCAAGACCGGCAAGGCGCACGTGATCAAAAGCCACCACAACGTCGGTGGCTTGCCCGAGCACATGAAGCTGGGCCTGGTGGAACCGCTGCGCGAGTTGTTCAAGGACGAGGTGCGTCGCCTGGGCGTCGAACTGGGCCTGCCGCGCAGCATGGTCTATCGCCATCCGTTCCCGGGCCCGGGCCTGGGCGTGCGCATCCTGGGCGAAGTGAAACCCGAGTACGCGGAGCTGCTGGCCAAGGCCGACGCGATATTCATCGACGAACTGCGCAAGGCCGACTGGTACGACAAGACCAGCCAGGCGTTCGCGGTGTTCCTGCCGGTCAAGTCGGTCGGCGTGGTCGGCGATGCGCGCGCCTACGAGTGGGTGATTGCACTGCGCGCAGTGGAGACCATCGACTTCATGACCGCGCACTGGGCGCACCTGCCGTATGAGCTACTGGGCACGGTGTCCAACCGCATCATCAACGAGCTGCGCGGCGTCTCGCGCGTGGTCTACGACATCAGCGGCAAGCCGCCGGCCACCATCGAGTGGGAATGAGCAATTCGCCGTTCGAGCCGTGGCTGCAACGCTGGCAGCTCCGGCCCGAGGGTGAAGCACTGGAAACACCTTCCAGCCACTTGCTGCCGGTACGGCGTGCAAGTGGCGTGGCGGCGATGCTGAAGGTTTCGCACGACGAACTCGAACGCCAGGGCGCGGCCTCGCTGGCGTACTGGGCGGGCGAGGGCGCGGCTGAAGTGTATGAGCGGGAAGGAGCGGGGTTGTTGATGCAACGCGCCACCGGCACGGCCTCGTTGATGGCGATGGCCACCCATGGCCAGGACGACGAGGCCAGCCAGATCGCCTGCCAGGTGATTGCCGCACTGCATGCGCCGCGCGCGCGGGCCTGGCCCGATGCGCTGGTACCGCTGGCACGCTGGTTCCAATCGCTGGAACTGGCCGCCAAGCGCGAAGGCGGCATGTTCGCGCGCGCGATGAAACAGGCCGAGGAGCTGCTGGCAAGCGCTGAAGCGGCGCGTCCACTGCACGGCGACATCCACCACGACAACGTGCTCGATTTCGGCGCCCGCGGCTGGCTGGCCATCGATCCCAAACCGCTGCAGGGCGATCGGGGATTCGACTACGCCAATCTGCTGTGCAACCCCGAATTGCCTACGGTTACGCGGCCTGATCGCTTCCATCGCCAGTTGCAGGTGGTCTCGCGGGCCGCGGACTTGCCGCCAGCGCGGCTTGCGGGCTGGACCTTGGCTTATGCGGGGTTGTCAGCCGCGTGGTTCCTGGAAGACGGCGACAGCGTGCGCGCGCAGTCGGATCTGGCGGTTGCCAGCCTGGCGCTGGGTGCGTTGGAATCGCGCCCATGAGCACTCCGGAATTCCACGCAGAGGACACGCAGGCCAGCGCCGACGAGCGCTGGATGCGCCATGCGTTCGCCCTGGCCGAGCGAGCCGAGCGGGAGTTCGACGAGATTCCGGTGGGTGCGGTGCTGGTGGATGCCGATGGCAGCGTGCTGGGCGAGGGCTGGAACCGCAACTTGGCCGACCATGATCCCAGCGCGCATGCCGAAATCATCGCCATGCGCGAGGCCGGCCGTGCGCTCGGCAACCATCGACTGGTTGGCACCACCCTGTATGTGACGCTGGAGCCATGCGCGATGTGCGCGATGGCGCTGGTGCATGCGCGGGTGGCGCGCGTGGTGTTTGGCGCCACCGACCCCAAGACCGGTGCCTGCGGCAGTGTGTTCGATCTGCTTGGCGACCCGCGCCACAACCATCGCGTGCAAGTGCAGGGCGGGGTGCTCGGAGACGAGGCGAGTCGCCGGCTGACCAACTACTTCCGCGCCAAGCGCAATCGTCCGCTGATCTGATCAGCGAGTCGGGACGATCAGCCGTTTTTCTTTTTTACGTGCCGGTGATCCATCTCTTCATTGATCGCCGTCACCGCGAGCGTCGATTCGCGGGCCAGCAAGATGCTGGCGGCCAGCATGGCCAGCACGCCCACGGCCGCCAGCCAGGTGGGCAGGCCACCCAGCCGATGGTCGACAAAGGTGTCCACCGCCACCGCCAGGCTGGTGCCCACGAAGCAGCTGATCGCCCCGTACAACAGCTGGCCGGCGCGCAGGATGATCAGGCTGCGACGGCGCTGCAGGCGGATGCGCATCTCGTAGAGCTCGCGTTCCTTGGGGTCTTCGATGTCGACCAGTTCGCGCAGCAGGGTGCGGGCGCGGTCGATGATCCGGGCCAGGCGATTGTTGGCGGACAGCAGCAGCGAGGCGGTGGCCGTCAGGAAGAAGGCCGGCGCCAGCATGGCGGTCAGGACGGCATAGTGCGCGAAGTTGTTCATCGGTCGGAGGCGGACGGTGACTGCGCTATCATGACATCGCGCCGGCGCGCTGCAATGCATCATCGCGGTCCGGCTGCTTCCTCAACCGACGGGCAGGTGCATGGCCAACAGCAACGCGAACAACGACCGACTGATCTGGATCGACCTGGAAATGACTGGCCTGGATACCGGGCAGGATTCCATCCTGGAGATCGCGACGGTGGTGACCGATTCGCAGCTCAACGTGCTGGCCGAAGGGCCGGAACTGGCCATCGCCCATTCGCTGGAAACCCTCAACGCGATGGATGACTGGAACCGCAACCAGCACGGCCGCTCCGGCCTGTGGCAGCGCGTGCTGGACAGCCAGGTCAGCATCGGCCAGGCCGAGGCGCTGACCGTGGCTTTCCTCAATGAGTGGGTGCCGGTGAATGCCTCGCCCATGTGCGGCAACTCGATCTGCCAGGACCGGCGCTTCCTGCACCGGCTGATGCCGCGGCTGGAAAAGTACTTCCACTACCGCAACCTCGATGTCAGCACGCTCAAGGAGCTCGCCCGGCGCTGGGCGCCGCCGGTACTGGAAGGCGTACGCAAGCAGGCCGCGCATACGGCGCTGAGCGATGTGCGTGATTCGATCGAAGAGTTGCGCCACTACCGCAAGCACCTGGCCCAGCTGGCCGGCTAGGCCAGGTGGGCGGTCACGCCTTCGCCGTTACATCACCGTCGTCCACCACCGAACGGGTAATGATTTCCCCGAGCGGCGTGCCATCGCCATTGTGGTGGTACACGTGCAGGTCGCGCTGCGGGTAGGGGATGTTCAGGCCGTGGCCGATCAGCTCGGTGCGTACCGCTTCGGTCAACTGACTCTTCGTCTCGCCGAAATCCGGCGTCCTGCACCAGGCGAACAGGGTCAGGTCGACGCTGCTTTCGCTCAATCGGGTGACCTGCACGAAGGGCGCGGGATCCTTGAGCACCAGGTCGTTGTCCCGGGCCAGCTGCAGCAGCACCTCGCGCGCCTGTTTCAGATCATCGTCGTAACCCACGCCCACCAGGATGTCGATGCGTCGTCGCGGCTTGGCGGTGAAATTGATGATCGGCGCGCCGGTGATCATGCTGTTGGGCAGCACAATCGCGCGGTTGTCATAGGTGCGCAGCCGGGTCTGGAATATCCTGATCTCCTCGACGACCCCTTCAAGGCCGGCCGCCTGCACGGCGTCGCCCTCGCGAAACGGCCGCAACATGATCAGCATGACGCCGGAGGCGATGTTGGACAGTGAGTCCTTCAACGCAAGGCCGACCGCCAGGCCCGCCGCACCCAGCACGGCCAGCACGGAAGTGGTGGGCACGCCGATCTTCTGCAGGGCGGCAATCACGACGACCACCACCATCACCGCGTAGGTGACATTGCGCAGGAAGCCGGTGAGCGTCGCCTCGACGCCGCCGCGCTGCAGGGCGCGATCCAGCAGCCGGCTGACCCAGCGCGCCAGCCACAGGCCAAACAGCAGGATCAACAGCGCCACGCCCCAGTTGGTAGCCAGCGCTGTCCAGTTAATCGATTGCCAGGTCAGTGCCGAACCGGGGGGCTTGGCCGGGGTTTGCACGAGGGTGGGCAGCAGGGCGGCGAGTGCGAGCATGGGGTCGGCGAAGGGACTGCGAATATGCCGATCATACCCATGCCTGCGCAGGCTTGCGTTGCGTAGGCAGGAACGCGCCGGTCACCTTGCCGAAAACGCATGCAGTGGTTGCGATCGGCGGCAATCTGCCTGCGTGCAAGCAGTCGCTTGTGGACGTCGTTATCCAGCAAAGCAGGCATCGAGAATACAGCACGCAATGATCGCCGCCGAACGGCTGTCGTGCTGCGTCGAATCGGTGCGGAATCATCACTGGTGATTAACGCAAGCGGACGTGATCTAAACGCGCACGGCGGACGCATTGATGTCGCCGATGAATCCGGGTCAAGCACTCGCGCAGCCATGCATCGCGAGCGCATTTCTGTTGTTGCTGCGTCGTCCCGCCGTCGTCGTGGAGAGTGGAGCAGGAGCGCTCGCCACGAGGGAGTAAGCCATGAACAGGATCCATGCGGTGGTGTGGTGCCATGCCAAGAAGCTTTGGGTGGTGGTCTCCGAACTTGCCGCGGCGTGTCAGCGCCAGCGATCACGCACGGTGCGATCTGCGCGGTCGACGTCAGCTGGTGTGGCACGCACTGCGATTTCGCTCGCCCTGCTGGGTGGGTCTGCCCCTTCCATGGCGCAGACTGTGATTGGACCCAGTAACACACCCGTTGTTGTCAACAGCAGCGACAACTACCAGATAAGCAACGGCATCACGCTGACGGCGAGCGGGGATTACGTGACGACGCTCAGAGTCGACGGAATCGCGCCATACACGTTCAGAAACTTTGGCTCGGTGATCTCCAGCAGCGGTGGAGGGTCATCGGCTTACATAAGCGCCGTAGATGGCACCTTCATCAATGAAGTGGGAGGCAAGGTTTGGGGCCAGACGTATGGCGTCGGCTTCAATGGTGCCCCGTCCAATGCCAACGTCATTAACCATGGCGATATTTCTGCCGGCGCCAGTCACCCGCTCGCCTGGGGCGGCAGTGCCTCCGGAACGTTCGACAACTACGCCACGGTCAATGGTGGGGTGGCAGGAACGGTGGGGGAATCGCCCAATGGCGTCACCATCGACGGGACCGGCAGTGTGACGGTCAACAACCACGCCGGTGCCACCATCAAGACCGGCATGTCGAACGCGACCTACGGCGATGGTGTGCAGGCTTTCACTTCCAGCAACATAACGGTGAACAACGAGGGGTCAATATCTGCTCATCATTCAGCAGTACTGGGCAGCAGTACGTCCAAATTCGTAGTGAACAATGCCGCTGGTGGGACTCTGACTGGCGATCTGAAGCCTGCGATCCTGCTTGCCTCAAACAATGTGGTGCGCAACGCGGGTACCATCTCAAGCCCCAATGGCGGCATCACATTCACTGGCAGCAATAACACGCTGATACTCGAAAGCACGTCGTCCATCACCGGCAATGTGCTGGGTGGAACTGACGGCACATTTGCCCTGGGCGGCAGCGTGGCGGGCAGCTTCAGTCTGGGGCAACTGGGCAGCACGGCCCAGTACCGCGACTTCAGCCTGTTCGAGAAACGAGACGCCGGAACATGGACGCTCAGCGGCAACGGTAGCCAGAACTGGACGATCAAGAGCGGCACCCTGGTGCTGGACGACACGGTGGTGCTCAACTCGACGCTCATCCAGGTGCAAGCAGGTGGCACGCTTCAAATCGGGAATGGCGGCGAGGCGGCGGTGGTGACCGGCGCTATCGACAATCAAGGCAACCTGGTCGTTGACCAGACGGGGGGAGGGCAACTGTTCTCCGCCGTTGTTTCGGGCTCTGGATCCTTTACCAAAGTCTCGAGCGGCCAGTTCACGATTACCGGCGACAACACCTACACCGGCGGGACCACGATAAGCGAAGGTGAGCTGTTCATCGGGGCCGGCGGCACCAGTGGCAGCATTGTCGGCGACGTCGTCAACAACGGACGCATCGTGTTCTACCGCGCGGATGACGTCGCCTTTGCGGGCAACATGAGCGGTACCGGCCGGCTGTACAAGGAAGCGTCGAACGTGCTGACGCTGACCGGCACCAGTACCTACAGCGGCGGTACCCAGATTGACGGTGGCACGCTGGTCGTGGGCGGCGGTGGCCTGACCGGCTCGGTGACAGGAGACATCGTCAACAATGGCACCTTGATCGCCGATCGCGCCGGATTCCTGCAGTTCAGTGGAGTGATCAGCGGCAATGGTGGATTGACCAATCGCAGCGTGGGAACGCTGCAGTTGACGGCCAGCAACACCTTTGTCGGCCAAGTACGCTTGGAAAGCGGAACACTCGAAGCGACGCAAGCGGGAAACTTCGGCACACTCGGAAACACTCTGATCTTCGATGGCGGCGCACTGCGTTGGCTCAACTCGTTCTTCATTGGTCGGCCTGCGCAGCTGCTGGGCGGCGGTGGCAGACTGGACTCCAACGGCTTGAACGTGGAGTGGCGAAGCCTGACCACGGGCGCAGGGCAGCTCACCAAAAGCGGTGAAGGCACGGTCTTTCTGACCAACGCCAACACCTACGCCGGCAACACCGTGGTGCTGGGCGGCAATCTGCAGATTGGCATGGGCTCGACCACGGGCAGCGTGCTCGGCGACATCGACAATCGTGCTTCCTTGACCTTCAATCGCAGCGATGACGCGGCATTTGCCGGGATCATCTCAGGCGTCGGCAACGTCACCCAGATCGGACCCGGCACGCTGACCTTTACCGGCCAGAACACCTACACCGGCGGCACCACCATCAGCGGCGGCAGTCTGCAATTGGGCGATGGCGGCGTCAGCGGTGGGCTGACCGGCAATGTACTCAACAACGGCCAGCTGATCGTCCATCGTGCCGACAACGTGACCGATGCGGCGGGCCTGATTTCCGGTAGTGGCGGCTTGACTCAACGCGGCCCGGGCACGCTCACGCTGACCCGCAACCACAGCTTCACCGGCCTCACCACGGTGGCGTCCGGCACCTTGCGCATTGGCGATGGCAACACCTCCGGCGCGGTGACCGGGAACATCCTCAACAATGCCACCTTGATTCATGACCGCAGTGATCTTGTCGTTTACGCGGGTTCCCTCAGCGGTAGCGGTAGTTTCCTCAAGCAGGGCACGGGCACGCTTACCTTGACGGGCAGCAACCCGTTCACCGGGCAAACCCAGGTCAGCACCGGCAGCCTTTTCGTGGATGGCAGCCTCGGTGGCAGCGTGCAGGTGAGCAACAGCGCACTGCTGGCGGGCACCGGTAGCCTGGATGGAACTGTGGAGATCCTCAGCGGTGGCCACCTGGCGCCGGGTGACAGTCCGGGCACGCTGTTCTTCGACACCCTGCTTCTGAACAACCTCTCCCAGCTGGACTACGAACTGGGCACGCCTGATGTGGTCGACGCCAGTGACCTTTCCTCGGTCGAAGGCGATCTCACCCTGGATGGTGTGCTCAACATTACCGATGTCGGTGGATTCGGCGATGGCGTGTACCGGTTGTTCAACTACGGCGGGAGCCTGACCGACAACGGTCTGCAGTTCGGTGCGCTGCCGCTGGGCTTCGCCAATACGGATCTGCTGCTGCAGACCTCGGTGCTCCATCAGATCAACCTGATCGTGAGCCAGGGCGGGCTGGAGATGCAGTTCTGGGACGGCGCCAACGAAACCGGTAATGGTGCCATCGACGGTGGCACGTCGATCTGGAACAACACGAGCACGCGCTGGACCAGCAGCACCGGCTCGGTCAATGCCCCGTGGCAGGGCGGATTCGCGGTGTTCCAGGGCGCCGCCGGCACCGTCACGCTGGGTGACAACGTTCGCCTGAATGGCGCGCAGTTCCTCAGCAACTACACGCTCGAGGCGGGTGGCTTCAGCCTGCAGGGTGATGCCGATGCCTTGCCTGTTCGAGTGGACCCTGGCGTCACCGCCACCCTCAATGCGCCGTTGGCCAACGCGTCCGGCCGACAGGTGCAGCTAATAAAACGTGATGCCGGCACCCTGGTGCTGGGCGGGGTCAACAGCTACACCGGCGGCACACTGATCGAGGGCGGCACCGTGCAGGTGAGCAGCGATGCCAATCTGGGCGATGTCGCCGGCAATGTGCAGATTGATGACGGCGCGCGCCTGGCCGCCACGGGCAGCTTTGCCAGCAATCGCGGCCTGCTGGTGGGTGGTGGCTTTGCCGGTGTCGCGCCAGCGGCTGGTGTCACCCTGACGTGGAACGGCGTCGTCCAGGGCGCGGGTGGATTGGACAAGCAGGATGCGGGAACGCTGATTCTGACCGGCGCCAACACCTACAGCGGCGGAACGCGGATCGCCGGCACATTGCAACTGGGTAACGGCGGCACGACAGGCTCGGTGCTGGGCAGCATCAGCAACAACGGCAGCCTGGTGATCAATCGCAGCAACGCGGTCACCCTGGATGGCGCCATCAACGGCACCGGTTCATTGACGCAGCAAGGGTCGGGCACCACCACCTTGACCGGCGCCAACGCCTACAGCGGCGGCACGTTCCTCAATCAGGGCGTATTGGAAGCCGGCACAGACAGCCGCCTGGGGGCGGCGTCGGGCGGTCTGACCTTCAATGGCGGCACGCTGCGCACTGGCGCCGGTTTCGACAGTACGCGCGCCATCACCTTGAATGCTGGCGGCGGCACGATTGACGATGCGAGTGACGCCCACTTGCGCGGGGTGTTGTCCGGCGTGGGCGGGCTGACCAAGACTGGCGCCGGCGTCACGACGTTGACCGGCGCCAATACCTACAGCGGCGGCACCACGATCAGCGCCGGCACCTTGCAGATAGGCGACGGCGGCACTACCGGCAGCGTGCAGGGCGCGGTCAGCAACGCGGGTTCGCTGATCTTCAATCGTTCCGACGCCAGCAGTTTTTCCGGTGCAATCAGTGGCACCGGCGATGTCTCGGTACTGGGAGGCGGCACCCTGACCCTGAGTGGCGCCAATTCCTACAGCGGCATCAATGGAACGCAGGTGCGGGCCGGCAGCACGCTGGTGGTAGCGAACAATGGCAACCTGGGCGCGGCCACCACGCGCGTACTGCTGGACAATGGCAGCACCTTGCGCCTGACCAGTTCCTTTGCGCTGACGCGTAACGTGGTGGTGGATACCGCCGGCGGCTTCGGCAAGATCGACACGCAGGCCAACACGATTACCGTCAGTGGCGTGGTCAGTGGCGATGCTGGACTGGAGAAGCTGGGTGCCGGCAGCCTGCTGCTGACGGCGGACAATCTGCACACGGGCGGTACGCGCATCAGCGCCGGCACCTTGCAGATCGGCAATGGCGGAACCACCGGCAGTGTGCTGGGCGGCGTGATCAATCTGGGCGCCTTGAACTTCAACCGCTCCAACACCTACACCTTCGGCGGGCAGATAACCGGCAGCGGCAGCGTGACCCAGTTGGGTACCGGCACCTTGATCCTCAACGGCGACAACAGCTACACCGGTGCCACCACTGTCGCCGCAGGCACCTTGCAGGTGGGTGCGGGCGGTACTACCGGCAGCGTGCTGGGCAACATCGTCAACAATGCGGCGCTGGTGTTCAACCGCAGCGATTCATTGACCTATGCCGGGGTGATCAGTGGCACGGGCAGCCTGGCCCAGAACGGCACGGGCGTGCTGACGCTGTCGGGTGTCAACACGCTCACCGGCCTGAGCACGGTGAACGCAGGCCGCTTGCTGGTTTCCGGTTCGCTTGCAGGCGCCGTGCAGGTCAATGCCGGTGGCTGGTTGGGCGGCAGTGGCAGCGTTGGCGGCGCCGTCAACGTGGCCGATGGTGCCACGCTTGCGCCGGGCATGAGCCCGGGTACGCTCAGCCTGGCTTCGCTGACACTCAGCCCGGGATCGCTGTTGAACTACGAACTCGGTCTGCCGGACATCGTCGGTGGTGGCGTCAATGATCTGCTCAGCGTGGCCGGCCAGCTGACCCTGGATGGCACGCTCAACATCAGCGATGCAGGTGCATTTGGCGACGGTGTGTACCGCTTGTTCGACTATGGCGGCACGCTGACCAACAACGGACTGATCTTCGGTAGCCTGCCGAGTGGTTTTGCGGCCTCGGATCTGTTGCTGCAGACCAGCATTGCCAACCAGGTCAATCTGGTGGTGAGCGCCGGCGGCTTTGGCTTGCAGTTCTGGGACGGGCCCAACACCGCGCCCAACAACGCCATCGATGGCGGCACGGCCACATGGGACACCACGGCCAGCCGTTGGACCAACGCCGATGGCAGCGTCAACGCGTCCTGGCAAGGCGGTTTTGCGGTGTTCCAAGGCAGCGCCGGCAGCGTCACGCTGGGCGCCGATGCGGCGTTTGCCGGCATGCAGTTCCGTACCGATGGCTACGTGATCGCGGGTGGCGGCTTCAGCCTGGCGGGCAACAGCGCTGAAGCGGTGTTGCGGGTGGACCCGGGCGTCAGCGCCACCGTGAATGCGATAGTGACCGACGGCTCCGGCGGCGCAGTGCGGCTGGTGAAGACTGATGCCGGCGCGCTGATTCTGGGCAGCGCCAACAGCTACAGCGGCGGCACGGCGATCAACGGCGGACGCTTGCAGGTGGCGACGGACGCCGCGTTGGGAAGCGCCGGCGCGGGCGTGGCAATGGATAACGGTGTGCTCGCCAGCACCAGCACCTTCGGGAGCACGCGCGCGCTTGTGTTGGGCAGCGCAGGGGGCGGCCTGGCGCCATCGGCAGGCACGGTACTCACCTGGTCCGGTGTCGTCAGTGGCGCGGGCGGTCTGGAGAAACTGGACGCGGGCAGGCTGGTGTTGTCAGGCGTCAATACCTACAGCGGTGGCACGCGGCTCAGCGGCGGCATCCTGTCCATTGGCGCGGACACGGCCTTGGGCGCGTCGACAGCGCCCTTGCAATTCAATGGCGGCACGTTGCAGTTACTGGCCAGCTTCAACCTGGCTCCCACGCGCGCGATCAGTCTGACGGCGGCAGGCGGCAGCATCGACAGCAATGGCCAAAGCACGACGCTCAGCCAATCCCTCCAGGGGCCCGGCGCGCTGACCAAATTGGGCGCAGGCACGCTGGTGCTGACCGGCGCCAACCTGTTCACCGGCGGCACCACGATTGCGGCGGGCACCTTGCAACTGGGCGCAGGCGGCACCAGCGGCAGCGTGGTGGGCAATATCGTCAACAACGGCACGCTGGTGCTGGCACGCAGCGACTCGCTGGGCTACGACGGCATCATCTCCGGCACGGGACACCTGACCCAACAGGGCCCCGGCACGCTGACGCTGACCGCCGATCAAACTTACACCGGGGGTACCAGCATCACCGGCGGCACCCTGCAACTGGGCGACAGCACGGCCACCGGCTCGGTACTGGGCGACATCAGCAACAACGGCGCGCTGATATTCGCACGCAGCGACACCTTCACCTATGCCGGCAACATCTCCGGCAGCGGCTCGCTGACGCAGCAGGGACCGGGCACGCTGATCTTCACCGCCAACCACGGCTACTTTGGCGGCACTCGCATCGACCTGGGCGCCACACTGCAATTGGGCAACGCCGGGTCAACGGGCAGCGTCGACGGTGATGTAGTCAACGACGGAACGCTGGTGTTCAACCGCAGCGACGAGGTGCTGTTTGGCGGCGCCATCAGTGGCACCGGCCAACTGCAGAAGCAGGGCGCCGGCGAGCTGGTCCTGCTCAACAACGTGATCCAGTCGGGGACCACCATCCTGGATGGCACCCTGCGCATCGGCGACGGTGGCATCGCGGGGACCCTGGCAGGTGACATCGTCAACAACGCCAACCTGGTGTTCGAGCGGTCGGATACGTACACGCAGGGCAGCGCTGTCTCCGGCACCGGCGCGCTGGAACAACGCGGCACCGGCACCCTCATCCTCGGTGGCAACAACAACTATTCGGGCGGCACGCTGATCAGCGCAGGTACCTTGCAGGTGGGCGATGGTCTGACTGGCCGGATCGTGGGCGATGTGGTCGACAACGGCGCGCTGGTCTTCAATCGCAATGACAGTGTCAGCTACGCCGGCGTGGTCAGCGGAACCGGCACGCTCGACAAACAGGGCAGCGGTGTACTCACCTTGACGGCCGCGCACAGTTTCACCGGCTTGACCACGGTCAGCGCCGGCGGCCTGGTGATCCAGGGCAGCCTGGCCGGCGACGTGCAGGTGAACGACGGCGCAAGCCTGGGCGGCGAGGGCGACGTGGCCGGAGCGGTCACGGTGGAGGGGGGAGGACAGCTCAGCCCCGGTGACAGTCCGGGCACGCTCAGCGTGGATAGCCTGTTGCTCAACGACACCTCGCAGCTGGATTACGAATTGGGCGCACCCAACATCGTCGGGGGCGGTGTCAACGATCTGATCGAGGTGGCTGGCAATCTGAGCCTGGACGGAGAACTCAACATCACCAATGTCGGCGGCTTCGGCAATGGTGTGTACCGGTTGTTCAATTACGGTGGCAGCCTGACCGACAATGGTCTGCGCTTTGCCGTCCTGCCCAGTGGCATTGGCGCCGGCGATCTGTTGCTGCAAACGTCGGTGATCAACCAGATCAATCTGATCGTCAGCCGCGGTGGCTTGTCATTGCAGTTCTGGGACGGCGCCGACACGGTCGGCGACGGCAGCATCGACGGCGGTACCAGCGTCTGGAACACCAGTGAAAGCCGCTGGACCAGCAGTGATGGCAGTGTCAATGCGCCCTGGCAAGGCGGCTTTGCGGTCTTCAGCGGTGCCGCCGGTACGGTCACCTTGGGTGAGGACATCAGCCTGGAGGGTGCGCAGTTCACCGTGGATGGCTACGTGATTGACGGGGCCGGCTTCTCGTTGCGATCCAACCAAAGTGAACTGGAACTGCGGCCCGATGCGGGCGTTGGCGCCACCGTCAATGCGGTCATCGCCGACGGCAGCGGTGGCGCGGTGACCTTGGTGAAGCGCGGCGAAGGCAGCCTGCAACTCAACGGCGTCAACACGCATACCGGTGGCACGCGCATCGAAGCGGGGCAACTGCAGGTGGCGGCCGATGCAGCCCTGGGTGCGGCGGCCGGAACCGTGTCCCTCGACGGCGGAACGCTGGCCACCACCAGCAGCTTCAGCACGAATCGAACGATCCAACTGTTGGCCAATGGCGGCGCCTTCGCACCGGCCGCGGCCGTCAATCTGACCCTGGGCGGCGTCATCTCCGGCGCCGGCGCGCTCGAAAAACGCGGAGCTGGCACGCTGATCCTGACAGCCAGCAACAGCTACTCCGGCGGAACCACGGTGGAGGCGGGCACGCTGCAACTGGGCAATGGCGGCACCAGCGGAAGCCTGATGGGAGACGTGGTGAACAACGGCGCGGTGGTGGTCAATCGCTCCAATCAAGTGGTGATGGATGCGACGATCAGTGGCACCGGATCCTTGACGCAGGCAGGCGCGGGCGCACTCCAGCTCAATGCCGTCAACAGCTACAGCGGCGGCACCTTCCTCAACGCCGGAACGGTGGACGTGCTGGCGGACAATCGGCTGGGTGCGGCCAGCGGCGCGCTGACTTTCAACGGCGGCATCCTGCGCACGGGTGACGGCTTCCAGAGCAGCCGCTCGCTGATCGTGAATGCGACTGGCGGCAGTCTGGAGACGGCAGGCGTGGCGACGTTCAATGGCACGCTGAGCGGTGCGGGCGGGCTGACCAAGTTGGGCGCGGGCCGCACCATCCTCGCGGCAGACAATACTTACGCCGGCGGCACCACGATCAGCGCGGGCATCCTGCAGGTGGGTAATGGTGGCGCGACCGGCAGCATCACCGGCAATGTGCTCAACAATGCCAGCCTCCTGTTCAATCGCACAGGTGCGTACGGCTTTGCTGGCAACATCAGCGGCAGCGGTCAAGTCGCAGTCGTCGGCGGCGGCACGCTTACGCTCAGTGGTGTCAACAGTTACGCAGGCGGCACGCAGGTGCGCGCTGGCAGCACGCTGGTGGTATCCAGCGACGGCAACCTGGGCGCTGCGGCGGGCCAACTCCTGCTCGGGAATGGCAGCCGCCTGCGCCTGGCGAGCAACTTCACCCTGGCGCGCGACGTGGTGCTGGCCGGTGCGACGACCTATGACTCCGTCGACACCCAGGCCAACACCGTTATTGCCAGCGGTGTGGTGAGTGGGGAAGCAGGCCTGTGGAAGGAAGGCAGCGGCACCCTGATCCTGACCGCCAACAACACCTATGCCGGTGGCACCACCGTGGCTGCAGGCACTTTGCAGTTCGGCAATGGCGGTGCTACTGGCAGCATCCTGGGTGACATCGTCAATCAAGGGGCGGTGGTGGTGAATCGCAGCGGCACCCTCAGCTACGGCGGCTGGATCAGCGGCAGTGGCTCGTTCACCCAGGCCGGCCCGGGCACGCTCATCCTCACTGGCGATCACACCTATACCGGCGGCACCACAATCAGCGGCGGCACCTTGCAATTGGGCGATGGCGGGGTGGACGGCAGGATTGCCGGCAACATCAGCAACCAGGGCGCGCTGGTGGTGAATCACAGCGATGCGGTCAACTACGCGGGCGTCATCAGCGGATCCGGCAGCCTGACCCAGCAGGGCAGCGGCAGCCTGACCCTGTCCGGCGCCAACAGCTTCACCGGTCTGACCACGGTGGCGCAGGGCAGCCTGTGGGTCACCGGCTCCTTGGCAGGCGCTGCGCAGGTCAACAACGCCGCCCTGCTGGGTGGCACGGGTTCGATTGCCGGCAACGTCACCGTGGCCGATGGTGGCGTGTTGGCGCCAGGCACCAGCCCGGGCACGTTGAGTGTCGGATCGCTGCTGCTCAATCCGGGTTCGCAGTTGAATTACGAACTGGGGCTGGCCGGCGTGATCGGCGGCGGCGTCAATGATCTGGTGACAGTGGCAGGCAATCTGCAACTGGATGGCGCGTTGTCGATCAGCGATCTGGGCGGCTTCGGGGATGGCGTCTATCGCCTGTTCGATTACGGCGGCAGCCTGACCGACAATGGCCTGGTCTTCGGCACGCTGCCTTCAGGCGTGTCGGCCGGTGAGTTGCTGGTGCAGACCAGCATCGCCAACCAGATCAACCTGATCGTGACCCGCGGCGGCTTCGGCGTGCAGTTCTGGGACGGCCCCAACGTCACCAGCAACAACGCCATCGATGGTGGCAGCGCGGTGTGGAACGGCGTGGATACGCGCTGGACCAATGCCGATGGCGAGGTCAATGCGTCCTGGCAGAACGGCTTTGCCGTGTTCCAGGGCGCGGCCGGCACGGTCACCCTGGGGCAGGACACCACCCTGACCGGTGCGCAGTTCCGTACCGATGGTTATGTCGTCGCCGGCAACGGCTTCCAACTTCAAGCCGGCAGCGCAGAGACGGTCATGCGGGTGGACCCTGGCGTCACGGCCACGCTCAATGTCGGACTGCGCGACGGCGGCGCCGCCTCACGTCTGATCAAGACGGATCTGGGTACCCTGGTGTTGAACAGCGCCAACAGCCATGGCGGCGGCACGGAGATCCGCGATGGCGTGCTGCGCATCAACCAGGACGCAGCGCTGGGTGCGGCCGGCGCAGGTGTGATCGTGTCCGGCGCCACGTTGGCCACCGGCGCCAGCATCAGCAGCGGGCGCGCGTTTGTTCTGAACGAGGAAGGCGCGCGCTTCGCGCCCGATGCCTCTACCGCGCTCACTCTCAATGGTGTGCTGAGTGGCGCCGGCGGCGTCGAGAAGATCGGCGCCGGCACTCTCGTGTTGAACGGCAACAACAGCTACGCCGGTGGCACCCGCCTGGTGGATGGCGTGCTGGCTATCGACGGCGACGCCAGTCTGGGCGCGCCGACCGGTGCCTTGACCTTGGCCGGCGGCATCCTGCGTGCAGATGCCAGCTTTGCGCTTGCCGCCAATCGTAGCGTGCAGATCGAAGCCGTCGGCGCGCAAATCAACACGCAAGCCAACACGCTGCGTATCGACAACGCCATCCAAGGTGCGGGCGGCCTGACCAAGAGTGGCAGTGGCAGCTTGCTGCTGAGCGGCAACAACGGCTATCTGGGCGGCACCCAGATCCTGGCCGGGACCTTGCAGGTGGGTGCAGGCGGCAGCACCGGCGCAATTCTCGGCAATGTGTTGAACAACGGCCAGTTGGTGATCGCGCGTAGCAATACGGTGGGCTACGACGGCGTAATCAGTGGCAGCGGTGCGCTGACCCAGCAGGGGCCGGGCACGCTGATCCTCAGTGGCAATCATACCTACACGGGCGGCACGACCATCAGTGCGGGAACGCTGCAACTGGGCGATGGCGCGAGCAGCGGCTCGGTGCTGGGCAACGTCACCAACCATGCAGCGCTGACGTTCCTGCGCAGCGATGACTTCGGTTTTGCCGGGGTGATCAGCGGCAGTGGTGCGGTCACCCAGGCCGGGACCGGAACACTCACCTTCACCGCCAATCACAGCTACACCGGCGGCACCACGATTGCGCAAGGCAGTCGCTTGCGCCTGGGCGATGGGGGTGTGGCCGGTGGCGTGGTCGGCAACATCGTCAATCAGGGTCAGCTGATCTTCAATCGCAGCAACGAAGTCGTGTACGCCGGTCAGATCAGCGGTACAGGCGCGCTGACGCAGCAGGGACCGGGCATGTTGACCTTGTTGGGAACGGTCAATCAGAGCGGCATCACCACCATCGCCGCTGGCAGCCTGCGCATCGGCAACGGCGGCAGCAGTGGCGCACTGACGGGGGAAATCGACAACCAGAGCCAGCTGATTTTCCAACGTGGTGATACGTTGCTGCACGCGGGACTGATCTCGGGCGCGGGCAGTGTGGAGCAACGCGGCGCCGGCACCCTGATCCTGACCGCGCAGAACTCCTACAGCGGCGGCACCCTCATCAGCGCCGGCACCTTGCAGATTGGCCAGGGCTTGCAAGGCAGCCTTGGCGGCGACATCGACAATCGCGCGCGGCTGGTGTTTGCCCGTGATGATGATCTGCGCTTCGATGGGGTCATCACCGGCGCGGGTAGCGTGAGCCAGCAAGGTCAAGGCACGCTGGTGCTGACCGCCGATCACAGCTACACCGGGCTGACTACCGTGGCCGCCGGTGGCCTGCGGGTAGAAGGCCGTCTGCAAGGCGCGGTGCAGGTCCAGAACGGCAGTACGCTGGGCGGCAGTGGTGCGATTGCCGGACGCGTGGACATTGCCGACGGCGGCCATCTGGCGCCGGGCAGCAGCGCCGGCACGTTGACACTGGGCGAGTTGCTCCTGCACACCGGCTCACGCCTGGACTACGAGCTCGGCCAGGCCGACGTGGTCGGCGGCGGCATCAATGATCTGGTGCAGGTGCAAGGCAACCTCACCCTGGATGGGACGCTGGATGTCACCGATCTGGGCGGCTTCGGCAACGGCGTCTACCGGTTGTTCAACTACGGCGGCACGTTGACCAACAACGGTTTGCAGCTGGGCAACTTGCCGGCTGGCACAACCCAGGGCGATGCGGTGGTGCAGACCTCCATCGGATCGGAAGTGAACCTGGTGGTCAGCCGCGGCGGCTTTGCCTTGCAATTCTGGGATGGCAGCGATGTAGTGGGTGATGGCCAGATCGACGGTGGTACGGCGGTCTGGGACGACAGCCAATCGCACTGGACCAGTCTGGACGGCGCTTCCAATGTCTCCTGGCAAAGTGGATTCGCGGTGTTTGGCGGCAGCGCTGGCACGGTGACGCTGGGTTCGGATGTGAACATCTCCGGCATGCAGTTCCGTGTAGGCGGCTACGAGGTGGTCAACGCAGCCGGTGACGCGTCGCGGATCACCGCCGATGACAGCGAGACCATCATCCGCGTGGACCAGGACATCGAGGCCCGCATCGATGCGGCGATCGTCGATGGGGCGGCAGGCGCGGCGAAGCTCATCAAGAGTGATCGTGGCCGGCTGATTCTGGGAGGCGCCAATACCTACAGCGGCGGAACGCAGGTCAATGGCGGGCAACTGCAGATTGGCAGCGATGGCAATCTCGGCACGACCGGCAGCGCCGTGGGCCTGGACCGCGGCACGCTGATCACCACGGCCGGCATGGCGACGAACCGCTCGCTGGTGCTTGGCAAAGGGCATGGCAGCCTGGCGCCCGCCGCCGGCACGACCCTGGACTGGCGTGGCGCCATCTCGGGGCAGGGCGGCCTGGCGATGACAGGCGACGGCACCGTGATCCTCGGCGGCGACAACCACTATCAAGTCGGCACTTTTCTTGCGCGCGGCGTGCTGCAGGTCAGCCGTGATGCCAATCTGGGCAATGCTGATGCGGCCATCGTGTTTGCTGGCGGCACCCTGCGCTGGGGTGCGGATTTCAATCCGGGGACGGGTCGCCAGATCGTGTTGAACAGCGCCGGTCGCTTCGACACGCAAGGCTTCAACGGCACCGTGGCGCAAGCCATCACCGGTGAGGGCGGGCTGATCAAGCAGGGCGGCGGTCGGCTGATTCTGACTGGCGAGAATGAGTACGCAGGCAACACCGCCATCGAGGCGGGCACGCTGCAGATAGGCGATGGCGGCACCCACGGTAGCGTGCTGGGCGACATCAGCAATCAAGGGCACTTGGTATTTTCGCGCAGTGACGATCTGACCTTCGCCGGCACCATCGTCGGCACTGGCCATGTGACCCAGCAAGGGCCTGGCCTGCTGACACTGTCGCGCAATCAGGGCTACAGCGGCGGCACCACCATCGCCGCGGGCAAGCTGATGCTGGGACAAGGCAGCACCACCGGTAGCGTGCTGGGTGACATCGCCAATCAGGGCGAACTGATCTTCAACCGCACCGACACCGTACTGCACGAAGGCGTGATCACCGGCAGCGGCGCGCTGCTCAAGCTGCAAAACAACACCTTGGTGTTGAGCGCGGATCATCAGTACACCGGTGGTACCACCATCAGTGCCGGGCAGCTGCGGTTGGGCAACGGCGGCAGCACCGGCAGCGTGCGCGGCGATGTGCTCAACAATGGCGAGCTGGCCTTTTTCCGCAGCGGCACCCTGGACTTCAGCGGCGTCATCCGCGGAAGCGGTGGCGTGCGGCAATTGGGAAGTGGTGTGGTCACGCTCAGTGGCCAGAACAGCTACGGCGGTGGCACGTTCCTGCAGGGTGGCACGCTCAGCGTGGCCCAGGATTCGGCACTGGGCGCGGCCAGCGGTGGGGTCTTCTTCGACGGCGGATCCCTGCGGCTGACCGCGTCCTTCGATTCCGATCGCGCCCTGCACATACAAGCGGGTAACGGTGTAATCCAGACCGTCGGTACGCGCAACAAGCTGAGCCGCAACATCGATGGCAACGGCAGCCTGCTCAAGCTGGGCGACGGCGTGTTGATCCTCAACTACGGCGGCAGCCACACCGGCGGCACCCAGGTACGCGAGGGCAGCCTGGTGGTGGGTGACAGCGCCCATCCCAAGGCGGTATTGCGCAACGGTCCGGTGGGCGTGGCGAGCGGCGCATCGCTGGGCGGCTATGGTTCGATCATCGGCGCGGTCACCAACCAGGGCTTCATTGGGGTGGGCAATGCCTTGCCCGCACTGGCGAGCGAACCGGATGCGGTCTTCACCATCGTCGGCAATCTGGTCAATGCCGGCACGATCAGCATGCTCAATGGCGTGGCGGCGGATCAGCTTGTAATCAAGCAGGGCCAGTTCCAGGCCGTCGGCGGCAGTGTGCAAGTGGAGACCGTGTTGAACGGCGGCGAGTTGGATACCCAATCCGACCAACTGGTGGTGGATGGCGTCACCCGCGGCGATGCGGGTGGCATGACCGGCTTGCAGGTCACCGCGGTGGGCGGTGGCGCAGGTCAGGTCACCAACGGCGACGGCATCCGCGTGGTCGATGTCGCACCCGGCGGCGTGTCCGAGGCGGGCGCCTTTGGCCTGTTGAACCGCGTAGTGGCCGGCTCGCACGAGTACCTGCTTTTTCACGGTGGCCTGAGCAACCCGCGTGACGGCGACTGGTACCTGCGCAGCGAATCCAGCGAGCCTGAGCGTCCACTGCCCATCCTGCGGCCGGAGATTGGCGGCTTTGTCGGCAATCGCTTCCTCGCCGAACGCATGCTGGTGCATACGTTGCATCAACGCCAAGGCGAACCGGACCCGACCCTGGACAGCGACGACGAGGAACGCGGACCACTGTGGGCCAACGTGCACGCGGCGGAAGCCAACACCCAGACCGGTGACGGCCTGGTGCAACTGCGCAGCAACAGCTGGCGCTTCCAGACCGGCGTGGATCTGATGCGCCGTCGCGGCACTGGCGGCGGCGTGCTGCGCGTGGGTCCTTTCCTGCAATACGGCCAGGCCGACACCGACACCCAGGCGGTCGTCAATCCGGCGCGTGGCAATGCCCGGACCACTGGCTATGGGCTGGGTGTCTATGCCACCTGGCTGGGCAATCCGGAAACGATGCTCGGCGCCTACGTGGATGGCTGGGTGCAGTACAACCGCTTCGACAACGAGGTCGAGGGCAGTGCCGGTTATCGCGCCGACTATGACGCCAGCGGTTGGGCGGCCTCGCTGGAAGCCGGTTACGCCATCGCCCTGGGCAAGCGCATCGTGCTGCAGCCGCAATTGCAGTACGTGCGGGTGAATCTGGACACGGACAGCCTGATCGACAGAAGCCATACACAGATTGTCGACCTGACTCGTTCGGACTGGGTCGCACGGATTGGCGCACGCCTGTACGGGGTGCCGGACAAGCCCGGTGGCTTCTCGCCGTTCGTGGAAGTGAACTGGTGGCGACGCGCGGGCAACACCGCGATCCAGTTCAACAACGACGAGGTCGACCACCTGGTGCCCAAATCGCTGCCCACGGTGGATGTGGGCGTGCAGGGCAACTTCGGCCACGGCTGGAATGCCTGGTTGCGCCTGGGTAGCGACATCAGCGATGAACGCTACGAGGAAATCAGCGGCTCGGCGGGTGTGCGATTCCAGTGGTAGCGCGGCAGCGAACATGCGCGCAAAGAAAAACCCCGGCCGGAGCCGGGGTTTTCTTTTGTCGCTTGCCTTGACTCAGCGCGACGTCGGCTCGCGATGATGGGCCATGAACTCCTTCGACGGCTCGTCCATCTTGTCGCCCAGCATCCGTCGCACGGCGACAAAGAACACCGGAATCAACAGCAGGCCCAGGAACGTGGCGAACACCATGCCGCCGATCACGCCGGTACCGATGGCATGGCGTGCGTTGGCGCCGGCGCCGGTGGAGATGGCCATCGGCAGCACGCCCATGATGAAGGCAAACGAGGTCATCAGGATCGGACGGAAGCGCAGGCGCGCCGCCTCGATCACCGAATCGCGCAGGGTCTTGCCCTCGCGTCGCTGCTCGACCGCGAACTCGACGATCAGGATCGCGTTCTTCGCTGCCAGGCCGATGATGGTGATCAGGCCGATCTTGAAGAAGATGTCGTTCGGCAGGCCGCGCAACAGGGCGAACACAATCGCGCCCAGCACGCCCAACGGCACCACCAGCAACACCGAGACCGGAATCGACCAGCTCTCGTACAGCGCCGCCAGGCAGAGGAATACCACCACGATCGACAGCACCAGCAGCAACGTGGCGGTATTGCCGGCCAGGATTTCCTGGTACGACATGCCGGTCCAGTCAAAGCCGAAGCCCTGCGGCAGATCCTGCTCGACGATGTCTTCCATCGCCTTCATCGCTTCACCCGAGCTGCGGCCGGGGGCCTGCGAACCGACGATGTTGACGGCCGCATAGCCGTTGTAGCGGGTCAGTGACGGCGAGTTGGTTTCCCACTCGGCCTTGACCACGTTGCTCAGCGGAATCATCGCGCCGTTCTGCAGGCTGCTGGGGGTGTAGAAGTTGTCCAGCGAATCCGGCCCGGTGCGATACGGCGCATCGGCCTGCATCGACACGCGCTTGATGCGGCCTTCGTAGAAGAAGTCGTTGACGTAGACCGGCGCCAGCATCAGGCCGATGGCGTTGTAGATGTCGTTGAGCTGCAGGCCCATCGCCTGCGCCTGCACGCGATCCACGGTCAGCTTGAGCTGCGGTGCATCTTCCAGGCCATTCGGGCGCACGCCGGTCAGCAGATCCTGCTTCGCGGCCGCCTTGCCCAGCAGGATGTTGCGCGCCTGGGTCAGGGCTTCCTGGCCCTGGCCGGTGCGGTCCTGCAGGTACATGTCGAAACCGCCGAACTGGCCAAGGCCATTCACCGTGGGCAGGTTGACCACGAAGATGCCGGCTTCCTTGATGCCGAACAGCGCACCGTTGGCCTGCTGGATGAAGGTGGCCGCATCGATGTCGCGGTCGCCCCAGTCCTTGAGCTTGATGAAGGCCATGCCGACGTTTTCGCCCTGGCCGACGAAGCTGAAGCCGGTGACCTGCATCATGCCCTCGAAGCCTTCCATCTTCTCCAGCACGCTGCGCACCTGGGTGAACACCTTGTCGGTGCGCGCCATCGAGGCGCCGGGCGGCAACTGCACGATCGCCAGTGCATAGCCCTGGTCTTCTTCGGGCAGGAAGCTGCCGGGCATGCGGGTGAACAGGAAGCCGCACAACAGCGCCAGGCCGGCGAAGGCGATCATCCAGCGCGGTGCATGCTTGACCGCGCTGCCGATATGGCCGACGTAGGTGTGCTGGACCTTGTCGTAGTACTTGTTGAAGGTGCGGAAGATGAAGTTGGACTTGTGGTGTTCGGTGGGCTTGAGCAGGGTCGCGCACAGCGCCGGGGTGAAGCCCAGTGCCAGGAACGCCGAGAACATCATCGCAATGGCGATCGTCAGGGCGAACTGCTTGTAGATTTCACCGGCCGAACCGCCTTGCAGCGCCGAGGGGATGAACACCGCCGACAGCACCACGGTGATCGCGATCACCGCGCCGGTGATCTGGTCCATCGCCTTGCGCGTGGCTTCCTTGGGCGGCAAGCCTTCCTCGGTCATGATGCGTTCGACGTTCTCGATCACCACGATCGCGTCATCGACCACGATGCCGATCGCCAGCACCATGCCGAACAGGGTCAGCTGGTTGATGGTGAAGCCGATGACCGTCATGCCCAGGAACGTACCCAGCAGGGCGACCGGGATGACCAGGGTGGGGATGATCGTCGCGCGCAGGTTCTGCAGGAAGATCAGCATCACCAGGAACACCAGCACCACGGCTTCGAACAGGGTCTTGACCACTTCCTCGATCGAGATGCGCACGAACGAGGTGCTGTCATACGGCGAGAACCAGGTCACGCCCTGCGGAAAGCTCGGCTGCAGTTCGTCCATCTTGGCGCGGATGGCGCCGGCCACGTTCAATGCATTGGCGCCGGGCAGCAGCATGACCGCGAAGCCGCCGGTGGGCGCGCCGTTCCACTGCGTGTCAAAGCCGTAGCTGGTGGCGCCGATGCCGACGCGGGCGACGTCCTTCAGGCGCACGGTGGTGCCGTCGGCGTCAGCGCGCAGGATGATGTTCTCGAACTGATCCGGGGCGGTGAAGCGGCCTTCGGTGGTGACCGTGGCGGTGAAGCCCTGGCCTTCCGGCGCGGGGTCGGCGCCGATCGAACCGGCGGCGAACTGCACGTTCTGGCCGCGGATCGCGTTCAGCACTTCAGTGGTGGACAGGCCATACCCCTGCAGCTTGTTCGGGTCCATCCAGATACGCATGGCGTATTCGCTACCGAACTGCTGGGTGTTGCCGACGCCGGGGATACGCGCGATCTGATCGAGCACGCGCGAGCCGATGATGTCGTTGAGCTGGTTGCGGTCCACCGAGGGATTGGTCGAACGCAACGCCGCCACCATCAGGAAGCCGGCGTTGGCCTTGGCCACCACCACGCCCTGCTGCACCACTTCGGTGGGCAGGCGTGGTTGCGCCAGCGCCACCTTGTTCTGCACCTGGACCTGGGCGATATCGGGATCGGTGCCGGTCTGGAAGGTCAGGGTGATGCTGGCGCCGCCGTTGGAGTTGGACGACGAACTGAAATACAGCAGGTTGTCGATACCGGTGAGCTGCTGCTCGATGACCTGGGTCACCGCCTGCTCGGTGGTCTCGGCGCTGGCGCCGGGGTAGGTCGCGTTGACCACCACCTGCGGCGGCGCGATGTTGGGATACGACTCGACGCCCAGGCCGAAGATCGCGATCACGCCGCCAAGCGAGATCAGGATCGCCACCACCCAGGCAAAGATGGGTTTGTCGATGAAGAATTTAGGCATGGGGGTAAATCCTTACTTGGCGGCGGCGGGCTGGCCGCCGGCTGGTGCGGCCGGCTTCCAAGGCGTGGCCTTGGCCTGCGCGCCGTCCTGGACCTTCTGCACGCCCGAGACGATCACCTGATCATTGGCGGCCAGGCCGGAGGGCACCACCCACTTGCCATCGCGCGGGCTTTCGACGGTGATGTTCTTGCGCACCACCTTGCCGTCGGCGCCGACCACGAACACATAGGCGCTGGCGGCGTCACGCAGCACGGCGTCCTGCGGAATCAGGAACGCGTTCTTGCGCTCGCCCAGCGTCGCCTTGAGGGTGACGAACATGCCCGGCAGCAGCGCCGATTTCGGATTGGGGATGCGCGCACGCAGCTGGATGGCGCCGGTGGCCGGATCGGCGACCGCGCCGGAGAAATCCAGCGTGCCTTCCTCTTCGTACACGCTGCCATCGGTCAGCACCACCTGCACCTTGGCATTGCCGGTGCCGGTCAGTTCAACACCGCCCTTGCTGGCGGCCGAGCGCAGCGCTTCGATCTCCGACACGCTCAGGGAGAAGTTGACGTACAGCGGATCCAGTTGATCCACCGTGGTCAGCAGGGTGGTATCGCCCTGGCCGACCAGCGCGCCTTCGGTGACCTGCTGCTTGCCGGCGCGGCCGGAGATCGGCGCGGTGACCTTGGTGTAACCCAGGTTGATGCGCGCACTGTCGACGCTGGCGCGTGCCTGCTGCACGGCCGCGGCGGCACTGCGTTCGGCGGCCTGCGCATTGTCCAGGTCCGACTTCGACACATAGTTCTGCGGCGCCAACTGGCGTGCGCGATCGGCCGAGACCTTGGCGTTGGCGTAGGTGGCCTGGGCCGAGGCGAGGTTGGCCTGGGCTGCACTGAGCGAGGCCTGCAGCGGCGCCGGATCGATCAGGAACAGCACCTGGCCTTCCTTCACGTCGGTGCCTTCCTGGTAGACGCGTTTGAGCAGCACGCCGGGCACGCGCGCGCGCACATCCGAGCTGCGGAACGGCGACAGGCGACCGACCAGATCGCGGGTCAGCGGCACCGACTGCGGGGTGGCCTTGATCACGCCGACTTCAGGCGTGGGCATCTGCATCTGCTCTTCTTTCTTGCAGGCGGCCAGCGCCAGCGTGATGGCGCAGAGGAGGGCGACGGAACGGGGGGCGGTCATCGTGGAGCTCCGGGTCAGAATTGAATGCGTTGGGTCTGGGTGCTTTTTTTCGAAAGCTTTCTTATGGGGAAGCCGCGGCGCCGGTGGACTCGGCGGAGAACGCGCGGAGGAACGTATCAGTGGCGAAGCCAGCCCAACGGCGGCGGGCCATCACGCTTTGCCGATGCGGAACGGCAAAGCGCTGTCGTTCAAAATCCAGGCCGACGATCATGCTCAACAGCAATTCGGCGGCCAAGTGCGGATCGTCATGACGTAGTTGTCCGCGTTGCATGGCGGCGGCCAACCAGGTGGCTAGCCGTTGCACCAGTGCGTCACAACCATCTCGGTACAGCGCTTGCGCTTCTTCGGGAAACTGGTGGGCTTCGGCAGTCAGCAGTTGACTGGTGGCAACGACCGAAGGATCGCACAGGTGGGCCAGGTGCTCCATCGCGAAGGCGATCAGCGTACCGCGCAAGTCGTCGCCGGGCTCGTCCAGGCGCACCGTCGCCAGGTCGAGGTTCTCGTCGATGACGCTGCGGAGCAGCGCCTGCTTGCTGCCAAACTGCGCGTAGAGCGTCTGTTTGGAGCAGCCGGCGCGGGCGGCCACGGCCTCCATGCTGATCCGGAAGCCCTGTTCTGACATGAGTTCCCTCACGGCAGCGTGGACGCGTTGTCGCCGCTGGATGGCGGCGAAAGAGGGCAGGAAGGAAGGCATGCGGATTGGACTATACCGTCCAGTTTAGTTTGTGAGAAGTCTTGCGTTGCCCGCTTATCTGTGGACAAAGCCAGGCGCACCGGGCCTGCGTGGCCTGCGGATGGGGGGCCGAGGGCAGTGTCCCGGCCCGGTATGGCAGTCGTACGACGATCAGTCCGGACGTGGTGATTCCGCGATGGCGATCACGGCCGACCGGACCGGCCGGCGCAGTGGCGCACCGGCGGCGAACCCATTGGCTCCTTCGTCCGCGAATTTTTTTGCAGGCGGGCGGCTCGTCGAAACGCGCGTCCGGATCACCCGCTTCGTCGTAGCGACGACCACGCCACATCACTCCGTGCGGAAAACAGACATGCCACCCCCGTTGGCCCGCTTGTGGCCCGCGGATTTTTGCCGCCACGCAACAAAGGGGTCATCACTTGCGGCGATACAATGACCATTCGATTACCAATCGTTGAGTCCCAAACCGAATGAACGCTGTGCGCAGTTCGAAGAAAGCCCGCAAATCGTCGACCCCGGCCAAGTCCACCCCGCCCGCCAAGAAGGCGGTGAAGAAGGTGGTTGCCAAGAAGACGACGACCTCACCGGCGGTCAAGCCGGCGACCAGCAAAAGGGCGCCTGCGCGCAAGGTGACGGTCCGACCGGTGGCAGTGGCGGCCAAGCGGGCCGCGGGTGGCCTGGCCAAGCGCGCGGCGGCGGGCTTCAGCCTGCAACCGATCTTCGCGGCCATCCGCAAGCGGGTGGCGGTGGCCCGCCAGGATGAGGCGCAGACCTTTGCCGAAGCGTTCTACAAGCGCATGGAAGCCGACGAGTATCCCAACCATGGTCCGGCCGCGTGGGCCGCACTGGCGGTGGACATGCTGGACTTCGCGCGCCAGCGCAAGCCGGGCACGGCCAACGTGCGCGTGTTCAACGCCACCGCCCAGGCCAATGGCTGGGATTCGCCGCACACCGTGTTGCAGATCATCAACGACGACATGCCGTTCCTGGTCGACTCGGTCAGCATGACCCTGGCCGACATGGGCGTGGGCGTGCATGTGCTGGGCCACCCGCTGGTGCGCTTCACCCGTGACAAGTCGGGCAAGGTCACCTCGGTGGGCGAGGGCAAGGCCGAATCGCTGATGGTGCTGGAAATTGACCGCCAGCAAGCCGACGACATGCCGCGCATCGAAGCGCGCATCCGCGGCGTGCTGGAAGAAGTGCGCGGCAGCGTGCGCGACTGGTCGCCGATGCGCGAGAAGATGCTGGCCGTGGCCGATGACCTGGCCACCCGCCGCCTGCCGATCAGCGATGCCGGCCGCCGCGAGGCGCAGGAATTCCTGCGCTGGGCTGCCAATGATCACTTCACCTTCTTCGGCTACCGCGAGTACCGGGTGGAGAAGGGCGATGGCGAAGGCATCCTGCGCGCCGTGGAAGGCAGCGGCATGGGCCTGTTGCGGGCCAAGGACACCACCACCCCGCGCAACGTCAAGAGCCTGGCCGCGCACTACATGCCGCAGTCCGGTTCGGTCGACGCGCTGATCCTGACCAAGACCAACCGCCGCTCCAACATCCATCGCCCGGGCAACATGGACTACATCGGCGTGCTCGAATTCGACGCCAAGGGCGTGCCGATCGCCGAGCAGCGCTTCATTGGCCTGTACACCTCCAGCGCCTACAACCGCCGCCCGTGGGAAATCCCGGTGGTGCGCGAGCGCCACGAATTCGTGATGCGCCAGTCCGGCCTGTCGCCGAGTAGCCACAGCGGCAAGGCGCTGCGGCATATCCTGGAAACGCTGCCGCGCGAAGAGCTGTTCCAGTCCAACGAGGAAGAGCTCAACCGCACCGCGATGGGCATCCTCGGCCTGCAGGAGCGCGTGCGCAGCAAGCTGTTCCTGCGCCGCGACCGCTACGGCCGCTTCTTCTCGGCGCTGGTGTACATTCCGCGTGATCGCTTCAACACCGACGTGCGCCTGCGCATCGAAGCCCTGCTCAAGCAGGCGCTGCATGGCGAGTACGTGGACACCAACGTGCAGTTGGGCGAATCGCCGCTGGCGCAGCTGCACGTCACCATCCGGCCCAAGGCCGGCGAACAGGTCGACGTGGATACCGCGGCGCTGGAAGCCGACATCGCCCACCTGCTGCGCAACTGGCAGGACGATCTGCGCGAGACCCTGATCAGCCGCCATGGCGAAAGCCAGGGCCTGAAGCTGATGAACGAGTATGGCCGCGCCTTGCCGGCCGGCTACATCGAGACCGTGTCGCCGGAGTTCGCCGCCAACGACGTCGAACACCTGGCTGCGCTCACCGGCCCGGACGCATTGCGCCTGAGCCTGCACCGTTCGCGCCGCCCGCGTGCCGGCGAAGGCCGCCTGCGCCTGAACCTGTATCGCCAGGGCAACGACATCCCGCTGTCCGACGCGCTGCCGCTGATGGAGAACATGGGCCTGCGGGTCATGTCCGAACATCCGTTCCGCCTGGATGCCGGCGCCACGCCGGTCTACATCCAGGAGTTCGAAGTGGAACCCGTCGGTGGCCCGGTCGAGACCGAGCGCCTGCACAGCGCCTTCGAGGAAGCCTTTGCCCGCGTCTGGCAGGGCGATGCCGAGAACGACGGCTTCAACCGGCTGGTGCTGGGCGCCAGCCTGGACTGGCGCCAGGTGGCCATGCTGCGCGGCTACTGCAAGTACCTGCAGCAGACCGGCGTGCCGTTCTCGCAGGCCTACGTGGAAGAAACGCTCAACCGTTATCCGCTGCTGGCGCGCCTGCTGGTGGAACTGTTCGAGGCGCGCTTCGATCCGCGTACCGGCAAGGAGAGCAAGGCCGAGATCCGCGCCGGCCAGGAACACTTCGCCGCCCAGCTGCGCGTGCTGGCGCAAGGCGACGAAACCGCCCTGGCGGCGCTGCGCCCGATGCTGGCCGCGCGCGAAGGCAAGCGCGAGGAGCAGATCGCCAGCACCCACAAGGCGCTGATCAAGCTGCTCGATCGCGTGTCCAGCCTGGACGAAGACCGCATCCTGCGCGGCTTCATGGGCGCGATCGACGCCACCCTGCGCACCAGCTATTACCAGCTCGGTGCCAATGGCCAACCCACCCACACGATCAGCTTCAAGTTCGATTCGGCACGCGTGCCGGATCTGCCCAAGCCGCGTCCGTACCGCGAAATCTTCGTCTACGGCCCGCGCGTGGAAGGCGTGCACCTGCGATTCGGTCCGGTTGCCCGTGGCGGCCTGCGCTGGTCGGATCGTCGCGAAGACTTCCGTACCGAGGTGCTGGGCCTGGTCAAGGCGCAGATGGTCAAGAACACGGTGATCGTACCGGTCGGCGCCAAGGGCGGCTTCTTCGTCAAGCGTCCGCCGGTCGGGGGCGATCGCGATGCGCAGCTGGCCGAAGGCATCGCCTGCTACAAGATGTTCATCCAGGGCCTGCTGGACATCACCGACAACATCGTCAACAACCGCATCGTCGCGCCGCTCGACGTGGTCCGCCACGATCAGGACGATCCGTACCTGGTGGTGGCCGCCGACAAGGGCACGGCCACGTTCTCGGACATCGCCAACGGCCTGGCCATCGCGCACAACTTCTGGATGGGCGACGCCTTCGCTTCCGGCGGTTCCGTCGGCTATGACCACAAGGGCATGGGCATCACCGCGCGTGGCGCCTGGGAGTCGGTCAAGCGCCACTTCCGCGCGATGGGCCGCAATTCGCAGACCGAGGACTTCACCTGTGTGGGCATCGGCGACATGTCCGGTGACGTGTTCGGCAACGGCATGCTGCTGTCCGAGCACATCAAGCTGGTCGCGGCCTTCGATCACCGCCACATCTTCCTGGACCCGACCCCGGATCCGGCGCGCAGCTTCATCGAGCGCCAACGCATGTTCACCGTGCCGCGTTCGAGTTGGGCCGACTACGATGCCAAGCTGATCTCCAAGGGCGGTGGCATCCATCCGCGCAGTGCCAAGTCGATCGAGATCACCCCGCAGGTGCGTGAGGTGCTGGATCTGCCGGAGAGCGTCAAGTCGATGTCGCCCAACGAGCTGATGAGCGCCATCCTGAAGTCGCCGGTGGATCTGTTGTGGAACGGCGGCATCGGCACCTACGTCAAGAGCAGTGCCGAATCCAATGCCGACGTCGGCGATCGCGCCAACAACGGCCTGCGCGTGGATGGCCGTGACCTGCGCTGCAAGGTGGTGGGCGAGGGCGGCAACCTGGGCATGACCCAGCTGGGCCGCATCGAAGCCGGCCAACATGGCGTACTGCTCAACACCGATTTCATCGACAACTCCGCCGGCGTGGACACCTCTGATCACGAGGTCAACATCAAGATCCTGCTCAATGGCGTGGTCCAGTCGAAGAAGCTGCGGATGGAATCACGCAACAAGCTGCTCGCCGACATGACCAACGAAGTGGCGGACCTGGTCCTGTGGGACAACTACCGCCAGAACCAGGCCCTGAGCCTGATGGAGCGCATGAGCGTCTCGCGCCTGGGATCCAAGCAGCACTTCATCCAGACCCTGGAATCGCAGGGCCTGCTGGATCGCCAGATCGAGTTCCTGCCGTCGGATACCGAACTGGCCGAGCGCAAGGCGCGCGGGCAGGGCCTGACCCGACCGGAGCTGGCGGTGTTGCTGTCGTACTCCAAGCTGGTGGTGTTCCAGCAGTTGCTGGACTCGGACATTCCGGAAGATCCGTACCTGTCCAAGGAACTGCAGCGCTACTTCCCCAAGCCGCTGCAGAAGAAGTATGCGGACGAAATGGAGAAGCACCGCCTGAAGCGCGAAATCATCGCCACCGCGGTGACCAACACCACCATCAACCGGATGGGCGCGACCTTCCTGCTGCGCATGCAGGAAGACACAGGCCGCAGCCCGGCCGAAGTGGCCAAGGCCTTCACCATCACCCGCGAGACCCTGGACGCGCGCCTGTTGTGGAACCAGATCGACGCGCTGGATGGCAAGGTGCCCGAGTCGGTGCAGATCGATGCCCTGCAGGTGATCTGGTCGGTGCAGCGCACCTTCACCCGCTGGCTGCTGACCCGGCAGGGTCCGATTACGGCCATTGCCACGGCGGTGGAGCGCTACTACGAAGGCTTCAACGAGATCCGCGCCGCCGACGGCGTGCTGCCCGATTCGCTGCGTCCGGCCTACAACGCCAGCCTGCAGGAATGGCGCGCCAAGGGGCTGCCGGCCGGTCTGGCCGGCCAGATCGCGGCCCTGCCGTACCTGGAACCGTCCTGCGACATCATCGAACTGGCGCGTTCGCGCAAGCTCAAGCCGGTGGAAGTGTCCAAGGTCCATTACCGCCTGGGCGAAGCCCTGCACCTGCCGTGGTTGCTGGACCAGGTCGAGGCACTCAAGGTGGATGGCCGCTGGCATGCGGTGGCACGCGGCGTGCTGCGCGATGAACTGACCAACCACCAGCGCACCCTGACCAACCAGGTGCTGTCGATGCCGGGCGCCACCGCCGATGCCAAGGTCCAGGCTTGGCTGCAGCGCGACGACGCCGGACTGCGTTTCACCCTGGCGATGCTCAACGAGCTGGCCGCGCAGAAGACGCTGGACTATCCGACCGCGTCGGTGGCGGTGCAGCGCTTGGGTCAGTTGGCGCAGTCGTAAGTCCCGAGAACCCCTCTCCCTCCGGGAGAGGGGTTGGGGTGAGGGTTCCCGCGCACGCTGGGGAAGGGGCTGTCGTTTGAATGCTTTATCCTCTGGACTCGATTCCAGAGATCCACGGATGAGCCCGAGCCCCCGCATCGCGTTTCTCGCCAGCCCGGCGCCAGAAGCCCAGCAAGCCCTCGAGACGTTGACCGCGTTGCACGGTCGCCACGCGCCTGACGAGGCCGAGGTGCTGTGCGCGCTCGGCGGCGATGGCTTCATGCTGCACACCCTCCATCGCCACGGCAGCCAGGGCAAACCGGTGTACGGCATGAAGCTGGGCACGGTGGGCTTCCTGATGAACCAGTACCGCGCCGATGGCCTGCTGGAGCGCATCGCCAACGCCGAACCGGCCAAGCTGCGTCCGCTGGAGATGCACGCCCTGACCGAGTCGGGGGCGACCATCGCCTCGCTGGCCTACAACGAAGTCTCGCTGCTGCGGCAGACCCGCCAGGCCGCGCACCTGCGCATCGATCTGAACGGCCAGACCCGCCTGGATGAATTGATCTGTGATGGCGTATTGACCGCTACGCCTGCCGGCAGCACCGCCTACAACTTTTCCGCGCACGGGCCGATCCTGCCGCTGGGCTCGCACACCATCGCCTTGACGCCCATCGCGCCGTTCCGTCCGCGGCGCTGGCGTGGCGCGATCCTGCGCGCCGATACCGAGGTGCGCTTCCAGGTGCTGGACCCGTACAAGCGACCGGTCAGCGTCACGGCCGATTCGCATGAAGTGCGCGACGTGCTGGAAGTGACCATCCGCGAATCGCAGGATCGAACCGTGACCCTGTTGTTTGATCCCGAGCACAATCTGGAGGAACGTATCCTCAGCGAGCAATTCGTGGTCTAGTGGGCTTGCAACAGGGGGCGACGCGGGGAGCGTCGCGGATCAGGGTTCCGTGCGGCATTGGGAGGAATGGCGCACGGTTGAACGGGACTTGAGAGGAGTCAGGGGATGAAACGTTGGGGCTTGTGGGGAATCTTGGCCTTGTTGCCCGCACCGATGGCGGGCGCCTGTAGTTTGAACACCAACCTGTTGCCCTTCGCGCTGGAGGCTGGCGCAGCACCGGCCAATGCACCGGACGAGACCTTGCAGGCGCCTGAGCTCAAGGTCACCGAAATTACCCGTGGACTGGGCGGCGCTGCCGGGTCCTGTGACGGCTCGGGCCTGCTCGGCATCCGCCTGGATTGGCCACGCGGCGATTACAAGCTGGATCAGGTCGGCTTCGAGTTCCGCGTTGTCGGCGGCGACGACGTGCCGGCGATCTTTCCGGCAGAACCGGTCGCGGTGACCAGCACCAGCCGCCGCGTCAACCTGCTGTTTCTGTGGCCGGATGTGCCGCCCGGCGAGCAGAAACCGCTGCGCCTGGAACTGGAAGTGCGGGCGGTGACGCACGGCTACCTGCGCGGTCCGCCCACGCGCCTGTTCGTCAATTCCAGCGATCTCTGACGGCTGGCCTGCACGGCGGTGATCTCCGCTCGCGCAAGCGGGCGGGGATGGTCGATACTGCACGCATGTCCGACAACACGCCCCGTTTGCTGACCGTCGCGGTGACCTCGCGCGCCCTGTTCGATCTCGAAGAGAGTCATTCGTTGTGGGAAGACGAGGGGCTGGAGGCCTACAGCGCCTACCAGCGCGAACACGAGGACGCGGTGCTCGCGCCGGGCGTGGCGTTCCCGGTGGTGCGCAAACTGCTGGCACTGAACGTGGGCGCCGATCCGGCGACGCCACGGGTGGAAGTGATCCTGCTCTCGCGCAACTCGGCCGATACCGGCCTGCGCATCTTCAACTCCATCCAGCATCACGGATTGGGGATCGTGCGCGCCGTGTTCACCTCCGGCGAACCCACCTGGCCCTACATCCGCCCGTTCGGCGCCGACCTGTTCCTGTCGGCCAATCCGGATTCGGTGCGGCGCTCGCTGGAGCACGGCATCGCCGCGGCGACGATCCTGCCGGCGCAGATGCACCAGCAGAAACACGCGGATCAACTGCGCATCGCCTTTGACGGCGATGCGGTGATCTTCGGCGATGAGAGCGAGCGCATTTCGCGCGAGCAGGGCGTGGAGGCCTTTGGTCGCCACGAGCGCGAGCATGCGCGCGCGCCGCTGTCGGGTGGCCCGTTCAAGGGTTTCCTGTCGGCCCTGCACCAGTTGCAGCAGGTGTTTCCGGCCGGCGAGCATTCGCCCATCCGCACCGCGCTGGTCACCGCCCGATCCGCGCCTGCACACGAACGGGTCATCCGCACCCTGCGCGAATGGGGCGTGCGATTGGACGAGGCGCTGTTCCTGGGCGGTCGCCACAAAGGTCCGTTCCTGGAAGCCTTTGGCGCCGACATCTTCTTCGACGACTCCCAGCACAACATCGACAGTGCCTTGGCGCATGTCGCCGCCGGCCACGTGCCACACGGCGTGGCCAACGATTTGTAGGAGGGGCTTCAGCCCCGAAGCGGCAGGCGGATATCCGTCAGCCGCCAGCGCAGCCCCTGGCGGGTAAACACAAACACCAGCGGGTCGCCATCATCGTCCCGCACCGTGGCGGTGAAGCGCGACAGCGATTCGTAATGATGGGTGGCCTCGCGCAGCGGATCGGCCGGTTGCGCCGGCGCATAGCTGTCGCCGCCGATGGTCTGGCCGGTGGCCTTCTTCCAGGTGGAGCGGCCCTGCAGCAGCGCGCCGATGCCGAGCGGCGTGACCAGCGTATCCACGCCGCTGGTAATCAGATTGTTGGCCACCGACAAGGCGAATGCGCCAAACAGATTGGACTGCATCTCCGGACCCGCGCGGCGGGCCAGGTAATCCTCGAACTGGGCGCGCAGGTTGACCCGCAACGCCGGGAAATCCACATGCCGTTCGAGCTTGGCGGTGTCCTGCTCGGCCAACGCCGTGCGGATGCCGTTGATCGCCAGATAGGGGCCTGCGGCCACATAACCCACCAGGGCCAACACCAGCACCAGCGCCAGGGCGATCCACTTCTTCATCGCTAGAACTCCAGATCCAGGGCGGCGCACAGATAGTCCACGAACGGGCCCAGGGCCACCAGGTCCTTGGCCAGGGTCTCGCGCAGGCGCGGGCCAGTCATCACGCTGTCTTCCACGGCGCGGAGGAACACGAAATTCTTGTGCTTCAGATCGTCGATGAAGGCGAAGTCGGCCGGAAAGCCGCGCGGCGGGCGACTCAGCAGTTCGCTCTCATCGAAATCGAAGCGCTTGCGAAACGCCGGCGCATGCGCCGCCGCCTTCCAGCTGCCCGGGTTGTCGACGATGAACTGGCGCACCCGCCGTTGCGTCGGCGGCTCGGGATGCCACAGCCCGGCGCCGACAAAGCAGTGGCCCGGTTGCAGATGGATGTAGAACGACGGTGCGGCCACCTGCTTGCGGCGCTCGTGGTACAGGCGCGCGCCCTGCCAGGGTTTGTACGGCGACTTGTCGGTGGAGAAGCGCGCGTCACGATAAATGCGGAACAGCGAGCCGCCGACGGTCTTGGGGTCGGCGAGGAAATGCTGGCTGACTTCCGCCAAGGCCGGCTGCAGATCCACCAGCAGGCGCAGGAACGGCTGGCGCACGTGGTCTTCGTACTGCTGCCGGTGCTCGTTGAACCATGTCTTGTCGTTGTGGCGGGCCAGTCCACGCAGGAACTTGAAACTGGCGTCACTGAAATACGTGCTCACAAACTCTGCTCCAGCTCGCGCCCCCAGTCCTGCAACTGATCCAGCAGGGCCTGGCGGCGACCGTCGGGGGTGGGCGTCATGCGCAGGGTGGCGATCTCGGCGTGGAAGGTCTCGAAGCTGTGCTCGGACAATCCACTGTCGCTGCCCAGGCGTCGACGTCGGTAATCATCCCAGCGCGTGTGTTCGTCCGCGGTCAAGCTCTGGCGCCAGTTGCGGGCGCGATAGCGGAACAGCAGCTCGGGCAGGCGCGCATCCTTGAAGCCGAAGTCGCGGCCCACCAGGTCCGCTGGGCGGGCGCTGCGGATTTCAGGAAAGCGCCGGCGATCGCCATCGCCCAGGAAGCCGCCATACAGCGAAGCGTCCACATCCGGCGTGTCGTAGGCGCGCTCGCCGGCAAACACCCGCCGGACCTTTTCGGCCAGCGCCGGACCCGCGGCGCGCAGGCGTTCGGCGCGACGGGCGATGTCATCGGCGTCGATGCCCAGGCGCTGATAGTCGGCGGCACGCAGATGCGCCTGCGCCACCAGCACCGGTGCCTTGTTCAGATGGACTTCCTTCAACGGCACGCGCACTTCGCCCTCGGGCAGATCGGCCAGTGGCGTGTACAGGCGATCGGCAATGGCCTCGGCGTCCTGGCTGAGCAACGCCTCAGGGTCGCCGTCCAGATCGAACACCAGCACGCGATTGTCGTACTGCGGATGTCGCGCCAGCGGCAGCACCATGGCCGCGCACATGCGCTGCGCCGGATAGCGCTGGGAAATATGCAGCAGCGGAGTCATTGCGGTGGTGTCGATCAGACTGGCGGCAAAGCGCTTGTCGCGCAGCTTGAGCGCGTACTCCCACAACCGCGGTTGCGCCTGCCGCATCAGCCGGCCCAGGCCGATGGTGGCCAGCACGTCGGACAGCGCCTCGTGGGCGTCGCCGTCGCGTACGCCATTGAGCAGGGCCAGTTGTTCCAGCTTGAACGAGGTATAGCCGTCCTCGCGCCTGGGCCACTGGATGCCGTCCGGGCGCAGCGCGTGCATCAAGCGCATCACGTCCAGCAGATCCCAGCGCGAATTGCCGCCGCGCCATTCGCGCTCATACGGGTCGAAGAAATTGCGGAACAGCCCGTGGCGGACGAACTCGTCATCAAAGCGCAGCGAGTTGTAGCCCAGGCTGCAGGTCTCCGGCCGCGACATCGCCTCGGCGATCTTCGACATCGCTTCGGCTTCGTTGACGCCGTCGCGCAGGGCCTGCTGCGGAGTAATGCCGGTAATGACGGTGGCGGTGGGCGAGGGCAGCAGGTCGTCGGCCGGCTTGACGAAGAAATCCAGCGGGTCTTCGATCAGGTTCAAGTCGCTGTCGGTACGCACGCCGGCAAACTGGGCGATGCGGCTGCGGCGCGGATCGGCGCCGAAGGTTTCCAGATCGTAGAAGAGAAAGCTCGCCGTCACCGCGGCCCACCCTGGCCCGGGACATCGTCGAGCACCGACAGGCGCTGCAGGATCTGCGCATCCAGCGCTGCCCAGTCGATCTGTTCCAGCGAATCGTGCCCGCGCGTGGCCTGCACCAGCAGCTCGCGCTGGATTTCGCTGCGCTCCAGCGCCTGCGCGTAGGGGATGCGCATGAAGCTGACCATCGTGTAATGCGGGACGAAGCGACCGGGGTGCCGCTCCTGCAGCGTGCGCTCGAGCGCGCGTTGCAAAAGGAAGTCGGCGTCGTCGACCTTGTCGCGCATCTCCACGTAGTTCTCCAGCGCCATTGCCTGGATCGCGGCGGCGTTGGGCTGGCGCTCGCGTTCAAAGGCGGCAAAGGCGGCGGCGCGGTCGGGCGTGCGTTGCAGGTGTTCGGCCAGCGCCACGCAGTCTTCGAACGCGCAGTTCATGCCCTGGCCGTGGAAGGGCACCATCGCGTGGGCGGCGTCGCCCAACAGCACGGCACGCTCGTCGATATGCCAGCTGTCCAGATACAGCGTGGCCAGCAGGCCGACCGGATTGCGCTGCCAGTCCTGCTCCAGCGCGGGGATCAGCGGGATCGCATCGGCAAAGTCCCGCTCGAACAAGGCCCGCGCCTGCGCCGGCGTGGTCACGCTGGCAAAGCTCGGCTCGCCTGCATTGGGCAGGAACAGGGTGACGGTGAAGGTCTTTTCATCGTTGGGCAGGGCGATGCACATGTAGTGCCCGCGCGGCCAGATATGCAGGGCGTTGGGTTCGATCTGGAACTCGCCTTCGGCATCGGGCGGGATTTCCAGCTCCTTGTAGGAGTGATCGAGGAACTCGGTGCGTTCGCCCAGGTCGCGCTCGCGCAGCATGGCCGCGCGCAGCGAGGAACCGGCGCCATCGGCGCCCACCAGCGACTGGAATTCGACCAGGTGCGCGCCGCCGTTCTGCTCGTCGGTGAAATGCGCCAGCCGCCGTTCGAAGTCGACCTGATCCAGGCGGCGGTGAAAGTGCAGGCGGGCGCCAGCCTGTTCGGCCAGGTCCAGCAGGGTGATGTTGAGATCGCCGCGGTGGATGGACCAGATCACTTCCGAGTCATCGCGGCCGTAGCGCTGCAACTGCACCTGGCCTTCGCGGCTGTGGACCATGCGCCCGCGCATCATCACCGCCTGCCGCATCACCGCTTCATCGGCGTCGGCCTGGCGCAGCGCATGGCGACCGCGTTCGGCCAGGGCCAGGTTGATCGAGCGGCCACCTGCGTAGCCTTGCTGGCGCGGGTCGCCGCGCTTCTCGAAGACATCCACCTGCCAACCCTTGCGCGCCAGCAGGGTGGCGAGCAGGGCGCCGGCCAGGCCGGCGCCGATCAGGGTGAGCGAGCGATCTGCGGGCTTGTTCAAGCGGCTAGTTCCTTCAGAACCCACGCCAGGCTTCGACTTCTTCGACAAAGCGGTAGACGTCCATATAACGGTTGTAGAGCGGAGCGGGCGAGATGCGGATGACGTCCGGTTCGCGCCAGTCACCGAGGGTGCCGACCGAGGCCAGGTAATCGAACAGCTCGCGGCCGCGCTCGCGGCCACCGGCCACGCGCAACGACAGCTGCGCGCCACGGCGCGACGGCTCGGCCGGGGTGATGATCTCCAGCACGTCGCCGATGCGCGCGCGGATCAGCGCCTCGAGGAAACCGGTGATCTGCACCGACTTGACCCGGATCGCCTCCATGCCGGCGCGGTCGAACAGATCCAGCGAGGCGCGCAGCGGCGCCAGACCCAGGATCGGCGGATTGCTCAACTGCCAGCCTTCCGCGCCGGGCGTGGGCAGGAACTCGGGGCCCATGCGGAAGCGCGAGTGTTTGTCATGCCCCCACCAGCCGGCAAAGCGTGGACGATCAGTATCGGCGTGGCGCGTGTGCACGAAGCAGCCGGCAACCGCGCCTGGACCGGAGTTCAGGTATTTGTAGTGGCACCACACCGCGAAGTCGGCATTGATGTCGTGCAGGCGCAAGGGCAGGTTGCCCACCGCATGCGCCAGGTCGAAGCCCACCACCGCGCCGGCGGCATGGCCCAGCCGCACGATTTCGCCCAGGTCGAAAGCCTGGCCGGTGCGGTACTGCACGCCCGGCCACAGGATCAGCGCCAGCCGATGGCCATGCTCGGCAATCGCGCGTTCGATGGCCTGCATCGAAATCGTGCCATTGGGCTCGTCGGCTTCCAGTTCGATCAGGTCGGTGGCCGGATCAAAGCCGTGGAAGCGCACCTGCGATTCCAGCGCATGCCGATCCGAGGGAAACGCGCCAGCTTCCATCAGGATCGCCGGGCGCTCGCGGGTGGGCCGATAGAAGCTCACCATCATCAAATGCAGGTTGGCAGTGAGCGAGTTCATCGCCACCACTTCCTGCGGCTGCGCGCCGACCACTCGCGCCAGCGGCTCGCGCACCAGTTCGTGGTAGGTCATCCATTGCGAGGCGCCGGTGAAGTGGCCTTCCACCGCCTCATTTGCCCACTTGTCCATCACTTCCAGCACCTGCGCGCGTGCGCCGCGCGGCTGCAGGCCCAGCGAGTTGCCGACGAAATACAACTGCTCGTTGTGCTTGTGCTTGGGAATCAGGAATTCATTGCGCAGTGCGCGCAGCGGATCGGCCGCGTCGAGGGCGATGGCATGGGTACGGGACAGCGCTTCAGTCATGTAGGTAGTAAATGTAGGAGGGCCTTCAGGCCCAAAACCAGGAAAATGATGCATCAGCCATCATGGTTCGCATGATGCCGCACGCATCCTCATGCAAACCGATGCGCCGGCAACCCCAACCACTCCAGCGCCGTCCCATGATAAAGCCGTGCCTGCTCGACCTCGTCCAGGCCCAGCGCGGCAATGCCGGCGCCGGGTTCCTGCTCGCCGAGCGGGAATGGATAGTCGGTGCCCAGCATGACCCGGTCGGTGCCGACCGTATCGAGCAGATAGCGCAGTGCGCGCGAATCGGCCACCCACGAATCGAAATACACCCGGCTCATGTACTCGCGCGGGTTGCGCGGGTTGTCGGTGGCCACCAGGTCCGGGCGCATGTTGAAGCCGTGTTCGATCCGCCCGAGCGTGTACGGAAAACTGCCGCCGCCATGGGCAAAGCAGACCTTGAGTTCCGGCAGCCGTTCCAGCACGCCGCCAAAGATCAGGCAGCACACCGCGCGTGACTGCTCGGCCGGCATGCCGACCAGCCAGGGCAGCCAGTACTTGGGCATGGAGGCCGCGCCCATCATGTCCCAGGGATGCACCAGCACCGCGGCGCCCAGTTCGCTGGCGGCCTGGAAGAAATCGAACAGCTCCGGCGCGTCCAGATTCCAGTCGTTGACGTGGCTGCCAATCTGCACGCCCTGCAGCCCCAGCTGATCCATGCAGCGTTCCAGCTCCTGGATGGCCAGGCGCGGCGACTGCAGCGGCACCGTGCCCAGGCCGGCGTAGTGGCGCGGATAGTCGCGGCAGGCGGCGGCGGTGTGATCGTTGAGCGCGGCGTGCAGTTCCAGCGCGTGGTGCGGCTTGGCCCAATAGCTGAACATCACCGGCACCGTGCTGATGACCTGCACCTGCACGCCAAAGCCGGCGTAATCGCTGATGCGTTCGAGCGGATCCCAGGTCTTGGGCAGGATCTCGCGGAAGAACTTGCCGTCCTTGTAGATGCGATGGCGACCATCGTCACCGTGATGGATCACCGGAAAGCGGATGTCGCCGTACTTGTGCGCCAGATCCGGCCAGTCGCGCGGCAGGAAATGGGCATGGGTGTCGATCTTCAGCATTGCGCGAATCGGTACCTGGATGCACACAGGGTACCGGAGCGCGGGCAGCTCAGGTATCCGGCATCCCGACGCGCTACGATACGGGGCTCCCTCCGCCGCATTCGTAGATGCCGCATGACGTCCCGCAACAGCGACGCCCCACCGCAGGCATGAGCGATACCCCCGCAGGCCCCCGGCGCGCGGCCGAGTCCAGGATCGAACGCTGGCAACCCTATATCGCCGGTACGGTCAGCGCGTTGCTGCACGTGCTGATGCTGCTCATCCTGCTGTGGACCGCCCGGACGATGGTCACCCCGCCACAAGGCGCCGCCGGTGGCAGCCGGATGCGGGTGCAGTACATCGGCGACAGCCGCACGGCCACGCCGCCGCCGCCCAGTCCGCCGCCGACGCGTCCACCCACGCCCAATCCACCGGCGGCCACCGCCAGCCGGCAGACGCCACCGCCCAACACCACGCGACGTGACGCCGAGGCCGTGCAACCGCCGGAACCGGAACCGAGCCAGCAGCAGGCGCCCGCATCGGCCGCGCGACAGGCCCCGCCCGCCCAACGCCACCCCGAGCGCTGGACCGGACGGCCGCCCGGCATGATCGAAGAAGACCTGGCCCCGGAGAACACCGGTCAGGCGCGCGGTCCGGCGGTCAACCAGGGCACCCAGCGCGACATCACCGTCGCCGAGCCGAGCATGGAAGTGGGCGGCTACCAGGTCTATTACGACCTGCGCAACGAGATGCAGGTGCGCGCGTGGAAGGCGCAGGGCATGAAGGAACTGTTCCTGCCGTTGCCCGGCACCAAACGCTACATGGTCTGCCCGCTGCAGACCGCGCTCAACCGGGCCTCGGGCAAGTGCCGCCTGCTGGAACCGGACGCGCCGGAAATGGCGCGCATCGGCGACGCCCGCCAGGTGCTCACCATCCAGGACGTCTACCGTCGTGGCGAGAAGGTGTGGAGCGGGCCGGGCGCGTATCGCTGACCCCGGCGCGGTGTCGGATCAGGTATCTGGCATCACGTAGCGGCCGGGCGCGGGATTCAGATGGCCGCAGCTTTTGCAGGTGCGGTGTTCGCGCGAGGAATAGAAGCGATCAAAGACCGGCGGGAAGTCGGTCTCGATGTTCTTCAGCGTGAAGTACTCCTCAAAGAGAGTGTGATTGCACTGCTCGCAGAACCACAGCAGGCCGTCCTGCTCATGCGGCAGACGGCGGCGCTCGATCACCAGGCCCACTGAATCGGGCATGCGCTGCGGCGAATGCGGCACGCGTGGCGGCAGCAGGAAGATCTCGCCGGCGCGCAGCGGAATGTCGCGAACCGCACCGTCCTCCTGGATCTTCAGCACCATCTCGCCTTCCAGCTGATAGAACCACTCCGGGCCTTCGTCATAGTGGAAGTCGGTGCGCTGGTTGGGGCCGCCGACCACCATCACGATGAAGTCGCCTGCGTAGATCACCTTGTTGCCCACCGGCGGCTTGAGCAGATGGCGGTGTTCCTCGATCCAGGCCTGCAGGTTCAACGGTCCGGGCAGCATGTCAGGCGTCCTCGCTCAGCGCGGCCACGCACTTGAGTTCGATGGCAATGGGCGTGGGCAGGGCGGTGATGCCCAGGGTGGTGCGACAGGGTGCGCGCGCCGGGTCCGGGAAGAACTCGGCCCAGATGTGGTTGTAGGCGGCAAAGTCGCGGCTCATGTCGGTCAGGTAGACGGTGACATCGACCAGATCCTCCCAGCGTGCGCCGCTGGCTTCCAGCACCGCGCGCACATTGGCGAACACCGCGCGCGTCTGCGCCTGGATGTCATAGCCGCGCACGCGGCCGTCGGCGAAATAATCGTTGCCGGGGATGGCATTGCTGGCCGGATCGCGCGGACCGATGCCGGAAAGGAACAGCAGGTTCCCGACCCGGCGTGCATGCGGATAGGCGCCCACTGGCGCAGGCGCGGCGCTGGCGTGGATGCCTTCGCTCATCGGCCCGGACTCCCGGCCACGCCCGTCATCAGGGACGTTCCCGTTTGGCTATGCCGGCTAGCGCGCGTTCGTAGGCAGGCTGCAGGCCCTCCTGCGAATCGGCGTCCATGCCCAGCTCGCGGACGCGGCCGTCGAACAGGCTGTAGACCCAGCCATGCACGGCCACCGGCTGGTTGCGCGCCCAGGCATCCTGAATCACGGTGGTGCGGCAGACATTGAAGGTCTGCTCGATCACGTTGAGCTCGCACAGGCGCGCATGGCGCAGTGATTCGGTGTCTTCTTCCTCCAGCAGCGCCGCATGCTTGAGCGCCACATCCGAAACATGCCGCAACCAGTTGTCAGCCAGGCCCACGCGCAGGCCGGTCATCGCCGCATGCACGCCGCCGCAGCCGTAATGGCCGACGATCAGGATGTGCTCGACCTTGAGGATGTCGACCGCGAACTGGATCACCGACAGACAGTTGAGATCGCCATGCGACATGACGTTGGCGACATTGCGATGAACGAAGACCTCGCCCGGGTCCAGGCCCAGGATCTGGTTGGCCGGCACGCGCGAGTCCGAACAGCCAATCCACAGATAACGCGGTGACTGCTGTTGCGACAGGCGTTTGAAGAAGCCCGGATCTTCGTGCTTGATGCGCTCGGCCCATTCGCGATTGTTGCGGAGCAGGTTTTCCAGTTCACTCACAGGCGTCATCCAGTGGGGAGGGGCAGGGCACGCGGAGGTGCGCTGCATAGTGTGCGCTCTGGCGCGCGGGTCGTCAGCCCACGCGGGCGATCAGTCGACGGCGATGCCGACATTGCGCGACTCGGTGAAGAAGCGCATGGCGTCCGCGCCGCCTTCCCGGCCCACGCCGGACTGGCCCATGCCGCCAAAGGGCGTGCGCAGATCGCGCATCAGCCAGGTGTTGACCCAGACCATGCCCACGCGCAGGCGCGCGGCCAGACGATGGGCGCGTTGCAGATCGCGGGTCCAGAGCGAGGCGGCCAGGCCGTAGTCGCTGGCGTTGGCCAGCGCCAGCGCCTGGGCTTCGTCCTCGAACGCCTGCAGGGTGACCACCGGCCCGAAGATTTCCTCGCGATTGCTGGCCGCCTCCGGACCCAATCCCTCGAGGATGGTCGGCTCGACGAACCAGCCGCCGTGCGAAGACGGTGACCCACCCAGCACGATGCGCCCGCCTTCGGCGCGCGCGCGTTCGATGCAGGCGCTGACCTTGTTGAAGTGCGCCTGCGATACCAGCGGCCCCAGATCAGTGGCTTCCTCGTCAGGCGCACCCACGCGCAAGGCAGCGGCCCGGCCGGCGAACGCCTGGCGGAATTCGTCGTAGATGCCGCGCTCGATCAACAAGCGCGAACCGCACAGGCAGATCTGCCCGGAGTTCTGGAACGCCGAACGCACGATCACATCCAGCTGCGCGCGCCAGTCGCTGTCGGCAAACACCAGGGTGGGATTCTTGCCGCCCAGCTCCAGCGAGATCTTTTTCAGCGCCGGCGCCGCCAGACTGGCGATGCGCTGGCCGACGCGGGTGCTGCCCGTGAACGACACCGCCTTGACCCGCGCATCCAGCACCAGCGGTTCACCCACCTCCGGACCGGCGCCATGCACCAGGTTGAAGACGCCAGGCGGCAGGCCGATGTCGTGCGCCAATTGCGCCAGCAGGGTGGCGGTGAGCGGCGTGACTTCCGAGGCCTTGGCCACCACCGTATTGCCGGCGGCCAGGGCCGGGGCAATCTTCCAGGTGAAGAGATAGAGCGGCAGATTCCACGGCGATATCGTCGCCACCACGCCCAGCGGCTGGCGCAGGGTGTAGTTGAGGCCGGCCTCGCCATGATGCGATTCGCTGCCGAACTGGGTGGCGGCGTGGGCGAAGAAACGCAGGTTGGACACCGCCCGCGGAATTTCGATCTGGCGGGCCAGGCGAATTGGCTTGCCGCCGTCGCGGGATTCGGCCTGGGCGAATTCCGGCAGGCGGCTTTCCAATGCGCTGGCCAGCTTTTCCAGCCAGGCCGCACGTTCGCTGTTGCGCAGTGCCGCCCAGTCCGGGGCGGCGCGTTCGGCCGCTTCCACGGCGGCATGCACATCGTCGCTGTCACCGTCGGCCAGGCGGGCGAAGACGGCGCCGTCGATCGGTTGCACCACCTCGCGCCAGCGGCCGTTGAAGGAGGGGCGCGGTTGGCCGTCAATCCAGTGGGTCAGGGTCTGCATGCGGCAAGCTTAGCGCGGAGGCTGTTGAAGGCCATGTTGCAGCGCGGGCCATGCGGATCAGATCGACTGCATGCGCCCACCATCCACCGCCAGGCTGACACCGTTGATGTAGCCGGCAGCAGGCGAGGCGAGGAAGGCGATGGCTGCGGCAACCTCGCTGGCGTCGGCGAAACGGGCGGCGGGTACGCTGGCCAGCATGGCGGCGCTGATGCTGGCTTCGTCCTTGCCGGTGGCGGCCGTGCGATCAGCCAGAATCTGCTGCAGCCGCGCCGTGCGCGTGTAACCCGGCAATACGTTGTTGACCGTGATGCCGTCGCCGCCCAGTTCGCGCGACAGCGTCTTGGCCCAGCTGGCCACCGCGCCACGAATCGTGTTGGACACACCCAGGTTGGCGATGGGTTCCTTCACCGAGGTCGAGATGACATTGACGATGCGGCCCCAGCCGCCCGCGCGCATGCCCGGGGCGAGCAGCTGGGCGAGCAGCTGGTTCGCCAGCAGGTGGCGCTGGAACGCGTCGAGGTAGGCGCTGGCCTCGGCGGCAATGGCGCGCCCGGCCGGCGGACCGCCGCTGTTGTTGATCAGGATCTGGAACGCATGCGTCGCCAGGCTCGCTTCCACCTGCGCGCGCAACCCGGCCGCATCGGCGAGATCAGCCACCAGCGCCGCATGTTGCTGGTCCGCGTGCACGCGTGGCAATTGCGCCACTACTTCGTCGAGCTTGTCCTTGCGTCGCGCCAGCACGGTGACGTCGGCGCCCAGCAAGGCAAGTTCATGGGCGGCGGCGCGGCCAATGCCTTCGGAGGCGCCGCAGACCAGGGCGTGAAGATGGGATAGGTCGAGGTCCATGCCGGCGAGTGTATGCCAGGCCCGTGACTAGCGTCGTGGCAGGCGATCCAGCATCAACGCCGCCACCTCGTCCTGGCCCAGCGCCTGCAGTGCGGCGGCGGCGCCGCGCACGTTGGCCTCGGGATGGTTCTGGTTGAGCTTGAACTTGAGCTCGATGCGTTGGACCTGCAGGCGGAATCCGATGATGCCGCGCAGCTGCCGCACATGATCGTCGCGGTCGTGTTCAAAGCGCCAGTCCTGGCCCACGCGCGGCTCGTTGAGCTGGCTCAGGCGATCGACAATCGACGCCAGCGCCGCGGTGTCTTCGGTCAGCTGCAACTGGCCGTGCAGATGCGCCACCGCGTAATTCCAGGTGGGCACGCGTGCGGCTTCTTCCTTGTCGGCATACCAGCCTGGCGACACGTACGCATGCGGGCCGTGCACGATCGCCAGGGCCGGCCCGGCATGGCGAGCCTGCGGATTGGGTCGGGCCCAGTGTCCTTCCAGCCAGACGGTATCGCCCTCGCGCCCATACAGCACCGGCACATGGCTGACGAAGGGCAGGCCGTCGGCGTCCACCGTCACCAGGGTGATGAAGGCATCGCGTGCGATCAGCGCATCCAGCGCGCCCAGATCGGTTTCGGCAAAGGCGCGCGGGGTGTACATGGGCGAAGGACTCGCGGCGGGACGACGGCGAAGGAGGGAGGAATCAGGCGCGCGCGCCGAGCGTCTGCACCATCCGCTGCACCAGCGCTTCGTCGCTGTCGGCCTGCGGCGGCTGCACCTGCTGCAGCGAGAAACCACGGGCCAGCGCGTCGTCCTCGTCCAGCCCGTCGTAGGAGACGAATTCGGCATCGAGCAGGGCGCTGCGTGCGCTGTCTTCGCTGTCGTAGGCCAGGTGGTTGCCGTCGCTGTCCAGCACCTCGGCGGTGCCGGCATCGAGGATGCGCAGGCGCGCCCAGATCAGGTTGCGGCCCAGGCTGGCCAGGTACCAGGTGTCGACGAATTCATGCATGGGGGCATCACTCACTTGTGCAGTCCTTACTTGATCGCGGCGGCCAGCAGGGCCAGCAGGCCGGACAGGGCCAGCGACGCGACCATCACGATCAGCGAAATGCGCGCCGGCGTGGCCAGCCCGCTCAACGAGGCGTCGGCCTGCGCGCGGTAGCCTCGGGCAAGCAACCAGCGCAGGGCTTCGGGCTTCAGAAACGCGCCTTCTCCCCATTGCGCGGTCAACGCCGCATGCCGATCACGGATATGCACCAGCGTCAGCGGCCAGAAAATAACGAAGGCGCTGAAACCGGCAATGGCCACGCCCACCAGGCAGAGTGCGAAAAACAGCAACACCGATCAGAACTCCGCGCTGCCGGGCGCGCGCGGGTAGGGGATGGAGTCGCGGATGTTGGCCAGGCCGCAGACGTACACCACCAGGCGTTCGAAGCCCAGGCCAAAGCCGGCGTGCGGCACCGTGCCGTAGCGGCGGAAGTCGCGGTACCAGCCGTAATGCGCCGGGTCCAGGCCGAACTGCGCCATGCGCGCGTCCAGCACGTCCAGGCGTTCTTCGCGCTGGCTGCCGCCTATGATCTCGCCGATGCCCGGCGCCAGCACGTCCATCGCGGCGACGGTCTTGCCGTCGTCGTTCAGGCGCATGTAGAAGGCCTTGAAGTGCTCGGGGTAGTTCATCACCACCACCGGCCGGCCGACGTGCTGCTCGGTCAGCCAGCGCTCGTGTTCGGTCTGCAGATCCAGGCCCCATTCGACCGGGAACTCGAACTTCTTGCCCGACTTCTGCAGCAGGCTGATCGCCTCGCTGTAGTCGATGCGCTCGAACGGCGCGTTGATGAAGGTTTCCAGGCGGGTGATGGCGTCCGGCTGCACGCGCTCGGCGATGAAGGCCATGTCGTCGCCACGCTCGTTGAGCACGGCGCGGAACAGGTACTTCAGGAATTCTTCGGCCAGGTCGGCGTCCTCGGCCAGATCGGCGAAGGCGATCTCCGGTTCGATCATCCAGAACTCGGCCAGATGGCGAGTGGTATTGCTGTTCTCGGCGCGGAAGGTCGGGCCGAAGGTGTAGACCTTGCTCAGCGACAGGCAGTAGGCCTCGACGTTGAGCTGGCCGGACACGGTCAGGAAGGTTTCCTTGCCGAAGAAATCGCGCGAGAAATCGACCTCGCCGCTCGCGGTGCGCGGCAGGTTGGCCATATCCAGCGTGGAGACGCGGAACATCTGGCCGGCGCCTTCGGCGTCGGAGGTGGTGATGATCGGCGTGCTGATCCAGTTGAAGCCGCGCTCGTGGAAGAAGCGGTGCACGGCCTGCGACAGGCAGTTGCGGATGCGGGTGACCGCACCGAACAGGTTGGTGCGCGGACGCAGGTGGGCGAATTCGCGCAGGTATTCCAGGCTGTGCTGCTTGGGCTGCATCGGGTAGGTCAGCGGATCCTCGACCCAGCCGACCACTTCCAGCTTGCTGGCCTGGATTTCAAAGCTCTGGCCCTGGCCCTGCGAAGCGACCAGGGTGCCGGTGGCGATGACCGCGCAGCCGGTGCTCAGGTGCTTCACTTCGGATTCGTAGTTGTCCAGGGTGTTGTTGGCCACCACCTGGATCGAGGCGAAGCAGGAGCCATCGCTGACATTGACGAAAGACAGGCCCGCCTTGGAATCGCGCCGCGTGCGCACCCAGCCGCGTACCGTGACCTCGCCGCCGGCCGGGATCTTGCCCGCCAGCGCATGTTCGACGCTCACCACCGTCATAGCTTGAATCCTTCGGTAACAGAACCATTTATGGAACGGTGGAGTTTACCGGAGCCGGGCCGCAGCGGACTGCCACCGGCCTATAATTCGCGCATCGCCTGGAGATTTTCATGTCCATCAGCCTGACCCCTGTCGCCCTTGACCGCGTCCAGCACTTCCTGGCGCAGAACCCGGCTGCGCTGGGCCTGCGTTTTGGCGTGACCCGCACCGGCTGCTCCGGTTGGGGCCATGTGGCCGATCTGGCGCTGGAAGAGCGCGAGGGCGATCAGGTCTTCACCTTCGAGGGCGTGCGCATCTATGTGGACCCGACCAGCCTGCCGCTGGTGGATGGCACCGAGATCGACTTCGCCAAGCAGGGCCTGGGTGAGACCTTCCTGTTTCGCAATCCCAATGCCACCGCCGAGTGCGGCTGCGGCGAGAGCTTCACCACCCAGGCCGACGTGGCCTGAGCCGGGCAGGGTAGCGCTTGACACTGCCCGGAGCGCGTGGCTCCGGATAAGCTTGCCGACTTTCCCCGGGGGAGAGTCCCATGGTCCGAACACTTTGCCTGGTTGCCGCATTGGCGCTGGGTGGCATCGCGCCGCTGCACGCGCAGGTCGCCGTCGACAAGCATGCCGCACTGGAAAAACTGTTTGCCGAAGAGTGGGAGCGCGGGCTCAGTGACAGCCCTGAAAACGCCAGCTACAACGGCGACGTGCGCTACAACGATCGCTGGACCGACTACTCGCTGGCCGCCATCGGCAGGCGCGCGGAGGCCGACAAGTCTGCGCTTCAGCGCCTGCATGCGATCGGCCGCGACGGCCTGACGCCGGCCGACCAGCTCAACTACGACACCTTCGAGTGGAACCTGCAGCAGGCCGTCTCGCGCCAGCGCTTCCACGAGGAACTGCTGCCGCTGAGCCACCAGGTCGGCGTGCAGTTGGCCGATGGCATGGCCGAGATCGTGCCGTTCGAGAACACCGGTGACTACCGCAAGTGGTTGTCGCGCATGGGCGGCATCGACACCTGGGTCGAGCAGATTCTGGTGCTGATGCAGAAGGGGCAGGCGGCCGGCTACATGCCGCCGCGCGTGCTGATGGAGCGCGTGCAGGGGCAAATTGCCGCGCAGATCGTCGATGACCCTGGCAAAAGCCCGTTCTACCGGGCCTTCCAGAAGTTTCCCGACACCATCTCCGAGGCCGATCGCGCGGCCTTGCAGGGCGATGCCAAAAAGCTGATCAGCAACGAAATCGTGCCGGCCTACCGCAAGCTGCAGGCCTACTTCGTGCAGACCTACCTGCCGGCCAGCCGCGACACCATCGCGATCAGCGCCTTGCCCGACGGCCAGGACTACTACGCCGCATTGGCCGCGTACTACACCACGACCCCGCTCACGCCGAAGCAAATCCACGCTCTGGGCCTGAAGGAAGTGGCGCGCATCCGCGCCGAGATGGAGAACATCAAGGGGCAGGTGAGCTTCAAGGGTGACCTGCCCGCGTTCTTCGATCACTTGCGCAGCGACCCGCGCTTTTTCTACAAGACTCCGGAAGAACTGTTCACCGCCTACCAGGCGCTGTCCAAGCGCATCGATCCGGAACTGGTGAAGGTCTTCCACACCATTCCGCGCCTGCCGTACGGCGTGCGGCCGATTCCGGACAACGTGGCGCCGGATACCACCACGGCCTACTACCAGCCGGGCGCCGCCGATGGCAGCCGCGCCGGCTTCTACTACGTCAACCTGTACAAGCCGGAGTCGCGGCCGAAGTGGGAAATGATGGCGCTGTCGCTGCACGAAGCGGTGCCGGGCCACCATTTCCAGATGTCGCGCGGCATCGAATTGCCGGACATGCCGATGTTCCGCAAGACGGCCTATTTCGTCGCCTATGGCGAAGGCTGGGGCTTGTACGCCGAACGCCTGGGCTATGACATGGGCCTGTACGACGACCCCTATGACCGCTTCGGCCAGCTGACCTATGACATGTGGCGGGCCGTGCGGCTGGTGGTGGACACCGGCATGCACTCGATGGGCTGGAGCCGGGAACAGGCCATTGCCTACTTCAAGGCCAATGCCGCCAAGACCGACCAGGACATCGTCAACGAGATTGACCGCTATATCGCCTGGCCGGGTCAGGCGCTGGCCTACAAGATTGGCCAGCTCAAAATCTCAGAGCTTCGTGAGAAGGCTGCGACCACCCTCGGGCCGAAGTTCGACCTGCGCGCCTTCAATGACGAGGTGCTCAACACCGGCTCGGTGCCGCTGGAGACCCTGGAGCGGCACATGGACGCCTGGATGGCGGGTCAGAAGGGCCGGGATTTGCCTGCAAGCCATTGAGCTGACATAATTTCCGGCTCCTTGCGGCCTCTGGCTGCCAAGGAGCCCTTGCTCCACCGCGTGCTGCAACGACGGGGAGCTGTCCGCCCGGTGCTTTGCCGGGCCCACATCCGAAAGGTATACAACGATGCGTCACTATGAAGTCGTGTTCCTGGTCCACCCGGACCAGAGCGAGCAGGTGCCGGCCATGATCGAGCGCTACAAGAGCCTCGTCGAGAATGGCAGCGGCAAAATCCACCGTCTGGAAGACTGGGGCCGCCGTCAGCTGGCCTACCCGATCCAGAACCTGGTCAAGGCCCACTACGTCCTGCTCAACATCGAAGCCGACCAGGCCGTGATGAACGAGCTGGTCGAGCTGTTCCGTTTCAACGACGCCATCCTGCGTCACCTGGTGATCAAGCGCGATGACGCCGACACCGAGCAGTCCCTGATCATGAAGAACAAGGACGAGAAGGGCGACAAGGGCGAGCGCGGCGAGCGCCGCCGTCGTGATGATGACGAAGGCGAGGGCAGCAACGACGCCGCCGCCGACAACGCCGAAGCCGCCTGAGGAGCACACCCATGTCCAAGTTCTTCCGTCGCCGCAAGTTCTGCAAGTTCACCGCCGAAGGCGTGAAAGAGATCGACTACAAGGATCTCAACACCCTGCGCCAGTACCTGACCGAGACCGGCAAGATTGTCCCGAGCCGCGTCACCGGCACCAAGTCGCGTTACCAGCGCCAGCTGGCCACGGCGGTCAAGCGCGCCCGTTTCCTGGCGCTGATCCCGTACACCGACAACCACGACGTCTGAGCCATCCATTCGGACAGCCCTCGCGCTGCGGGCCGCACGGTCCGCTAACGAATTGAGAGAAAACCATGCAACTGATTCTTCTGCAGAAAGTGACCAACCTCGGCGTCCTCGGCGACAAGGTCAACGTGAAGCCGGGCTACGGCCGCAACTTCCTGGTGCCGCAGGGCAAGGCCGTGCCGGCCACCGCTGCCAACCTGGCCGAGTTCGAAGCCAAGCGCGCCGACTACGAAGCCAAGGCCAAGGCCTCGCACGACGAAGCTGAAAGCCGCAGCGCCAAGCTGGAAGGCGCCAGCGTGACGGTCAAGGCCAACGCCTCGACCGAAGGCAAGCTGTTCGGTTCGGTGGGTCCGCGCGATATCGCCGACGCCTTCACCGCTGCCGGCTTCCCGCTGGAAAAGAGCGAAGTCGTGATGGGCGAAGGCCCGCTGCGCAACATTGGCGAGTACGACGTGCTGGTCAAGCTGCACGCCGACGTCGAAATCACCGTCAAGGTGGTGGTCGAAGCCGAAGCCTGAGTCCAGGGCAGCGGTTCGCACTGAGCAGGCGCCGCAAGGCGCCTGTTTTGTTTTCCAGACCGGAGCGGTTCCGACAGGCGGAGCCACCTCCAGTCGCAGCGTCTGAGATGCCCTCAGGATATCCACAGACTTATCTGCAACCCCCGCCGAGCGCAGCGACATACCATGCCTGCTTTCGCGTTGCCTGTACTTCCCTCCCTATCACCACGGCCACAGGAGTCGTCCCCGCCCATGTCCGCACGCCCCGGTTTCCGCAACGACCCGCAGGATGCGCGCATCGAGCAGTTGCGGTTGCCTCCGCACTCGATTGATGCGGAACAGGCGGTGCTGGGTGGCTTGATGCTGTCGCAGGAAGCCTACGACCGCATCAACGACAAGCTGACCGACAAGGACTTCTACCGGCGTGATCATCAGCTGATCTATCGGGCCATCTGCGAACTTGCCGAGCGCAACCGTCCCTATGACGCGGTGACCCTGGGCGAATGGTTCGAGTCGCAGGGACATCTCGAGCAAGTCGCGGGCGGCGCCTACCTGATCGAACTGGCCAGCAGCACGCCCTCGGCCGCCAACATCACCGCTTACGCGGAAATCGTGCGCGACAAGGCGGTGATGCGGCAGCTGATCGATGTCGGTACCGACATCGTCAACGACGCCTTCCAGCCCGAGGGCAAGGAAAGCGCCGAGATGCTTGCCATGGCCGAGCAGAAGGTGTTTGCCATTGCCGAGGCCGGTGCGCGTGGCCGCACCGATTTCGTCGGCATGAACACCGCGCTGAAGGACGCATTCGAAGTCCTGCAGAACCGCTTCGAGAACGGTGGCAACGTCACCGGCCTGCCCAGCGGCTACACCGATTTCGACGAGATGACCGCCGGCCTGCAACCCACCGACTTGATCATCCTGGCCGCGCGTCCGGCCATGGGCAAGACCACCTTCGCCCTGAACATCGCCGAGTTCGCCGCGATCAAGTCGAAGAAGGCGGTGGCCGTGTTCTCGATGGAAATGTCCGCGGCGCAGCTGGCATTGCGCCTGATCTCCTCCAATGGCCGGGTCAACGCCACCCGCCTGCGTACCGGCCAGCTGGAAGACGAGGACTGGAGTCGCGTCACCAGCGCGATCCGCATGCTCAAGGAAACCAAGATCTTCATCGACGATACGCCGGGCCTGTCGCCGGACGTGCTGCGCTCCAAGGCGCGCCGTCTCAAGCGCGAACACGACCTGGGCCTGATCGTCATCGACTACCTGCAGCTGATGTCGGTGCCGGGCAACAGCGAAAACCGCGCCACCGAAATCTCCGAGATCTCGCGTTCGCTCAAGGGCCTGGCCAAGGAATTGAACGTGCCGGTGATTGCGCTGTCGCAGCTCAACCGCTCGCTGGAAACCCGTACCGACAAGCGTCCGGTGATGGCCGACTTGCGCGAATCAGGCGCCATCGAGCAGGACGCCGACATGATCGTCTTCATCTACCGCGACGATTACTACAACAAGGAAAATTCGCCGGACAAGGGCCTGGCCGAGATCATCATCGGCAAGCAACGTAGCGGTCCCACCGGCAGCTGCAAGCTCAAGTTCTTTGGCGAGTACACCCGTTTCGACAATCTCTCGCACGATTCGATTGGCAGTTTCGAATAAGGCGACATGAGCCTCGCCCTGGTCTGGTTCCGCCACGATTTGCGCCTGGATGACCAGCCAGCGCTGAGGGCGGCGTTGGAAGCCGGCCATACGCCGGTTCCCGTCTACATCCACGCACCCGAGGAAGAGGGTGCCTGGGCTCCCGGCGCCGCCTCCGATGCCTGGCGGCACCGTTCGCTGCAAGCCTTGCAGCAGGAACTGGAACAGCGCGGTTCGGCGCTGCACGTGTGCACGGGCCCCACGGACGGGGCCCTCGACCGCCTGTTGCGCCGGAGCGGCGCGCAGGCGGTGTTCTGGAATCGCAAGTACGAGCCGGCCACGCAGGCGCGTGATGCGGCCTTGAAGCGGCGCCTGCGCGAATCGGGCGTCGAGGTGGAGAGCTTCAATGGCACGTTGATGTTCGAGCCTTGGGACATGGCCACGCAGAGTGGCGGGCCTTACAAGGTGTTCACACCGTTCTGGAAGAATGCGCAGGCGAATTTGCGCCTGCCTGCACCGTGGACCGCGCCGGTACGCTTGCCAGAGCCGCCAACGCTGGACGGCCACGTGTCGATTGACGCCTTGGGCTTGCAGCCGCGGCCGCGCTGGGACGAAAGCTTCTGGGAACACTGGCAACCCGGTGAAGCCGGTGCACATGAAGCGCTGGAAATCTTCATCGATGGCGCGTTGAACGGTTACAGCGAAGATCGCGATCGCCCGGATCGCATCGGCACTTCTCGGCTGTCGCCACATCTTCATTTCGGCGAGATTGCAGTATGGCGTGTGGTGCATGCCTTGCAGCAGGCATGCACCGCCGCCAATGCGCGTCATGTCGATGCTTATGTGCGCGAGTTGGGTTGGCGCGAGTTCGCCTACCACCTGCTGCATCATTTTCCGCAAACACCGAACGAAAACCTCAATCCGCGCTTCGAGCATTTCAACTGGGCTCGCGTTGACGACGCCGCCCTGCGTGCGTGGCAACAAGGACGGACCGGTGTACCGATAGTCGATGCCGGACTGCGCGAACTCTGGGCCACTGGCTACATGCACAACCGGGTGCGCATGATCGTCGCCAGCTACCTGTGCAAGCATCTTCGCTATCACTGGCTGGAGGGCGCACGCTGGTTCTGGGACACGCTGGTGGATGCCGATTTGGCCAACAACACCCTGGGCTGGCAATGGACCGCCGGCACGGGCGCCGATGCTTCGCCGTACTTCCGCGTATTCAATCCGGTGACTCAGGCGCAGCGCTTCGATCCCAAGGCCGAGTACATCGCCCGCTGGGTGCCGGAACTGCAGGCGCTGCCGGTAAAGGAGCGCTTCGCGCCCTGGTTGAGTCCCGAGTTGGCCCAGCGGCTGGCGCCCGACTATCCGAGGCAACCGCTGGTGGATCTGGCCGAGGGCAGGGAAGCGGCGCTGGCCGCTTACGCCGCCAGCAAGGACTGAGCGCGCCGGCGCTATGCGCCGGTTTGACGCCTTCTCGCGGGCCGTGCTTCACTCGCGGCAGAGCGAGGGGAGGGTGCATGGCAACCCAGAAGAAACCAGCCAGGCCGCGCCGCGAACCGATGTCGCGGGTCGATACCGCCTGGTTGCGCATGTGCCGGCCGACCAATCCCATGATGATCACCGGCGTGCTCATGTTTGATGAGCCGATGACGCTGGAGAAGCTCAAACAGGTGGTGCGTAAACGATTCCTGGCCTATCCACGCTTTCGGCAGAAAGCAGTGGACGGGCCGACGGGTGCGGCCTGGGTGGAGGATGCGCAGTTCGATTTCGACTGGCATGTGCGCTTGTCGGCGTTGCCCGGCCGCACCGATGCGCGCTCCGAGAAGCGGGCGCTGGAGCGTTTTGTCAGCCAGATGGCCTCCACGCCGCTGGATCGCAGCAAGCCGCTGTGGCAATTCCACCTGGTGGAGCGCTATCGCGGTGGCTCGGCGCTGGTGGCGCGCATCCACCACAGCTATGCCGACGGCATTGCGCTGGTGCAGGTGTTGTTGTCGCTGACCGATACCACCCGCAAGCCGGAAAAGAGCAGCGAACTGCGCGCGGCCTGGTTGAAGAAGGACGGCGTGGAAGTGGTCCGCCGGGTTGGCGCAGTGGATCGCTATGTGCAGCTGGGCGGCAAGATGCTCGGCAAGGGCATGGAGATGTACCGTGATCCCACCCTGGCCACCATGCTGGCGAAGGAGGGCGGCGAGATCGGCCGCGAACTGCTCACCGCGCTGGCCTTGCCGGATGATCCGCCTACCTTGCTGCGTGGGCCGCTGGGCGTCAGCAAGCGGGTCGCCTGGGCCGAGCCGTTGGAACTGGACGAAGTCAAAGCCGTGGGGCGTGCCTGCGACTGTACGGTCAACGATGTGCTGATGGCCACGGCTGCAGGTGCGCTGCGCGCGTACCTGATTGAACGCGGCGAAGAAGTGGAGGGCATTACCCTGCGCGCCACGGTGCCGGTGAATCTGCGGCCGCTCGAGCACGCCAAGAAGCTGGGCAACCACTTCGGCCTGGTGTTCCTGGAGCTGCCAGTGGGCGAACCCAATCCGGTGCGCCGACTGGAACGCGTGACCGAATCGATGAACCAGTTGAAGAACTCCCGCCAGGCGATCGTCGCCTTTGGCCTGCTGGCGGCGCTCGGCATGGCCCCGGCGTCGCTGCAAGGCGTGGCGCTGGAGTTGTTCAGCCGCAAGGCTACGGCGGTAGCGACCAATGTGCCGGGTCCGCAGCAACCTTTGTACATGGGCGGAAGCCGGGTCCGGGAAATGATGTTCTGGGTGCCGCAAACTGGTTCCATCGGCCTGGGTGTTTCGATCCTCAGCTACAACGGCCGCGTCCATTTTGGCCTGATTGGCGATGCGCGGCTGGTGCCTGATCCCGATGCGGTGATGCGCAGGTTTGGGCCGGAATTTGAAAAGCTGTTGTATCTGGCCCTGATGGGTAACTGGGAGCATGCGCTGGACGCGGCTGCGGCCGACGCGCTGTTGCCGACGACCGCCTGAACAGGGGGGCACGGGCTCGACACTTCTTCACCTGACGGACATTCGGCAGTCGCTACCTTGACGACCCTGAATGACGGCGGGCTCCGGCCCATAGACGAAGGAGAAAGTCGAATGAATCAACACGCGGTCAAGACCACCTTGCTGGCCCTGGGCATCACCGTACTGGCCAGTTCCTGCGCCAGCTATACCGGCCAGACCTCCGACCCCAACGACCCCAACCGTACCCGTACCGGCGCCCTGATTGGCGCGGGCATCGGTGCCGCGGTGGGCTTGTTGAGTGGCAGCGACGCCACCGAACGTCGCCAACGCGCACTGGTGGGCGTGGGTGTGGGTGCATTGTCCGGCGGCGCCATCGGTGCCTATCAGGATCGGCAGGAAGCCGAACTACGCCGACAGACCGCCGGTACCGGCGTGGACGTAACCCGCGAAGGCGATGTGATCAAATTGAACCTGCCCGATGGCGTGACCTTCGATTTCGGCAAGGCTGAACTCAAGCCGCAGTTCTATCCGGCCCTCAACAATATCGCCAGCACGCTCAAGCAGTACAACCAGACCATCGTGGAAGTGACCGGCCATACCGACAGCATTGGCACGGATGCGGTCAACCAGCGCCTGTCCGAGCAGCGCGCCTCGTCGGTCGGCAATTATCTGATTGGACAGGGCCTGGTGCGTGAGCGCTTCGAGATTGTCGGCATGGGCAAGCGTTATCCGATTGCCAGCAACGACACCGATTCCGGCCGCGCGCTCAACCGCCGGGTGGAGATTCGACTACAGCCGCTGCGCCAGTAACAACGGCGCAATCAGGGAAACGAAGAAGGCCGCGCAAGCGGCCTTTTTCACATTTGCGGGGGCCAACTGCGTCGCCGAATTCGCTAGCTGCTGCGTGGACAGAACGCCTTCAAACCACGGTCGGCCGTCCAGTCGGCCTGGAAACACGTAAGGAAGTTCAGCGGCTCGGGTCATCTGCAAAATGCCTGTGGCCATTATTGGCCGTGCTTTCCCAATGACAGTTTGACGGTGATTCAAGCGTGGATGGGGGCAATTTCAGACGGTTCCGATATCAACTCCTACCGTGATGACGAGAATTGCTGTTTGCGGCAGCCCCACTCAATGGGGAAGTGGACTGCTGGTGCGCAGAAAGAGCGCTCGCAAGATTCTCAATCCTTATTTCGGAAGCATCGAATGAATACCGTATACCGTGTTGTGTGGAGTACCGAACTTGGCCAGTGGGTCGTAGCATCGGAATTTGCCAAGGGCCGCAAGAAGAAGAGCAAGACCCTGCCAGGGGCGGCGGTCAGCGCAAGTACCCTTGCTTTGGTCGTAGCCGTGGGTGCGGGCGGTATGACGGTGCCTTCCGGGCCGGCGATGGCGGCTGAGGCCTATTTGGGACTCTGTAACGACGGACCGGAAGGCGTACGGATCAGGTCTGACAATGGTGTGATCTCGAACACCAATCCTGACTGTGTAAACCAGAATGCTTCGACGGGGTCTGCCTGGCAGATCTCGAGCACCAACCAAATGCAGGATCAGGTAGCTCGGATAAAAGCTGACGGTGCGAAACTTGAGATTAGGGGTGATGCCGGCATCAATGTTGTGAACAACATGAGCATGCAGAATAACCGCATCACTGACCTTGCGCCTGGCGTCAACGGCACGGACG